>CAYJLP010000275.1:0-1537 GCA_964371115.1 uncultured Akkermansia sp. | reverse complement strand
CTCACGATAGCTGGTAAAGATGTCCTCGGTGACAGCCATGTTCAGACCGCTGCGGATGCCTCCATCATCATTGCAGAAGGTCAAAGCTTGGAGAACGCTGCTAGCCTAGTGGCGGGCGCAAGCATACAGGCAGGAGTGCTGACGGTCACAGGTCAAGCAGGCGGTGCAGGCTCCGTCGGAGAAGGACTCGTCAGCCACAGTGACACAGGGGAGGGCAGCATAACGGGCAACAGCTTATCTTCTGTAGATGTCACCCTCGCGGCAAATGGAGTGGGTAGCATTAGCAACTCCGCGCTCACCAACACGACAGTGATGCTGGGCAATGCCTCTGAGCTCACCATCACAGGTGGCACCATGGGTGCAGGCGCACAGTTCAGAGTGATAGGTGACGCGAGCCTACGCTTTGACGGCACGCACTTCAGCTCGCTTCAGGAAAGCACCTTCTCGGTGCAAACAAGAAGTAGCGTCAGCCTCCAAGAGATGATCACGATGAGCAATAGCAGCATCGACGTGGCTATCACCGATGCCCCCGAGCAAGTGACACTGGATGGCAATCTCATTGATCTTTACACACTCGATGGAGTCGAGTTTGCCCTCAACAAAGTCACTATAGAAAACCAACTGTTCTTAGAAATCAGCGGCATTGATCTCGCAAGCCTCTCAGCAGAGGGCAATTTTGGCTTCCGCCTCACTGGCGTCGCGACCTTGCAAGATGGGTTCGACTATAGCAACCTCATCATGAGCAACAACGGCACGCAGATGAGCATGGAGCGCATAAGCAGCTATGACGGAAGTGTGGTTTTGTACAATGCCACGATCCCTGAGCCAAGCACCGCGACACTCAGCTTGCTGGCATTGGCAGGCATCCTCGCCCGCAGAAGGCGCAAGGAGGCGTAAATAACGCATCGGTGTATCTTTTTTCAAAAGCCTAGCTTCTTTCATGAGGAGCTAGGCTTTTAGAATGACAGGTCAGCCGGCCATCATCTCTGATCTATGTTGACTCTGCATCTTCACGGGCAATCGTGTGTGTGTGTGTGGACAGTGATGAGTTATCTTCTGGTTATTTCCTGATATCTGGAGGGGTGTCTCGGAGTGAAAATCAGATGATACCTTTATACTGGAGTTCATACTATTAAAGATATAATGAAGACTCTGACTGATATGTGAGTCTCAGCATGACTTACAATGAGATCAATTTATGGCACTCCGTCAGAATCGTATCATGATTTCCTCACTCGATAAGAAGGCTAGTATTAGTAATGAGGAAGCTATAGAAAAAGTAGCGTGATTTAGCAGCTGATCGCTTTATCTCCCCGATCATGTGCTTCATTTGGAGGGAAAAGACAAAGTCTTTTTCAACCAAATGAAGATACATGCTACCGACCTTAGAGTGCGAAGTTGGTCAAGAGAAAAACGGAATAAATAGCGAGCAGAGCGCAGCGGCGCGAAGCGGTTTATGCCGGATTTTATCTTGAGCAACGAAGCGCTCTAAGGTACGCAAGCGGTGGTTGCGCAACAACAGTCTACGTACCTGAAG
>CAYJLP010000274.1:0-1559 GCA_964371115.1 uncultured Akkermansia sp. | reverse complement strand
GTACGAATCGCCCCGTGCAGATGATCTGGGCAGGCAAGCCCTACCCCACCGACTTTGCCGCGGTCGACATGTTCAACGAGCTCAACCATCTGAGCTCCAAATACCCTCGTTGCGCTGTCCTCACAGGCTACGAGCTGGCACTCTCACGCCTCCTCAAGAACGGCTCCGACGTCTGGCTGAACAACCCCATCGTCACCCGCGAAGCCTCCGGCACCTCGGGCATGTCCGCCGCGATGAATGGCTCGGTCTCCATCTCCACCAACGACGGCTGGGTATGCGAGTTTGCCAAGGATACGGAGAACTGCTTCATCATCCCCGAGGCAAAGGAAGGCCTCTCCCCCGAGGCGCGCGATCGCTCCGATCGTGACAACTTCTACAATGTCATGGAGACGAAGGTGCTGCCACTGTACTATGACAACAACGACGGATGGATGGATGTCGTCTTCCAAGGCATGACAGACGTCGACCCCGCCTTTAACTCCGACCGCATGGCCGATGAATACTACAGCAAGATGTATAACATCTAATTTTAAATCATAAAGGAGTATCCACTCCATGTTTGGATTACCCCCCTTCCCATCGCGCCGCGAGATGAAGGGGGGTGATTTTTTCAACCAGAATCGCGCATATAGCCTTCTGGACTCACTTTAAACTTGCCAGTTCACGTTCTGCATTCTATCATTGTCTGACTGAAATGAAGCCCTCCTCCATCGACTCTTTTAGAAACAAATCTGCCCTCACCCCACCCTCGACGCTACTGCCGCGCTTCGTCGCGGCCTTGCTCTTGCTCGCTCTGATTGCCATGATGGTGAGCCTCGCGAGCTTCAAGCTCGATGAGATCAACTGGCAGACCATCAAC
Source organism: uncultured Akkermansia sp. (assembly GCA_964371115.1). Classification (GTDB taxonomy): domain Bacteria; phylum Verrucomicrobiota; class Verrucomicrobiia; order Verrucomicrobiales; family Akkermansiaceae; genus Akkermansia. The sequence goes on along the minus strand of CAYJLP010000274.1, from coordinate 700 downwards.
CCCCACGCCGATGCAGCAGCTCCCAATACGGGCAATTCGAATACACTAGGTCTCGTGGGACTCTACCTAGCAGGGATGAGCTTTCATCTCCTTGGCGCGGCGAGCTGGTGGATCACGCTGCTGCTCTTTTATATCCCTGCGCGCTTGCTGCTCATCCCGCACGGCTCTCTATTCAGACAGCTCATCTGCCTCATTGCCATCACCCTCACCTCGACCGCTACCCTCTCTATCCAGCCTTGGCTCCTGGAGCACTGGGCGCAGACACACACCTCGTCTGATGCGGGAGGGCTGCTCGGGCATCTCATCGGCACTGATCTCCTCCTCCCCGTCTCGGGCATCGCCCTCGCCCTCATCCCCCTGCTCATCCTCCATGCCATCGCGTTGATTTACTATAGCGATAGTAGTATCAAGCAAGTCGTTCACTTCTTCTGTCAGGACTGCCGCAACATGAGGCGCTGCCTCAGCAGAAAAGATCATGCCACCCCCGCCACGTGGAAGGAAATCAAGCAAGACCTAGAGCGTCAGCAAGAGCAGGAGAAACAAGGCATCGCACAACCCACAGCCAGCAATCCTCTCCACGTCGCCAAGTCGACAAGCGAGCGACAGTCCGACAACAACAGCACCCCCAATCCCCCGCGCACTAGTGCCAAGGCGAGCAAGCAGCAGCTCCCCACCGCGCGCAATCGGGGCGCAGAACCCC
>CAYJLP010000273.1:358-1592 GCA_964371115.1 uncultured Akkermansia sp. | reverse complement strand
GCGCGTTCGCCTTGGAGGTAGGGTCTGCCGTCGGGGCGCGCGATGTCGATGCCCATGACCATGCCGACTTGGCGGATGGCGCAGACGTGGGGGTTGTGCTGCTGGAGTTGCTGAGCTTCGTGTTGGATGTGCGCGATTTTGGGCGGGAGCTTTGCGAGGGTTTGTTCTTGTTCGAAGATATCGAGGCTGGCCATGGCGAGTGCGCAACCCAGCGGGTGGGCGGTGAAGCTGTGACCGTAGTAGAAGGTTTTGTTTTCTTCGTAGGCACCGAGGAAGCTTTCGTAGATGGCTTCTGTGGTCAGGCAGGCGGCCAGCGGGCTGTAGCCGCCTGTGAGTCCCTTGGCACAGCAGAGGAAGTCGGGGGTGACATCCTCGAGCATGCTGGCGAAGAGCGCGCCTGTGCGGCCAAAGCCTGTCATGACCTCGTCGCAGATGAGCAAGATCCCGCGCGCGGTGCAGTAGTCGCGCAGCTCGCGTAGCATGCCAGTGGGCCAGGGGGTCATGCGATTCACACCCTGGATGATGGGCTCGATGATGATGGCGGCGATGGTGTCGGTCTCGGAGGGAGGCAGTGCGTGGAGCTCGACCATGGTGGAGACGTGCTGGACCTCCATGCCAAAGCCGCGGAACTTTTCGAAGAAGGTGCCCACTCCGCCGAGTGAGGCCGCGCCCATGGTATCGCCGTGGTAGCAATTCGCGAAGGCGAGGAAGCGGCGGCGGCGCTGCTTGCCCTCTGTCTGGGCGCAGGACTGGAAGGCCATCTTGAGGGCGGTCTCTAGGGCGGTGGAGCCGTCGTCGGAGAAGAACACGCGGTTGAGGGTATTTGCGGGGAAGAAGGAGCAGAGGCGGGCGGCGAGATCGCTGGCGAGGCCGTGGGAGAAGCCGAGGTAGCTGCTGTGGCAGATCTTGTCGGCTTGGTCTTTGAGAGCTTGGATGAGGGTGGGGTGGGAGTGACCGTGAATATTGACCCAGATGGAGCTATTGCCATCGAGGTAGCGGCGGCCGAGGGAATCGGTGAGCCAGACACCGGAGCCGGACTCGATGAAGAGCATCTCGCTTTCATTGCCCCAGAGGGAGTGAGGGGTGAAGGGGTGCCAGCAGTGGGAGAGATCGCGGGTGCGCCAGAGGGCGGTGGCGGCGGCAGCGGAGGAATCGTGGGGTGATGTTGTCATAGAAAAAAGCGGATGGATCTAGGGGAGATGCGAAGCATCTTGGATTCTTAAGGTCTAGACCT
>CAYJLP010000273.1:0-348 GCA_964371115.1 uncultured Akkermansia sp. | reverse complement strand
CAGCGCCCTCCTGGGGTCAAGGGGCAACGCCCCTTGCGGGTTCGGGCAGAGCCCGCCGCGGTGCTGGATCGCAGATCCAGCGGGCGGCAGTCCCGTGAAGAAACGCGCGCCCGCGTGGTACATGCTGCATGGTGGTCACAGCCTCGACTGACGCCCCCTTAGACCTCGATGCGAAGCATCGCTTTTGTCTGCGGTGGCAAACGCTTTGCGTGGGTGGATAATTTAAAGACGCTGGTGACGCTTCGCGTGGGGCGAGGTTAAAATTGTGAAAAACCGTGGTGACGCTTCGCGTTTGCGGCGGGAGGAGTTAGGCGCGCTGGGCGGGCCGGCTGGCCCGGGGGGTCACTT
>CAYJLP010000272.1:0-1593 GCA_964371115.1 uncultured Akkermansia sp. | reverse complement strand
CCCTGCCTCCTCGCTCAGAGCAGCGACATAGCCCCCTCCATCAGCCCCACGCTGCCCGCCCCCACGACGATGGGAGCGGTAGCCTCGAGCTACGCCTCCATGGTCGATGACTCGCTCTGCCAGCTGACCCCCGCTGAGCGCAACTACCTGCTCACGACGATGGCACTCTTTGTCGATGCCATCGCTGATGACATAGAGGGCGGCAGCTCCTTTGCGCAGGACGACAGCCTCATCAAGCCCATCGAGAAGCGCCTGCGCGCGACCTCCGCCACGACAGACGAGCTCAGCGAGGGCCAGCGCCGCTACCTCGACACCGAGCGCCGCATCCAGACAGATACGATCGCCGCGATGCAGGGCGCGAGCGACGAGGTCCAATTGGAGCTCTACACGCAGATGAAGAAGCAGCTGCGCCACCTCAGCATGAGTGCCACGCCCGAGGTGCAGAAGCTCCAGCAGGACAGCATCGCCTTTGCCCCCCTCAGCCGCGAGCTCAGCCTCGAGGACAAGCTCAGCTCCATCATGGCAGACGCGCAGGCGAGCTCCCCACGCCGCATTGATCAGGAGATCTACATGGCGACCAAGCTGCGCAGCTACGCGAACAGCATCCGCGACATGCGCACACCAGCCAAGATCATCGTGTCGACCAAGAAGACCGAGCAGAAGCTCAGCGCGAAATAAGCATCAGCCCCCATTCAATAGAAACACAGCTCCATCTCTCCACACGAAGCCCTCGTCGCCTATGCCTAGCGACGAGGGCTTCGTGCGTGTTGAGAGCTCAGGGGATTTCAAAATAAGTAAATACAAAAAATCGCGCCACGAGGCAGCTTTTATTACTCTGGCCGTAGTTAATGGGAGCAACCACGGCCTGCGTACTTGATTAGCTAGAGCCCGTCAAGTCGCAATCCGGCATAACCGCGCGCGCCGCCTAGATCTCCTCGCGCACAATCTCCTCTGCACCCTCCTCCACAGGCTCCACCCCCCCCTCTGCAAAGAGCTCATAGGCGATCGAATCCGTGATCAGCACATCCGCGAACTCACCCACCGGCAGCGACGCATCCACATGGATAGCCCCATCGACATCTGGAGCATCCCACGCCGCGCGAGCGATGCCCACACTATCCACGAGCACACGCAGCGTCCGCCCCACCGCCTCCTGCCCTATCTCATCCGCGATAGCGGATTGGAGCATATTGAGCGCATTCACACGGCGGCGCTTCGTCGCATGGTGTACCTGATCGGGCATCTTTGCCGCGAGCGAGCCCTCCTCACGAGAATACGAGAAGACCCCCGCGCGTTCAAAGCGATATTCCTTCAAAAATTCCATCAACTCCAGATGATCCTCCTCCGTCTCACCAGGTAGCCCACTGATGAAGGTCGTACGTATGCCCATGCCGGGGACACGCGCGCGCATCTTGGTGATGAGATCGCGGATGTAGTCGCCATCCGTCTCACGGCGCATACTCTTGAGCAGCCCATCAGAGATATGCTGTAGTGGGATGTCCACATACTTCACCACCTTCTCACAACGGGCAAAAGCCTCGATGAGCTCATCGCTCCAGTGAGCTGGATGGGTGTAGAGGACGCGAATCCAGA
>CAYJLP010000271.1:0-1606 GCA_964371115.1 uncultured Akkermansia sp. | reverse complement strand
ATTACTCTAACAAGTTGGAAGCGTGCATAAGGATATTGTTCATAGTAGTTATGAAGATCAGTGACGACATTTATCACCATGGAACCATTTCTCCGTCACGGAAGGAAACACCCGTTGCCCCGTCCTTGGGCAGAGTCGCGGCTCCTACAATACTTCTAGCTCCCTTCTCCACGGGACGGCCTCCTGAGCCACCCATATCCGTAGCTGTCCAGCCAGGGCAGACGGCATTCACCATGATACCCGCGGGCTTGAGCTGTGCTGCAAGCATCATCGTCAAGGCATTGAGGGCTACTTTCGAGAGGGCATAAGCGGGAGTTTCGCCAGAGAATCCCTGCGCGATGCTGCCTGCTCCACTGCTGACATTAACGATTCGGGCGTGTAAACTGCCTTGGAGAAGGGGAAGAAGGGCAAGCACCAGACGCCACGCCCCGTACGCATTGGTGTCCATCGCTTCTTGTACGATGTTCATATCGACATTCAATGCGTTTTGCCATGTGTCATAATGGATGGCCGCATTGTTGATGAGCACATCCAGATGCCCCCATGTAGAAGTCAGCAGGCTTGATATACGCTCAATGCTTTCTCCATCCGTGATATCAAGCTGTGCGGGAATGAGTCCTGTCAGCCCTAATTCATGAGCGGCTTGCTTTGCATCATCTAGCTGGCGCGCCGTCATGATGACGGTATAGCCTTGCGAAGCAAGCTGTCGGCTTACTTCCTTTCCCAGACCTCGATTCGCGCCCGTGACAAGGGCGATGCCGCTGTTGATAGATGCCGATTCTGACATATTTATATGTAGTAGTTGCTGCTAGGCGGTTTTTACTGTTAGCATATTCTTTAGCATCAAGCTCTACTTGCTCCCTTGCCGAATGGTACGCCTCATTCTTCGTCCTCGCGTATCTTGCCGAGCAGGGTATCGAAGCTCATTTCTGATACCTCTTCCCCTGTGAAATGGGCAATCAGGATGCTGCGCCCGCAGCAGCTCTCTTCTCCATGAACATCAATCTCGATGCGCTCTCCTGGGAAAGCAATACAGATGGTGATCACATGAGGTTGCGTGCTCAGCAGATAGAAGTGCGTGTTGGTACGCTTCAGCTCCTCGATGATCTCATACACGGTGGGGTTCTCTGACATCCAATACATCTCATCACCCTAGCACACTGAGGATCTGTCGTCAATATTTTACCACGATCTGAAAGCAAAATTACCGCCATCTCTAGGAGATGGCGGTAAAAGATCATTTGCTTGAAACCTTAGCCAGCAGCTGCCAGCCTATGTTTCACACGCATATTCTTAGGCGAATGTTGCGAGGAGGATCTGACGCTGTGCTTCGAGTTCTGCGGGGAGCTTGTCGCCCATGGATTCGAAGAGTTCAGTCTGGGAGGTGAGCTCAGCCTGCCATTCGGAAGCAACAAGCTTGTTGTTGGTTTCGAAGTCAGCTTCTGTGTACTCAAGACCGTTCGTGTTGATCTCAGCGAAGGTGGGGGAGACACCGAGGGGAGTCTGCACACCTTCTACCTGACCGTTGACACGTGCGAGGATCCACTCGAGGACGCGCATGTTGTCGCCGAAGCCAGGCCAGATGAACTTGCCAGCTTCGTCCTTG
>CAYJLP010000270.1:0-1631 GCA_964371115.1 uncultured Akkermansia sp. | reverse complement strand
CCCCGATTCACGTAGGTCACTCATCTGCGGTGTGCCCTTGCTCTTCCCCACGCGGTTCTCAGGTCCACGATTCAGCTGCGCGAGCACGATGACAGGGATGCCCAGCTCCTTTGCCAGACTCTTCAAGCCACCCGAGATTTCCGCGATTTCACGTTCGCGGCTTCCCTGCGCTTGCTTGGTATGCGAGCGCATGAGCTGCAGGTAGTCGATGCCGATCATTGCCAAATCAGGGTTCTTCTGCATGATGCGCCTCGATTTCGCCCTGAGCGCCGAGATGGAGATGCCCGGTGTGTCATCCAGTATCAGCTTGCTCTCATGCAGCTCGGTCATCGCGCCGTTAAAGGCCTTCATCTCATTCATGCTCAGCGTGCGTTTGAGGTTCAATTGCGTACGACTCACCTGACTGCGAGCAAACAGGAGTCGCTCGACGAGCTGCACGCTGGGCATTTCGCAGGAGAACATGAGCACGGTTTTCTTCAGATCCAGTGCCACATGCTCCACGATGTTGAGCAGGAACGAGGTCTTGCCCATCGAGGGACGTGCCGCGATGACGAAGAGTTCCCCCGATTTCAAGCCATTGATCTTCTGATCGAGGACGGGGAAGCCGCTTGTGATACCGAGGAAGCCCTCCTTCTGGCTCATCATGCGCTCCACATTCGCCATCGCCTCGCGGATGTCGTCGCTCATCTTCCACTCATCCGCCTTCGCCGAGCTCTGACGGATCTTGAGCACCTGCTGCTCCGTCTCATCGAGAATCTGCTCGATCTCTGCCTCGCTCGTGTAGGCGGAATTCGCGAGATTATTGCTCGTCTGAATGATGGAGCGGCGGATGAACTTTTCTTTTAGCGTCTCGAAATGGCTGGCGAAGAGAGCGGTGGATGTCGCAAAGGAGAAGATATCGGTGAGACCTGCCGCGCCGCCGATCGCCTCGAGCTTCTTGGCATCAGTGAGCTCCTGGATCACGGAAGTCGGATCAATGGGCACACCCTTTTCATAACGCGAGCGGAAAATCTCCCAGAGAATGCGATGGGCGGGAATGTAGAAATACTCCTCATTCATCCCCTCGGAGATCGCCTGTGAGACGATGGCCATGGGGTCGATGGTCATCATGGAGAGGAGACTCTTCTCGACACCAGGGGCCTGAGGCATGAGGAGAGTGGGCAGCCCCTCGCGGCTGGGGGATTGCTTGAGGTCAAAGTGGCTCGCGTCGGCAGTCATAGCGGAGCTCATTGTAGCACTCGCGGACTTGATGGCAAGAAAAAAATACGAAGTGCAGAGTCTAGCTGACCACAAGATAAAGCCGTGTCATGAGAAGAGATGCGAAGCATCTAGGATTCTTAAGGTCTAGACCTTAAGCGATCTCCGGCGATCGTTCGCCGGCGGGTCTGGGCAGAGCCCAGCGGGGTGTGGGGGCAGCGCCCCTCGTGGGGTGTGGGGCACATGTTGCACTGCAACATGAGACGACGAAAGGGCAGGACACCTCCTGCCCGTCCGAGCGAAGCGAGGTGAGGAGGATCCCCGCAAGCAGAGCTGGATCGCAGATCCAGCAGGGCGTCAGTTCCGCTACAGCAGAACGCGCCCGCGCGGCAAACCCAGCATGGCAGCAACGCCGCCAACTGACGCCCCCGTTT
>CAYJLP010000269.1:418-1632 GCA_964371115.1 uncultured Akkermansia sp. | reverse complement strand
GGCTTCTTCAGGTCGAAAGCAGGTACTCACTTTGTTGAATGAAAAATGAGATTTTCCACCCAACAAAGTAAGATTGCCTTGGTATGAAGCGACTGTGGTCACGATACGATTCTGACGGAGTGCCAGTTTTCTTGTGTCGTGCAATTGCGGATTTTGAGAACACACAAGGTATTTTGTGTTCGTTTTTCAATATGCGAGTTTTCTTGTGTCTAGAAATTGCAATGATAGAGAACACAAAGGATTTTGTCCGTGCTTTTGGATACGCAAGTTTGCTTATCTTGTGCGGGGCTTGCACATGAAATGCTTCTTAGCCTTGTTCGTCGGTTGATGGAGGTGGGGATGATTCTGGCTTCTTCTGCTTGAGTCTCCAGAATTTCAGCAGGTAGTTCATACAAGACCGCCGAGGAGAAAGGTATGAAGAATTAATGCTACGAACTCGAGCCTTCCCTTGAGGAGGGCGTCGTCTAGGGTATTGGAGCTAGGCAATCACGGCATGGTGATGTGGTGGATTGTTTTTCTAGATCTGTGTGACTCACTCGCCGAGTCCGCAGTCGTGGCGGGGGGTGAAGCGGCTGTCGTCGTCGTCTTCGCTGTTGGTGGTGTGGAGTCGTTCGAGCTCGGCGGCGAGGCTGTCGGGGGCTTCTTTGTCACCGTCGATGAGGTAGTCGGGCAGTGTTGGCTCGCTGGGAGCGCGGAGGAGTTCGTCAAGGCCGCGTTGTTCGTCGGGCATGAGTAGCTCGATGAGGGCGGGGGTGCTGGCGAGGTCGGCGGGGATGCGACCTTGGGCGTTTGTGGCTTTTTTGTCCGCTCCTGCGTTGAGCAGGTAGGTGGCAAGCTCGTCGTAGCCGTAGCGGGCGGCGAGGCCGAGGGGTGTTTCTCCGTAGGGGTTGCGGGTGTTGAGGTCGGCTCCTGCGGTGATGAAGAGTTCGATGAGGAGTTCGTCGGGCTCGATGCCGCTGTCGCGGAGGCTGGGGGGGAGGTCGATTTCGTCTTGCAGCAGGAGGGTGGCGGCTTGCTGGAGGAGGATGTAGTCGGGGCTCGCGCTGTGGAGTTCGTCGAGGAAGTTGATGACGGCTTCGTCGTAGTCGTCGGGGTCGATGTCTTGGGCGAGTTCGCGGACTTGTTGCCAGTTGATGGCGGGGGTGTGGGGGTCTTGCATGGGTTTATTGTGAAGGGGGGTGTTTGAGGTGGCGTATGTGGACGCTTTGCGTTTG
>CAYJLP010000269.1:0-408 GCA_964371115.1 uncultured Akkermansia sp. | reverse complement strand
AATCAGATCTCACCACTCACGGAAACTGCCGCGGGACTCATTGCTCTCGAAGGCTTTATCGGATTATTCCTAATGTCGTACTTTATTGTATCCTTGGTGAGGAAGACGCTGAGGTAATGTATAGAAGCGGCGGTGACGCTTCGCGTTTGCGGCGGTGGGGAGTTTGGCGCGCTGCGCGCGCAGGTGGGACGGGGGCGTCAGTTGGCGGCGTTGATGCCGTGCTGGGTTTGCTGCGCGGGCGTGTGCTGATTTATCGGGAACTGACGCCCGCTGGATCTGCGATCCAGCACTTCCTCGGGCTCTGCCCGAACCCGCAAGGGCTCCGCCCTTGACCCGGGAGGGCTCTGCCCTCCACCCGCCGGCGAACGATCGCCGGAGATCGCTTAAGGTCTAGACCTTAAGAATCCA
>CAYJLP010000268.1:0-1664 GCA_964371115.1 uncultured Akkermansia sp. | reverse complement strand
CGCGCTTGTAGAGCCAGCGTGGGGATTCCTTCAGGCGGAATGCGCCGAAGAAGAGGAGGATACCAGGAGCGATGGAGCACCAGAAGATGAGCTGCCACGCCTGAGTCTTGGCGGTGTCAGCCACGGTGACGTCAGTCGCAGCACCGACGAATTTCGTCGTCGCCAGGCCAATTGCCGCAGCGAAGACGAGACCCACCGTGAGGAGGAATTGGAACATGCCTGTCCCCTTGCCTCGAGCGGAGGCACCGAGGCACTCAGCGAGGTACATGGGCACGACCACGCCGATGAGACCAGCGGAGGCACCCTGTAGGAGGCGACCGGCGACGAGCGCGTTGAAGTCACCATTGGAGAGGCAGATCACCGGGATGCTCAGTGTGAAGAGCAGAGCGGAGACGATGATCATCATCTTGCGACCAAATGCCTCGGCGAGCATCCCTGCGACGAGCGAGGAGAGCACCGAGCCGAGGAGAACCGCGGCTACCAAGAAGGAGAGATTGGATGGCGTGAGTGTGGTAGTAGCTTCAATATAAGGAAGAGCCGCGGCAATGATGCCTACGTCTACCCCGTAGAGAAGACCACCGAGACCGGCCATCGTCGTGAGATAGCGCGCGTAACTTTTCACTTTGGCTGGTAATTCAGCCTGCGTGGTTTCTGTAGTCATAGTGCTTTTTACTATAGCAAAATGATGACACACTGCAACTATAAAGTGGCGTTGGGGGTGATTTTGCGCGCTGTGTCGGGGTGGGCGCGCGTGGGGTGGTGCAGGGGCGTGCTTTCTGGTATTGTTCTGATATCATCATGCGCCTATCTCGACGAGGCGATTGATCTCGATGCCTGGGATGATGCTGGTATTGCCCAGCGCATCGCATAGGATGGGCGAGCCTGAGTCGTCGATGCCTTGGAAAAAGCCGACGTGGCGCGCGGTGTCGGTGATCGCGACGACGGGGCGTGCGCCTGCCCAGGCGGTGTGGAGGTCGGCTTGGAGGGCGTGCATGCCGTGCTGGGTGAAGGCATGGTAGACCTCACTGAGGGTGCTGCCGAGCACGTCGCGGTATTCATCGACGCTGGGGCAGTGGGAGGTGATGAGGTCGCGGAGGCGGGTGACGGGGTCGGAGGTCTTGCCATGGAGGGCGGCGGTGTTGTTGTGCATGTTCACACCGATGCCTATGGTGGCGACGCTAGCCGAGGGGCGCTCGACGAGGATGCCGCCGAGCTTGGCACGGCCGACGAGCAGGTCATTGGGCCAGCGGAGGCGCAGCTGGGGGATGTGGTATTGGTGTAGCGAGCGGATGAGGGCGGCGCCTGCGACGAGGGGGAGCTGTCCCCAGGGGAGCTCTTTGCTCTCGTCGATGGGGACGTTGTAGCTGATCCAGAGGCCGCCGTGCTCGCCGAACCAGGTGCGCTGGAAGCGACCACGGCCCTTGGTCTGGAGGTGGGCTTGGACGGCGTGCCATGCGGGCAGCGCGCGCGCGGGGTAGAAGGTGCTGGTGCACTCATCGAGGGTGGTGTATTGCCAGTGGGGGGTCATGGTGTGTGGTTGGTGTTATGGGTGGTGTAGCGGAGGTTTGCGCTAGGGGGTTTTTAGAAGAGAAGGTGGTGACGCTTCGCGTTTGCGACGGTGGGAGTTTGCCGCGATCCTCCTCACCTCGCTACGCTCGGACGGG
>CAYJLP010000267.1:0-1665 GCA_964371115.1 uncultured Akkermansia sp. | reverse complement strand
TAGACCTTAAGAATCCAAGATGCTTCGCATCTCCTTTTGTGGTCGCGCGGGTGGGGTAGGAAGTCCGCTTATTCGTGGCGCAGCGCGTCGATGGGGTCCATGCGCGAGGCTTTCCACGCAGGGTACCAGCCAAAGACGATGCCGATAGCTGCCGCGACGGAGACGGAGAGTCCGATGGCGCTCATGGAGGTGGTGGTGACCCAGCCCATGTTCGCACTGACGATGGAGGAGGCGAGCTGCCCCAGCAGGATGCCGATGATGCCGCCAGTGATGCAGAGCAGGATGGCTTCCAAGAGGAATTGGTACATGATGTCGCGTGGTCGTGCGCCGACGGCCATGCGTAGGCCGATCTCACGGGTGCGCTCGGTGACGGAGACCATCATGATGTTCATAATACCGACTCCTCCGACGACCAGCGAGATCATCGCGACGACGAGTAGCAGCGTGGAGATGGTGGTGGTGGTGCTGGTGAGCATCTTGGAGAATTGCGCGCTGTCATGGAGCTGGAAGTCGTCGAGCTGGCCGCGTTGCAGCTTGTGCGCGGCGCGTAGCACAGGGCCGATGGCGTTCATGGCGGGGTTGGCGTCTTCCTTGTTCTTGGCTTGTACGACGATGAAATCAACGGTCTTGGTACGCATGGGGTGCGGGGCTCCGCTGTATTCCTGTAGGTCGACGCCAGGGTAGTAGTTCACGCCTGTGGCGGGGTAGGTGCTGTGTACGCTGACTCCGGTATTCGCCTTGGCGGTGACTTCCTTGAGTACGGCGGTGGAGGGCGATCCTTGCAGGCGCATGCGGATGCTGGTCCAGGGCATGATGGCGGTGTCGTCTTGGTCTTGTCCATTGTGTCCTGAGCCTTTTTTCTCAAGCACGCCGATGACGGTGAAGACGACGTCGCGGATGCGGATTTCCTTGCCGATGGGGTCGGTGTCAGGGTAGAGGTTCTCCGCGACGGTGTTGCCAATGAGGCAGACGCGGGCGGCGTCATCGACCATTTCCTTGGTGTAGGCGCGGCCTTTGGCTATTTTCCAGTTCTCGATTTCGAGGTAGTGTTCGTTGCCGCCATAGACGCTGCCGAGGTTCCAGTTCTCGCCCTCGACGATGGCTTGTCCGCTGGAGCGTACGACGGGGGAGACGAGGCTGACGTGTGAGGCGCATTCGCGCATGATGACTTCGGCGTCTTCGGCTTTCATGGAGGCTTTGCCACCACGGCCGCTGCTGACGCCGGCGGTCTTGGTGGAGGCGCCCCAGATCATGATCTTGCCCGCGCCGAGGCTGGCGACGGAGCTGGCGACTTGCTGCTTGGAGCCTTCTCCGATCTCGGTGATGGCGACGACGGCGGCGATGCCGATGACGATGCCGAGCACGGTGAGGGTGGCGCGCATGGGGTTGCGTGTCAGGGCGCGCAAACAGGTGGTGAAGAGGATCCAGGGTTTCATGACTTGTCGAGTGAGACGTTGGTGAGTTCGGACGCGATGCCTTCGGCGATGAGGCCGTCAACCATGTTGATGGCGCGGTCGGTGTAGGCGGCTGTCTTCGGGTCGTGGGTGACGATGATGATGGTGATGCCTTTCTCGCGGTTGAGGTCGCGGAACATGCGCATGACTTCTACGGAGGTGGTGGAGTCGAGGTTGCCCGTGGGTTCGTCGGCGAGCAGGATGCTGGGGT
>CAYJLP010000266.1:0-1691 GCA_964371115.1 uncultured Akkermansia sp. | reverse complement strand
GCATACGCAGGATGACAATAGCGAGGCTGGGATCCTCGGCGACGCGCTGCACCTGTTTTTGGAAGAGATCCGCCGCGCCAAAGAAGAGCTCGCCTTCGACGTGCACGATGGAGATCTGCGGGACGCGCTGCGCCGTGTCACTGAGCTTCGTAAAGCTCCCATCGCCATCCAGCGTATACTCGCTGAGATCGGGCTTCGCCGCCTTGCGCAGGAAGAGCGAGACGGAAAGCACCACACCGATGAAGATCGCAATATGCAGAGGCAAGATGAGCGTAGAAACAAAGGTCAAGATGAGCACGCTCGCATCCCCTGGCGTCGAGCGAAAGCAGATACGCAGCTGCTTGTGATCATAGAGTGAGATCGCATTGGCCAGCACGAGTGCAGCAAGCACAGGGTGTGGGATGGCAGAGATGAGCGAGACATTGGCAAAGAGCACAATGATACCCATGCCGATGAGGCCGCAGAAGAGCGCGGCGAAGCGCGTCTTTGCCCCCACATTGTAGTTGAGAATAGAGCGCGTGAGCGAGGCGGAGCTCGGGAGAGAGGTCGTGACACTGGAGATAATATTCGCCATACCCAGCGAGAAGGCGTCTTGGTTGAGATTCACCGACTCACCCGTCTTCGCCGAGATCGTCTTGCTCATCACCGTCTGCTCCAGCATCGAGAGGAAGGCGATGGCGATGACAATGGGGAAGAGCTCGACCATGTACTGCGGGATCAGCCCTACCTGTGGGACAGACAGCGAGATGTCCGACATGGTGAAATCTTTCAGCATAAGCACATTGGTGAACCCTGCACCCAGCCAATCTTGGCAGAGCATCCAGTTGAAGACACTCATCACAATGAGAATGATCGTGAAGCTCGGCAGCCCCTTGAGGTATTTCTTGAAAACAAAAAAAAGCACCAGCGTCAGTCCTGCGATCAGCGTTGGCTGCCACTCGATGCCGTCGAGATGCGTTGCGATACCGCCCACCATGCCAAAGAGTGTACTGCTTGTGGGAGTATCATGCAGCCCCAGCACGTAGCGCAGCTGGGAGCCCACGATGAGCGTCGCGGCACCTGTGATGTAGCCGACGAGCACACTGCGACTGACGAACTGGAGCATCTCCGTCGCCTTGATGTAGGCACCCAGCACACAGAGCAGACCTACGAGCAAGATGATGAGAGGGACAAAGAAATGGGGCTGACTCTGAATCTGAGGGGAGGCAGCGAGGAAAAAACTCCCGAGCATGAACGCCGTTGCATTGCTAGGTCCGCTCACCGTGAGACTGCAACGCGAGAACAGAGGCGCGACAAAAGTACCGATCGCGCCCGCCATGATCCCGTAAATACTATCGAGACCCGCCATGGCGGCAAAGGCCATGCACTGGGGTATACCGACGAGAGCGACATCGACAGCGGCGCGGAGATCGGATTTGAGAGCCTGCTTGCCGTAGCCTCGGAAGGAATTGCGAATGGGGAAGGGATCAATAGAGCCCTGGGAGAAAAAGCTTTTGATGGCGCGTATGCCGTACCTCATACGCAAGCCCCATGTCGTGGTAACCATGAATCACATGATAGCACAGCGGGGGGATTTTCACAAGAGCAAAGCGGGCTGATCGCAGCGGAAGATGGATAACAAAATAGACCGTGCATTATCCACCGCGTAAAGAAATTGGATTCTTAAGGTCTAGACCTTAAGCGATCACCAG
>CAYJLP010000265.1:330-1694 GCA_964371115.1 uncultured Akkermansia sp. | reverse complement strand
CGACGAAAGGGCAGGACACCTCCTGCCCGTCCGAGCGAAGCGAGGTGAGGAGGATCGCGACAAATTCCCACCGTCGCAAACGCGAAGCGTCCAGAACCAGAAAAAAGAAGGAGAGCCGCGCCCTCCTTCTTCCTAAAAAAATATGATTACTCAGAGAAATCAACCCTGAATCACGCTCTTGAAATACGCGAGCGTCGCATCAAGACCCTCTTGCATCGTGTACTGAGGCTTCCAGCCAGCGGCGAGCAGCTTATCCGCACAAGCGCGGGAGTGCTTCACATCACCAGGGCGCTCCTCAAGATGCACAATCTTCGACGTCGAACCCGAAGCCGCAATAATCATCTCTGCGAGCGTGTTGACCGTCATCTGACCGCCGTAGCCGACATTATTAACACCGACAACCTCTGGATTCTCCGCAACATAGGTGAGCGCGCCAACGATATCCTTCACATAGATGAAGTCACGTGTCTGCTCGCCATCACCGTAGATGCAGATATCCTCGCCCTTGAGGGCTTTTTCGATGAAGATGGGGACAGCAGCGGCGTACGCACCCTTGGGATCTTGGCGAGGGCCAAAGACATTGAAGAAGCGGCAGACACCTGTGTTGAGCTGACCCGTCGTGCGGTACATATCGAGGTAGTACTCACCGTCGAGCTTTGTGATGCCGTAGGGGCTCTTTGGCTCGGGGTACATGGTCTCGACCTTGGGGACGATGGGGTTGTCACCGTAGATGGCGGCGGAGGAGGCGAGGACGACTTTCTTCACACCTGCCTTGGCAGCTTCTTCGAGGACGATGAGGAGACCATTGATGTTGAGGTCAAGGCACTCGCGTACTTTGGTCATGGACTCAGGCACGGAGACGAGTGCGGCCATGTGGAAGATGTAATCCACGCCTTCGACTGCTTGCGCGACGAGGTCACGGTCGGTGATGGAGCCTTCGATGAAGGTGTGCTTGAGGCCGTCGAGGTTCTTTTTGTAGCCTGTGCGGAGGTTGTCAAGGATGCGGATTTCTTCTGCTTTGTCTTGATAGTGTTCGCAGATGTGAGAGCCGATGAAGCCGGAGCCGCCAGTGATGAGTACTTTCATGGTTGAGAAGGTCAATGGTTAATGGGTGACAGGGGTAATTTTAGGAGCTTTTTGCTAAATTGCAAGCTTAAAGAAGGGAGGGTTTATGTAAAATGGGAAGGCTGATGGAGCAGGGGGCTTTGGGCACTTCGCGTTTGCTACGGTGGATTGGTGTTGTGTCTCTGGGGGGACGCTTCGCGTTTGCGACGGTAGAGAAGTGGCGCCCCGGCGGGGGCCGGGGGGGGGGGGGGGCGGGTTGGGGGGGGGGGGCGGGGGGGGGGTTGCTAGCGGGGGGGGGG
>CAYJLP010000265.1:0-320 GCA_964371115.1 uncultured Akkermansia sp. | reverse complement strand
ATGGCAGCCACAGCCTACACTGACGCCCCCGTCCTCCTGCGCCCGAAGGGCGCCTCTTATCTACTGAAGCAAACGCGAAGCGTCACCACTGATGTAACGACGGTGGTGACGCTTCGCGTTTGCGGCGGAAAGAGAATTGCCGCGCTACGCGCGGGGGAGGGACGGGGGCGTCAGTTGGCGGCGTTGCTGCCATGCTGGGTTTGCCTCGCGGGCGTGTGCTTATTTGCCTTGGAACTGACGCCCGCTGGATCTAGCGATCCAGCATTTCCTCGGGCTCTGCCCGAACCCGCAAGGGACTCTGTCCCTTGACCCTGCTGGGC
>CAYJLP010000264.1:0-1717 GCA_964371115.1 uncultured Akkermansia sp. | reverse complement strand
GCGAGGAAGTAGTCGGCGGCACCCTGTTCTTTCTTCTCATCTGATGCCTCGCCTGAGTCACTGGATTTCCAGATCCCGAGCGCGATGACACCGACGACGACGATGCAAAAGACGATCATCTCCCAGATAGCGAGAGGAGCCGTCTCTGCAACAGCAGCGGGAGCACCAGTCTCCTGCGCCATCGCTCCTGTCGAGAGGAGAGCGGCGAGGCTGGTGAGCATAGCTAGTGTTTTCATAGATACGTTTGTTGTGGGGTGATGACAAGAATGAGCAGCGTGGGGACGCTGCTCATTCTTGCAAAATTTTACTCGATTTAGGCGAGACTATCGGCCTTGTAGAGGACACAAGCACCGGCACCAGCGCGCGTGATGAGATAGGACGTCTCGATGCCGAGCGACTCGCGGTAGCTCTCGATGATGTCTTGGCCGACCTGCTCGACGACATCGCTACGGACGAGGGCGACCACACTGCCGCCGAAGCCACCGCCCGTCATGCGTGCGCCATAAACAGCGTCGCCATTGGGGATGGAGTCAAAGAGATTCACAAGGCAATCCACCTCGGCGCAGGAGACCTCGTAGTCATCGCGCAGGGAGGCGTGGGAGCCGCGCATGGCGATACCGGCGGTCTCCCAGTCGGCCTGCGCGACGGCATCGGCGAAGGCCTGCACGCGTTGATTCTCGCCGATGACGTGGCGTGCGCGGCGGTAGCAGAGATCGCCGAGCTTGATCTTGCTCTCCTCCAGCTGGTCAAAGGTCACATCGCGCAGCGACTCGACACCGAGGATGGCGCAGGCCTCTTCGCAATTCTTGCGACGAGCGGCGTAGCCACCGTCAGCGAGGGAATGCTTGACGGCGGAATCGACGACGAGCACACTGATGCTCTCATCGACCATGGGGATGAACTCGTAGCTGAGATCCTTGCAATCCAGCATGATCGCGTTATCGACGCGACCATTGGCGGAGATGAACTGATCCATGATACCGCAGGGCACATTGGCGAACTCGTGCTCGGTCGCCTGACCCATCAGCGCGCGCTCGGTGGGGGGGATTTCTACGCCGCAGAGCGTGGCGAGAGCGATGCAAACGGACATTTCAAAGGCGGCGCTGGAGGAGAGACCGCCACCGCGTGGGACATTGGAATCGACGAGAATATCGACGGCGGGCACCTCGACGCCACGGCGCTTGAGCATGCAGATGATACCGCGAATGTAATTTGTCCAGAATGGCTCGCCGGGGGAGGCAATCTCATCGACTGTGAGCTCGACGAGGGGGTCACCGATGCCGCCAATCCAGCGATGCTTGCCCGTGGGGGAGGGGGCGATGGCGACGACATTGACATTGTTGAGCGCCATAGGGAGGACGAATCCCTGATTGTAGTCGGTGTGATCTCCGATGAGATTCACACGGCCGGGGGCGGCGGCGACGACGAGTGGCTGCTGTCCAAAGTATTCATTGAACAGGGGGATGAGGGTTTCGGCAGTGATTTCGCGTTCCTTGAGATCCATATCAAACTATATTTAACATAGGGATGTCACGATGTAAATCCAGAAGTTCTTTTCAGGGGATTTTTGTTTACATTTGTATGAATGGGGAGGTGTGCAGGGTGGTGAATATGATATGGCTGTGAGGGGCGTGGATTCAATAAAGCGCGCTCGATCAATGGGAGATGCGAAGCATCTTGGATTCTTAAGGTCTAGACCTTAAGCGATCTCTGGCGA
>CAYJLP010000263.1:0-1718 GCA_964371115.1 uncultured Akkermansia sp. | reverse complement strand
AGGAGCAGGAGGCTGATCAGGGGGAGCAGTTTCATAGCTCTTAGGACTCTTGCTTCCTATGCCAGAAGAGCGCGCCTGTGGGGCAGACCTCCACACACTCTCGCTCGATGCCAGCAAAGATACTCGCTTCATCCACGCCCAGGGGCGCACCGATCTCGACGCGTATGCCGCGCTGGAGTAGTGTGGGACCTGTGCCGTCGGATTTCAGGCGATGCCCCACCTCGACGCAGTTCGCGCATTTCACGCACTTGCCTAGGTCGTAGCAGATCTCGCCGAAGAAGTGGCGCTTTGCCTCGCGCTTGCTGGGGGCGAAGTTATTCTTCTTGATGCCCATCTGGGTGGCGAGGCCTTGCAGCTGGCATTTTGTATGGGCAAAGCAGCCGCAGGCGAGGCAGCGCGAGCTCTCATTCTGGAGATCATCGTCGTAGAACTTGATCTGATGGAGATGGTCGAGCTCCTCCTTGGAGAATCCCGTGAGCTTGTGCGCGTAGCTCTTGCCCGCGCGCGTGGCGGGTTGCTCTTCAGCTTGCAATCCCTCAACAATGTCGTAAATCGCAAGGCTGGTGTCGATGCGCTGACGGCGGCAGCCGCGCTCACAGCGGCGGTTGCAATCGCCGCAGGGCTTCGCATAGGCGCGCGCCTCGTCGCGCTCACCGCGTGCGACATGGTACATGATGAGCGGGATATTGAGGTCATGGGGGCAGGAGAGCTGGCAGGGCGCGACACACTCGCCGCGATGCTCACTGAGCACGAGCTGCAGGAGCTGCTCGCGCAGGGCGAGCATTTCCTCAGAGGACGCGTCGATGTCGGGATTGTCCTTGCACTTGCCCACGCAGCTAGGGACGAGCCTCTTGTTCTGCTTGTTGCGCACGGCGCAGACCATGCAGGAGCCGCCGCTCTCATGGATCTTGAGATGACAGAGCGTGGGGATATTGATGCCCAGACGCTCGGCGGCTTGGAGGATGGTGGTGTCCTCGTCCACCTCGATGCTTTGATTGTCGATGGTAAAGCGTATCATGTCGATTGGGTTTCTATGGCGTTGACGGGGCAGATGTCGATGCAGGCATTGCACTGATCGCATTTTTCTAGATCAATGACGTGGGGCTGCCATGGGGTGAAGGCGATGGCCTCATTCGCGCAGACGCGCGCGCACTTCGCGCAGCCGATGCAGCTCTCGGCATTGATCTGGTAGTGAACGAGTGCCTTGCATTTGCCCGCAGGGCAGCGTCCCTCGAGATGCGCCTCGTACTCCTCGCGGAAGAACTTGAGCGTGGAGAGCACGGGATTGGGCGCAGTCTTGCCCAGACCGCAGATGCTGCCTTGGGTGACGAGCTGGGCGAGCTGCTCGAGCTTTTCGATATCGCCCTTCTTGCCCTTGCCCGCGCAGAGGCTATTGAGCAGCTCCAGCATCTTGCTTGTGCCCACGCGGCAGCAGGTACACTTGCCACAGGATTCATCAGCGGTGAACTCGAGGAAGTAGCGCGCGATGTCCACCATGCAGTTCGAGTCGTCAAGTACGACCATCCCGCCCGAGCCCATGATGGCGCCCGCCTTCGTGAGGGATTCATAGTCGACGACGAGGTCGCAGAGCTGCTCGGGCACGCAGCCGCCCGAGGGACCGCCTATCTGCACCGCCTTGAGCTTGCGTCCCTCGGGGACACCGCCGCCTATCTCTTCGATGATCTTGCGCAGCGACATGCCCATGGGGGCTTCGATGA
>CAYJLP010000262.1:0-1749 GCA_964371115.1 uncultured Akkermansia sp. | reverse complement strand
ATCAATTCGTAAAAAATCCAGCTCTAAAATCATCTCAAAATCTTACCTCGCGAGACAATAGTCCCTTTGACAAAAAATCCGTAGCCAGGAGTCGCAAGAACTCCTAGCCACGGATGGTGTTTCTAGTAATATCGTAGTAAGGCTGGAGCGTTTAAACCATTACTTTGTACGTCGCGTCAGATACAGTCCCATTGGAGTTGAACTGGAGGTGACGGTTGATCATCTTGAGCAGCTTTTCGCGTGATCGTACGAGTGATGTCGTAGGGAAGCACATGATTGCGAAGGAGAACGCAACGACGAGTGACTTGATGAGGATAGTCATGTTAGGAGGTTGGGGCTTGTTGTGGGTAGGGCAGGATGCTGGGGGCAGCCTGACAGCGCGCTGTTTGTCCTAGCTGGGGTATGCCCTGAGAGGGGGCGTACCGATGCATGCGGCGTGACGTCATTTTCGAATGCCCTGATGTGTGATCGAACGCATGCTGCACATGGAGCCCTCGGAGAGAGTGAGGGCTGTGTACACCTCGAAAAGTACGCTTAGCTCACATGCCTTGCTTCGGTGCTCACGCGTGGGAAACGCGCAAGCAACAAGCAGAGTGAACTGTACTTAAAATCTAACATATTCAATGCGAGAACGCAAGGTTAAAGATGTGTTTTTGCTGGAATTTATTTGATGTAAAAGGTTAACTATTCGATGCTTGAGGTGGCGCGATGCTTTACGTTGAGCGCGTAGGTGGGGTCAGGGATAAGTAATCGTGTTTTGGGTGTATTAAAAGTGTGATATATTTTGTAAAACATTTAGTTATAAAATCTACCTCCAAAGATCGCAGAACCAACGCGTACGATAGTCGCGCCCTCCTCGATGGCGATGTCAAAGTCGTGGCTCATCCCCATGGAGAGCTCGGGCAGGGGGAGAGGTCCGCGAGCGCGTAAATCCTCGGCGAGCTGGCGCAGGGCGGCAAAGGAGGGGCGCGACGCCTCGGGCTCATCGGCAAAGGCGGGGATGCACATGAGACCCTGGATATCGAGTGAGGGTAGGGCTGAGAGGGTGTCCCACTGCTGCTGCAGCTCGGTGGGGGAGAAGCCGTGTTTGCTCTGCTCGGCGTCCACGTTCACCTCCAGTAGGATGCAGGCGGTGAGGGAGAGCTCGGTGGCGATACGTGAGACGGCCTCGGCGAGGCGTAGGGAGGGGACGGCTTGGATGAGGGAGAAGCCCTGCTGGAGGGCTTTGCGCACCTTGTTGCGCTGGAGCGGACCGATGAGGTGCCACTGGCAGTCGGCGGGGAGCTGGGGGATTTTTTCCATGGCTTCTTGGAGTTTGTTTTCTCCGAAGAGGCGCTGGCCTGCGGTGTAGGTCTCAAGGATGTCTTCGCAGGGGAAGGTCTTGCTGACGGCGAGGAGTTGGACGCTGTCGACGGGGCGGCGCGCGCGCTGGGTGGCGGCGGCGATGCGGGTGCGGATGTCGTGGAGTTGCTCGGGGATGGTCATAGCTGCTTCACACTAGCAAGTTGCGCGGTGGGTGGCAAGTTTTTTCGGCCGCTGATTCGAGGAAGCTTCTGTCGGAGAAAAAGATGCGAAGCATCTAGGATTCTTAAGGCCTAGGCCTTAAGCGATCTCTGGCGATCGTTCGCCAGTGGGGTGACGGTCATTTTGCATGCCAAAATGAGACGACGAAAGGGCAGGACACCTCCTGCCCAGCCTGAGCGTAGCGAAGGTGAGGAGGATAAGCCCCTTCGGGCGCACCGTAGGTGT
>CAYJLP010000261.1:0-1758 GCA_964371115.1 uncultured Akkermansia sp. | reverse complement strand
AAGAGCAGCAGCATCATGATGCAGATCACAAAGAGCAGCAGCGTGCCAAAGAAGAAATTCATTGTTTCGAGCGCGAGCAATCCATCCCCTGTGAACCACGAGACGATGAGTGTGCCTCCACCGAGGATGACCGCGATGAGTACGACACTCTGCGCGCGCGTCAGGTGCCAGAAGTCCTCGAGGAAGGCAATACCGGGCTGGAGCAGCGAGATAGAGCTCGCCACCGCCGCGAGGAAGAGCAGCAAGAAGAACATCGAGCCAAAGAACTGCCCCGCGGGCATCTGGGCAAATACCTGCGGCAGCACCTCAAAACCGATGCCAAAGGTCCCCATACCAGCGGCCGCCGCGACACCGAGCAGCGCGATAGAGGCGGGGATGATCATGAGCCCCGCGATACCCACCTCGACGAGCTGGTTGGTCGCATTCGCCGTCAGCGAGCTCAGCGCGATATCGCGCTTCTTGCTCACGTAGCTCGCGTAGGTGCTGATCGTGCCAAAGCCTACCGAGAGGGAGAAAAAGATCTGGGATGCCGCATCCAGCCACATCTCAGGATTCATGAGCCCCGCAATCAGCGAGACCTCCTGTTGCTGCACCTGCTTGTCAGGCTGCTGCTGCTGCACGCGCTCCACGATGGCAGCTGCCTCGGTGGGTGTCGCTGCGGCGGGGAGCATCTCGACGCTCTTGCCCTCGACGACGAGCATCGTTTTATTGGGATTCCACATATAGCCGAGACCTTCATTGATGTTGCGCTCGGGGTGGGCAGAGTCGGGTGTGCCCAGCGTGAGCACGCGGATGAGCATGATGACAGAGAGGACGAGGAGTGCGGGCATGCTCCACTTGCTGAACCACTCGATGCCTCGATTGATGCCGCGGTAGAGGATGATAAAATTGGCAAACAGCGCGATGAGTGTGAAGACCACCACGAGGCTCAACCCGAGATTGAACGCCGCGCCATCGCTCTGCACCCCTGTGAACTGGGCGAAGAACGCGCTGTAGTCCGCAGGTGAACTCAGCTGGAGATCCCCCATGAGCGTGTGGTAGAAATAGCCCAGCGTCCAGCCCTCCAGATAGAGATAATACATGGAGATCGTCATCGGGATGATGAGCATGAAGATCCCCACGTACTTCCACGCATGCGAGCGCGAAAGCAGCAGGAACATCGACACGGGGCTATGACCGCCGAGGCGACCCGCGCGCCGCCCGAGCGCCCACTCCACCCAGCAGAGGGGCACGCCGAGGACGACAAAGGCGACGAGGTAGGCGATCATGAAGGCGCCTCCCCCGTACTCAGCTGCGAGTCCGGGAAAGCGCAAGAAGTTTCCAAAGCCGACAGCACTGCCGGCGACGGCGAGCATGACGCCGAGATTAGAGTTCCACTGTTCTTTTTTGGGGGATGAGCTCATGGTAGGTGAGGGGGGCTTAGCTTTGATTGTTGCGCTTGAGTAGCTTGATAAAGCAGATGAAGAAAAAGCCCCAGATGAGACCGACGGCAATGAACATAGTGATGATACCTTCCCAAGTCATAATATGCGCTTTATCTTAGCCGAGGGCGCGCAACAAGTCAAGGGATAGATTCGAGCGGCTGCGAGAGGGAAGGTGGCTCTTTTGGTGTTGTTCTAAGAAAATGTTCTTTGAAAAACGAAAGAATTCCAAGTGCTAGATGATCAAAGTATCCCTCCAACGAAAATGAAACTTGACCTCATAGGGTGACTCGTTTAGTATTCTCTTTGTGAAAATCCGTTCTCCTCGTTTATGCTT
>CAYJLP010000260.1:0-1826 GCA_964371115.1 uncultured Akkermansia sp. | reverse complement strand
CGCGCGAGCTGCGCGCACGGCGGCTGGATTTTCAAATGGTGTTCCAAGACCCCTATAGCTCGCTCAATCCGCGCCACTCCATCTACAACACACTGCTCGAGGCGCTCAGCCAGCGCGCCGATCGCCCGCGCAGCAGCCGCGACAGACAGCAGGCTGTGGGCGATCTGCTCACACGCGTCGGTCTGGACGCGTCGCTGATGCACAAGTACCCCCATGAGTTCTCAGGCGGTCAGCGTCAGCGCATCGCCATCGCGCGCGCCATCGCCCCGCGCCCCGCGCTCATCATCGCCGATGAGCCCGTCTCGGCACTCGATGTCTCGATCCAGAGTCAGATCCTCAATCTGCTGCGTGAGCTGGTCGCGGAGATGCAGCTATCACTGCTCTTTATCTCGCATGACCTCTCGGTCGTCCACTACATCGCAGACCGCATCGCGGTGATGCAAAATGGACAGCTCGTGGAGCAGGGGAGCGCGGATGAGGTATTCTCCCGCCCGCGCTGCGCCTACACGCAGCGGCTGCTCGACGCCGTGCCGCAGATGCGCGGGTGAAAAAAAAGTTTTTCTCCCCGCAACCTCCCCCGCGCTAGAGCGGCGTGCCACCATACTTCACGCGGCTCAAATCGCCGCGTTACAGTTGCGCTCGAGACGTGCTTTCTCCTTGACTTTTCGTAGCAATGTTTCTAGCATATAGGGCGAGCACATCGCCCACATCATCACCCCTCACTCACCTACCAACACCATGCGCTGGAATAGCATCACTGAGCTCAAAAAAGAAGCCGACAACATCACCGTCCAAGGAAGCATCTACGCCCAATTGACGCAAAAACTCGACAAGATCACCAAGACAGGCAAACCCTATCTCGAGCTGCATTTTGCCGACATCTCCTCCAGCTTTGCCCTCAAGGTCTGGGACAACGCCGCGTGGTATGCCGAATGCCAAGCCCTCAGTGAGAAGAGCTGTCTGGAGCTACAGGCAGGCTGGTTCTGCGGCAGCTACGGCATGGAGGCAAGTGACCTGCGCCTGCGCCCACTCAGCGAGCAGGAGCAGCAGGAGCTACTCTCGGGCAACCCCGAGCTCATCGCAAAACAGCAGACCGACTGGGACTACATCCAGCAGCGCGTCCACGCCATCCACGACCCGCGCCTGCGCTACCTCTGCCGCAGCCTGCTGGATACCTTTGGCGAGCGATTCCGCCGCTGCGGGGCGGCGCGCAGCTTCCACCATGCGCGACGCGGCGGGCTCGTCGAGCATGTCGCGGGAATCATGCGTGCGGGGCATGCGCTCTGCCAAGTCTACACAGAGGTGAATGAGGACCTGCTCATGGCGGGCATCCTCTTCCACGACAGCGGCAAGATGTGGGAGAATCAGTACGAGGAGAATGGCTTCACCATGCCCTACACCGAGGTCGCGGAGCTGCTGGGGCATATCCCCATCGGCATCGAGATGCTCAACAAGTTCTGGAGCTTTATCATGACACCCGCGCGCCGAGCGGAGTGGGCGTCCCTCCAGCCCCCCTCGGAGAAGGTGCGCATGCACCTGCTGCACCTCGTCGCCTCGCACCATGGCGAGCTCCAATTTGGCTCGCCCGTCGTGCCCAAGACCCCCGAGGCGGTGCTGCTGCACTACCTCGACAATATGGATGCGAAGCTGGAGATGTTCCGCGACGCCTATGCGAACAGCGCCGAGCTCGCCCCGCAGGTCTACCAGCGACGCGCCCCCCTCGCGGGCAATGAGGTCGCCGCTCTCCCCCGCTACTCGCCTCCTGCCACAGAGTCGAGCGCGCCGGAGGCGAGTGCGCCAGAAGCCTAATGCCCCTTCCCCTATCC
>CAYJLP010000259.1:0-1844 GCA_964371115.1 uncultured Akkermansia sp. | reverse complement strand
CCTTGCAAAATTAGTTCTGGGAAATTGTAGATTTCGAAAATGAGCGACACAGCACATCTTTTGCAAGATCCCCTCTAGTCAAAGTAATAAGAACAGGCTCATTCACAAGCCACTCTTTATAGGCTATCGCCGAAGTCCTGGCGGAACTTGTAGAGCAGCTTTGCCGGCCAATCTGAAGTAGGCTCGAGACCACCCATGAAGAAGCGCAGCACGGGGGGCTCGTAGACGAAGCGCAGACCACCGATGAGGTCGCGGTTCTCATAGAGCCAGGTCAGACGGTCGATCGCGTACTGCACCTGCGAGAGCGTGAAGACGCGGCGAGGAACAGCGAGGCGCAGCAGCTCCACGTCTGCCATGATCTCCACGCCCTTCTCATCACGCACACTCGAGATCGTGCCGCGCTCCATGCCGCGTACACCCGAGATGAGGTAGAAGGCCGCCGCGAGCGCGCCCGCGGGGTACTCGTGCTGCGGGATGTGGGGGCAGAATTGGGTCGCATCCACGTGGCAGCCCAGCACGCCGGGAGGTGTCACGACGGGGATGCCGAGACGCTCCAGCTCCTCGACGAAGAACTTGATAAAGCTAGGACTCTGGCTGATCATGCTCTCATCCACCGTCTCACGCAGCCCGACGGCCATCGCCTCGATCTCACGCACGGAGATACCACCGTAGGTCAAGAAGCCTTCGTAGAGCGGGATGAGAGCCTCCATCTTGCCATAGATCTCCTTTTGATTCGTGCAGATGCCGCCGCCGCGAGAGGAGCTCAGCTTGCGCGCGGAGAAGTAGACGAGATCGGCGAGACCGGTCATGGCCTTGATGATATCGCCCATGGAGTTCTCCTTCCAGTGGTCCTCACGCTGCTTGATGAGGTAGGCGTTCTCCCCGATGAGTGAGGCGTCGAGCACGAGCATCTTGCCATAGTCGTCGGCGAGGCGACGCACGTCCATGAGATTCTTCAAGGAGAAGGGCTGACCGCCGATGAGATTCGTGGAGGCCTCCATGCGGATGAAGGGGATCTTGTCGCCGTTGCGGCGTAGGCAGTCTTCGAGCTTCTCGATGTGGATGTTGCCCTTGAAGGGATTGTCCGACTTGATATGCAGGGCGTCATCATAGAGCAGCTCGACGATCTGTCCACCGTTCTCTTGGATGTGAGCGAGCGCGGTGGTGAAGTGGTAGTTCATCGGGATGATGTCACCGGGCTTGATGTAGGTGCGGCAGATGATATTCTCCGCGGCGCGACCCTGGTGAACGGGGAGCAGGTACTTCTTGCCCAGCACCTCCTCGACGGCTGTCTGGAGCTTCAGGAAGGACTGGGAGCCTGCGTAGGCGTCGTCGGCTTGGAACATTGCGGCGACCTGATTGTCACTCATGGCATTCGTCCCGCTGTCGGTGAGCATGTCGAGGAAGACATCCAGCGTGCTCAGGCGGAAGGTATTGTACCCTGCCTCACGGATGGCGTCGAGGCGTCTCTCGATGGGCTGGAGGTGGAGCTTCTGGACGACGCGAACCTTGTGAAACTCAAGGGGAATATCTTTACCGGAGTGAAATTTGACTGCTTTCATATTGAGATGTTTTACATTGAATAGATGAAAATTCGTATCAATATACTACAAGACAGGTGGCAGGGTCAAGGGGAAAAGATTGGAGCAACTCTAACATTACATGCTCGAGGGCTGCTTGCGGCATGAGCACGTTCGGAACTGCCATCAAAATATGAGCGTTGCAGCACGTCTTTTGTATGGGGGCTTCTATTTCCTCGCGAGATTTGCTTATTTAGACATGACGAGAGTTTAGTCAATTATATTGTGCTTAATATAGAAAAAAGTTAGATTTTTATACTACGC
>CAYJLP010000258.1:0-1852 GCA_964371115.1 uncultured Akkermansia sp. | reverse complement strand
GGATGTTGACTGCTCCGAAGGGGCGGTCGAGGTTGGAAGTTCCATTCTCCCATTCATCTTTGTCGACCTTGACAGCTTTGACCTGTCGGAGATGCTTGCGGAATTGCATTGCGTTTAGCTTGCGTTCCTTGGCTTCGTTGAGGAGCTGCTCACGTTCAGCGTCTGTGTCAGCTGTACCGCACACGTCACGGTGATGAGAGAAGCTGAGGTCTGAGCGACGCTGTTCGAGAGGGATGTGCTTACATGTCATTGCTATGTGCTTCAGAGTACCAACTGAGAGTCCTGTGCGCTGGGATGCTTCCTCATATTTTGTGCCTGAATGCTTGTTACCCCACTTGCGTTCGGCAAGGTTGAGCGTATCACCGATAAGCCAGTTGGAAGCACGTGAGAGCGATACGACGGAGTTAAAAAGCTTATGAAAATCATTGGCTTCTACTTCCTCGGCGGTCACGCGAAGACCGAGAGCGGTCATTTCGATCCCTTCAGCGATAGGAGTAAAGCTTTGGATGTTGGAGGACATATCGGGAGGCGTGATGAGATCGGCTGGGATTTCATCAACGATTTCGGCGGTGTCGGGAGTGTCTAGCATGGCTGTTTTGGTGGTTTTGAAAAGTTACTCGTGGTGACGTCACCACGACTAGATTTGAAAATGAGCTATTCTATACCTTAGGTGGAGCGTCAAAAATTCGTCAATCCGAGCGTTCCAGCTTGATGCCGAAATTGCGAAAAATCTTTTCCTTGAGTTGATTTGCGTGGTAGTGAAAAGACTGTTTTGAGAGTCCTATGTGCTGCCCATGAGTGGAATACGAGCCTTCACCACAAAGGTAGCGGAGGACAGACCAATTGATTTTGCCCTGCTTGCCGTAGCCGATGAATGTCTGCATAGCGCGTTGGTGGCGCGGGTCTGAATAGATCACTTCGGTGAGCATTTCGAGATTTCGCTCGAAAACGTCCTGATTTGGCGTTGTCTGCTCTTCAAGCGGAGTGCAACCTACGATGGAGTCGAAATGGGGCGAGAGCAGTCCTTCTGCCTCGGCGTGGCGGTATTGCTCGGGTGTGAGGGAGGCGACCCATGCCTTGAATTCGGGACTGTCATAGGCTTGAGCGTAGTCGCGGATGCGGGTGCTTTCCTTGTTTGCGTATTCGTTATTTTTCATAAATCGGTTAAAATGAGGGTGTAAGAGCTTTTTCGAGGGGTCGCGAAAATGGTTTGGGCTTGGGGGGTATGTCACCATGGTATGCTACCACCCCTCCAAAACCCTTATTATATACGTAATACATAATATACGTATTTATTATACTCATATATATTAGATATATAGAATAGGGTAACATGGGTGACATGAGATGGTCGCAACGCAATAGTGTTTAGAGACAGATCGCGTGTGACACCCTACCATGTCTCCTGCATGACATCCACCCCCGATTTGGGGATGGGTGACATGGTTTTGGTTGATTTTATTCGAACATGGCATAATTTCGGGCTTTAATTTGGATTTTTCTAATTTTTTTTTCATGCAATACGCGGGCTGGAGGGGCGAGATATTCTAAAATGGCATCGTTTCATCCATGTAAGCTTCGCCAGCTGAGTTCATATACTGCTCCCAAGATTGCCGCTCAATCGTCCAAAAACGTCCCTTATTGCGTCTTTTGAACTCGATGGGGTATCCTCCTCGATTCATGAGCATGCCGAGCTGTGTAGCCACATATTGTGCGTTGTAGTGGCGCATCAGCGCAGAGGTCTGGCAGTCGTCACTGAGGCGCGTGAACCAGTCCGCTCCGATGCTGGAGATCTCGGTCAGGCTCTTGTCAGATCCAAACACGCCCCCCACATACATGTTCAATATTTCTT
>CAYJLP010000257.1:0-1861 GCA_964371115.1 uncultured Akkermansia sp. | reverse complement strand
GATTCGAACCCCAAACCTTCTGATCCGTAGTCAGATGCTCTATCCAATTGAGCTACGAGCGCTTTGTTCGTTGTTACCGCTGTTGCGGTACGCAAAGTATATATGATTTCTGTGCAGAAGTCAATAAGAAAAAGGTATTTTTTTGTCTTTTTTTGAGATTTTCTTTTATCTTTTGTTTTTATGATATTGATAAGGAGTGACTAACTGGCGTAAAAATATTTTGAAATTGAGACCGTATGCAGGGCTTTGTTCTGTTCAGTAGCGTGATTTTGTAGTATAAGGGGTGCAGATTATGAGTATAGGTGAAGGTAGAGACGGCAAGCTGCGCATCGCGATGGCTAAGGGCGGATTGAGTGGGAAGTTGGCGGGCAAGAGTTTGCCGCGTCAGATCATGCTCATTGCCCTCTGGCCGCTGCTGGAGCAGCTGCTGAGCTTTGTCTGCACGTCGGTGTCCTACCGCATCGCGGGGCATCTGGAGGGACTGGAGGATAGATCGGCGGATGTGCTCTCGGCGATCGGGGTGACGGGCTTTATCCTCTGGCTGGGATTCCTGATCCAAGCGGGGGTGGCGACGGGGGCGACGGCTCTCGTGAGTCGTCTGACGGGGGCGCGTGAGTTTGAAAAGGCGCAGGTCGCGGCGAATCAGGCAGCGGTGCTGGGGGCAGTCGCTGGGGTGCTCTCGACGGTCGTGATGCTGGTCTCTTCCCCCTTCTTGCTGGGCTCTGTGCTAGAATTGAGCGATCAGGCCTATGAGTATGCGATGGAGTATATGAATGTCGCGGCGTGGGTGGCGGTGTTCTCTGGGGCGGTCTTTGCGCTGAATGCGGCGCTGCGTGGCTCGGGGGATACGAAGACACCCTTTATGATCATGCTGCTTGTGGATGGACTCGCCATCGTGGTGAGCTATGTACTCGCTGTCGTCTGGGGGTGGAATATCGTAGGGCTCGCGTGGGGGATGGTCATTCCATGGATGCTGGGAGCCTGTGTGCTGCTGCTGGCAATGCTGCGGCGTGGGGTGCGACTGCGCCGTTCGTTGGCGGGTGAGGCTCTGGATAGCTATGCGGAGAAGCAGGGACGGGAGTATGCGCCGCAGCTGAGCATGAGCCTGCCAGCGATGCGTCCGAACTGGGGCTTGCAGCGGCGCATCATCGACGTCGGGCTGCCGCAGGCGCTGGAGGTGGGAGGCATCTGGGCGATCCAATTCTATGGACTCAGACTGATCACCTCGTTAGGAACCGTAGCGACGGGGGCGCACTCGGTGGCGATACGTGTGGAGTCGATGAGCTTTTTGCCAGGCTTTGCTATTGGGATCGCGGGATCGGCGCTGGTGGGGCAGTATATAGGCAGTGGGAACATAAGGCTGGCTTTTGAAACCATGCGGCGGTGTATGTTCTTTGCGGTCGCGTTGATGGGGACGATGGGAATCTTGTTTGGGATCTTTGCGGAGTCATTTGTAGGATTCTTTGCGGGGAACTCGGCGGAGATCGTGGCGGGGGCGGTGCCGCTGATGTATGTCTTTATGGTGGGGGAGCCGGTGCTGGCGATGGTGATGGTATGCCGCATGTGTTTGCGTGGGGCGGGGGACACGAAGCGGGTGATGATGATCACGTTTATCGGGATGGGATTCTTCCGAGTGGGGGTGCTGTCGCTGTGGCATTACTGCTGGCCGGAGACGATGACGCTGGTGGGGGTATGGGCGTTGTATATCTTTGATCTGGCGGTGCAGGCGCTGATCTTGTCGCGCGTGGTGGTGGGATTGCGTTGGGCGAGGAAGAAGGTGTGAGGGGTGCACGACCCAGCCGCGAGAAGTCGATGGATTCTTAAGGTCTAGACCTTAAGCGATCTCTGGCGATCGTTCGCC
>CAYJLP010000256.1:0-1944 GCA_964371115.1 uncultured Akkermansia sp. | reverse complement strand
CCCCTGCCATCATCTCCGTCTTCCTCGGCGATCAGCTCAATGACATCATCGAGCAAATCAAGCTAGGAGGTGCCACCTCGTCCACATCGGGCTCTCTGATGAAGCTCGGCGTCGACTCGCTACCCTCACTGCCCAAGGACGCCACCGACCGCAACCGTACCTCACCCTTCGCCTTCACGGGCAACAAGTTTGAGTTCCGCGCCGTCGGCTCCTCGCAGACCTGTGCATGGCCTATGACCATCCTCAACACCATCGTCTGCGAAGCACTCGATGCTGCGGCAGACATCCTTGAGCCCTTCGTCGGTACAGACGAGTTAAACAGCAAAGTTGATGAATACACCCGCGAGCTCATCATCAAGCATGAGCGCATCATCTTCAACGGCAACGGCTACTCCGATGAGTGGGTACTCGAAGCAGAGCGCCGCGGTCTCCCCCACATCCGCACCTCGCTCGAGGCCTTTGAAACCCTCGGCAATCAGAGCACCATCGATCTCATGGAGAAGTACCAAGTCCTCACCCGCGGCGAGCTACTTGCCCGCAAGGAAATTCAGATTGAGAACTACGAAAAGACCATCGACATCGAGGCCAAGACCTGCCTGAGCATGCTGCAGACCATCTACATGCCTGCCATCGCTCGCCAGATGAACAACCTCTGCTCCACCGTCAGCTCCATCCAGAATGCGGGCGTGAGCGTCGGTCTCAGCGCGATCAAAGGTCGCATCGAGGAAGTAGGCACACTCTACGACCAGCTCCCAGCCAAGATCGCCCATCTCAGCGACGCCATCACCGATGGTCACGCCAATGAGACAAAGCTCGCTATGGAAGACGCCCGCGCCATCGTCGATGCCCTCGAGGGTCTCGTCGACGCCGAGCTCTGGCCTGTGCCCTCCTATGCGGAGATGCTCAACATCCACAGCGTCTAAGCTGCGTAGCTTGTGATTCCCTTGCTGAGCCTCGCTCCCGAGGCTCAGCATTCTTTTTTACATCTAGTATATGTACTCGCTCATCATACGCCGCCCGCAGCTCACGGATCTGCCCGAGCTCGACGTTTTCTTCGAACGCATGATACCTCTGAGCTACGCCGAGAATGGCATCGTCGGCTTTGACGAGGATATGGCGATAGAAATAGGAGTCAAGAAGGCAAAAATACGCGGAGACCTCGCATCAGATGGACAGGATTACCATTTCCTGCTCGCGGAGTGCGAAGGGTGCATCGTGGGCACGATCGCCTTTGGTCCCACGAATGAGCTGCTCAACAAAACATCAGGTGGGCGCACGCGTGAACTTAAAGAAATTGGCTGCCTGCTCATCCTCAGAGAATACCAAGGACAAGGCATCGGCATGCAGCTCGTATGCGCCATTCTCCACGCCCTCGCCGCACAGGGGCATGCGCGCTGCTGCCTCGACTGTGGATACAAAAAGGCGCAGCAAATGTGGCTGCGCAAGCTGGGATCCCCCCACTATTGCTTGGAAAATTATTGGGAAAATGGCATTGATCACTTTGCATGGGATTTCTCCCTTGCAGAAATGCTCACACGGCTGACATAGTGTTTATTATTATTACTTTGGCGGTAGTTAATGAAGGAAACATGGCCTGCGTACTTCCTTTTGGGATCTTGCAGAATTAGCAACTTCGGATTTTGCTGGCAGTTTGGATGAGAATTTGCGGCGTTTGGGCGCGCATAGCGAGCTATGTAAGCCAAAAAAGCCGCGAATGCTCGCCTAAATGCTGCAAAAGACATGCTGTGTCGCTCATTTTCTAAATCTACAATATCCCAGAACTAATTTTGCAAGGTTCCCTTTTGTTGAATGAAAAATAAAATTTTCATTCAACAAAAGAAAGGCTTAATATAATGGTTCTGAGTACGAGTACTCTCCCTATTTTGCTACAGGGGGCTTCTCTTATATTGAAGTTTGATAAAATCTTGGAGAGCGGTTATACTA
>CAYJLP010000255.1:0-1951 GCA_964371115.1 uncultured Akkermansia sp. | reverse complement strand
CTCACTCATGCTGTAGAGAGGGGGTCGTGTGTTGTGATAGGGGACGCGGGGTGGGGGTATGGCTTAAACGGACTGGCTGTATTCAGCGATGAGTTCGTCGACTTTCTGCTTGTCTACCTGCGAGTAGAGCTTGCTGTTGATGAGGACGTTGGGGCCGAAGCCACAGTTGGCGAGGCATTCGACCGCCTCGATGCTCCAGACGCCGTCGTCGCTGATGCCGACGTAGTTCTCATCGGTGATGGCTTGGCGGTTGATGCCTGTTTTCTCACAGAGGTAGGCGAAGAGTTCTTCACCGCCGTTGAGCGCGCAGGAGAGCGTGCGGCAGATGCGGATGTGGAACTTGCCTGGGCAGTGACGGTGGAGACCGGGGTAGAAGGTGACGACACCTGTGACGTGGATGACGCTGGTCTGCGTCATCTCGGCGGTCCACTTGATGCTGGGCTCAGAGATGTAGCCGAACTTCTCCTGTACGAGGTGGAGGATGGGGAGGACGGCGGACTTGGATTTCCCCTCGGGGTAGAGTGCCACGAGTTCTTGCGCGCGCTGGGTCAGCTCGGGGCTGATTTCAAAGCTGGGGTAGAACTTCTCGCCGGGCGAGCTGTGCTCGTGCGCGAGGGCGTTGATGGGATTCATAGAATCAGAGGACATGAAATGAGATAAGAATGGTGAGATGGTCGGTGGCGTGATTAACGGTCGCACTCCCCTTGCACGAAGTCAAAGGAGCCGAGGATGGCGGGGATGTCGCTGACGAGGTGTCCTGGCAGGAGGTCGGGCAGGATGGAGAGCGAGCAGAAGGAGGGGCTGCGCATCTTGAGGCGATTGGGCACGCCGCCGCCTTGGGAGTCGATGAAGAAGCCGAGCTCTCCCTTGGGGTTCTCTGCGGCAAAGAAGACCTGTCCCGCAGGGGCATTCACAGAATGCGTGGAGACCATGAACTGGCGGATGAGCTCCTCCATGCCCATGAGGGCGGCTTCCTTCGGAGGCAGGATGCCCTTGTCGAGTTGCACGCAGATAGGACCGCTGGGGAGGCGATCAATGGCCTGTCGCAGGATGCGCACGGACTGGCGCATCTCGGTGAGGCGCAGCTGGAAGCGTGCGTAGCAGTCCCCTTCTTGGGCGACGGGGACATCAAAGTCGTACTGCTCGTAGCCGAGGTAGGGGTTCGTCTTGCGCAGGTCGCGCGCCACGCCACTGGCGCGGAGGTTGGGGCCTGTCATGCCGTGGTTGAGTGCCATCTCGCGGGGGATGGTGCCGACACCGACGAGGCGGTCGATGAAAATCTTGTTGTGCAGCAGCAGGGCTTCCATCTCGTCGATGGCGTGCATGGAGCTGTCGCAGAAGGCGAGCACGTCTTTCTCAAATCCCTCGGGGAAGTCGCGCGTCATACCACCGATGCGCGTGTAGCTGCTGGTGAAGCGCGCGCCGCAGATTTTCTCATAGAAGTTGTGTACCTTTTCCTTCTCCTCATAGCAGTAGAGGAAGACGGTCATGGCGCCCACGTCCATCGCAAACACACCCATCCCGAGGAAGTAGGAGGAGAGGCGCGAGAGCTCCGAGCAGATCACGCGGATGGCTTGACCGCGCTCGGGGAGCTCCCAACCGAGGAGCTTCTCCACCGCGCAGGCATAAGCAATGTTGTTGCTCATCGGCGCGAGGTAGTCCATGCGGTCGGTGTAGGTGACGAATTGGTTGTAGTGGAAATTCTCAGCGATCTTTTCCATCCCGCGATGCAGGTGACCGACGACGGGGTCGCAGCTCACGATGAGCTCTCCATCAAGGACGAGCTTGAGACGCAGCACCCCGTGGGTGGCTGGGTGAGAGGGGCCCATGTTCAGTGTCATGTGGTCTCCTGTGTCGACGGCGTCATTGCTCATATAGTTCAGAGCAGCAGTCGAATCTGGCATTTCAAATGTGGTTTGTGTCTTCATAAGCATCGGCTCAGCACGGCACA
>CAYJLP010000254.1:0-1981 GCA_964371115.1 uncultured Akkermansia sp. | reverse complement strand
GTTCGGGCAGAGCCCGAGGAAGTGCTGGATCGCAGATCCAGCAGGGCGTCAGTTCCAAGTTTTTTAGAACACGCCCGTGTGGCAACCCCTGCATGGTAGTCAACGCCGCCAACTGACGCCCCCGTCAAACCTGCGCGCGAAGCGCGCCTCTTGTCTACCGCCGCAAACGCGAAGCGTCCACCACCGCGCGCCTCTTATCTACCGCTGCAAACGCGAAGCGTCCAAGCAGAGACCGAAGCCAAAAAGGCGAATTAAACGTCTACGCTCTACCTTTCCATATATACTTCACGGCGCTAAAAATCGAGAACACAACTAACCACAAAAAGAAGAGCGCCCCCGGTAGATCGAGCAAGAGTCCCAGCGCGAACACGAGTGACCAATAGGGCTCATAACCTAGACCTGAGTACAGGGCGATCGAATGAGCGAAAAGTATCAAGATCCAGCCAATGGGAATGACCGTTATGCGCTCTTGAGGCCATTTGATGAGTAGCTGCAAGCAGTACAACCAGTTGATGCAGCCATAGACGTATCCCAAGAGGAAGAGGAGGATGGCGATGCTGGCTAGGAGGTACGGGAGCATAAATGCTAAGTGATTAGAATAGAAGATGGATTGATATTTTTCTAGTTTATCATTTAGCTGTTCGTTGTCAAGTTGTTTGGAGGGGAGCTGTGGACGCTTCGCGTTTGCTACGGTAGATAAGAGGCGCGCTTCGCGCGCAGGTTTGACGGGGGCGTCAGTTGGCGGCGTTGACACCATGCAGGGTTTGCCGCGCGGGCGTGTGCTAATGTTGCAGAACTGACGCCCTGCTGGATCTGCGATCCAGCGTTTCCTCGGGCTCTGCCCGAACCCGCAGGGGCTTCGCCCCTTGACCCCAGGAGGGCCAGCCCTCCACCCGCTGGGCTCTGCCCAGACCCGCCGGCGAACGATCGCCGGAGATCGCTTAAGGTCTAGACCTTAAGAATCCAATTTCTTTCGCGGCTGGGTGATACCGCGGTTTTGTTTGCCGCATGAGCAATAGCAATAGACTGCTCATGCGGCTTCATTAAGATAGAATGACGCTTACTCGCCGCAGCCGCCGTCCTTGAATCCACAGGAGCGGCAAGACTTGCACTTCCCATCCTGCACATACGCTAGCGAGTGACACTGCGGGCAGATCGACGCCCCATTCAGCCCACCTTCCTTCACAGGCTCAGGATTCTCCAATGCAGGATGCTTCCGACTGTCCATCATATGCGGTGGCAGTACGTTCACCTGCGTCGCTGCATTGCTCGTTTGCAGCATGCTCTGCCCCGTACTATCAAACATGTCACGCAGGCGACAGTCGTTGCTTTCAGGGAAGAGCCATCCAAGGATTTTCGCTATGAGGTCCACCACCGACGAGCAGGAGCGGATGTCCCCACAGATGTCCCCATCTCCTTCATCCCCCACACGGCAGAAGCCCGAGGGTTCAAAGGAGTACGAGCGGAAGCTCTTCACGACCTCACGAAGAGGCACACCAAATTGCAGCGCCGAGGAGAGTAGCTTGCAATAGGCTTCAAACATCCCCGAGGCAAAGGAGCCCACCTGCCCGAGGCGTCCAAAGACTTCCCCACAGGTGCCGTCAGGATACACCCCGACGGTGAGGTAGCCCGAGAGCTGCCCGCTGACAGAGAATTTCACGGTCTGCCCCAGACGACGCCCTGGCAGCTTGCGCTGGAAGGGCTTGGAGGCTTCTTCAATGATTTGGTTGATGGCTTCTTGCCCACTGGCGACGAGCTGCTCCCAGACGTGGTCCGCCTTGAATCTGCGCGTCTCTGGCGTGTCGACCATGTAGACGGCGTTCGCCTTCGAGCCTGCACGGAAGAGGGCGATGCACTTCACGCCGAATTCATGCGACATGATGATGGATTCATAGATGTCCGCGACGGTCGCGCTGACGGGCATGTTCACGGTCTTCGAGCATGCTCCCGAGATGAAGGGCTGCACGGCTCCGAGCATGCG
>CAYJLP010000253.1:0-1987 GCA_964371115.1 uncultured Akkermansia sp. | reverse complement strand
TCTGGCATTTCAAATGTGGTTTGTGTCTTCATAAGCATCGGCTCAGCACGGCACAGGGGTTGCAGCGGTGCGCGTCTATTAAACACCTGCAATCAGTATATTTCAAGACTAAAATGATCTCTCATTCTAATCGCTGGAGAAATTCTTCATGTTAGCTAAAGCTAACACGCCATGGCACTTTTTTCACGATGCGCAGTCTGTCCGCGCGGGCAGACTGCGCATCGCCCTGTCGCACCCTTGAGCGGTGTCGGGGAATCTGCCATGCTCGGGGATATGGCTATTCGTATGAAAGAATGGGGCATGCTCGCCCCAGCACCAGAAAACGTGGATCGCTCGGGGCAGAAACGTGCCATCCTCGACCACATCGACATCGCTCAAGCGCGAGGCAACAGTCTGCGTCATCTGGGCGAGGGTATCGCCACCTACACGCAGGGTGAAAGCGAGCGCGAGGAGCGCCGCAAGAAGTGCGAAGAGGAAGAGCTGCTCAACCAAGTCCAAAGCACGGGCGAGCTCACTGAGCTCATGAATCAGCTCCAGTACGCCTCCACCCGCGCGGCGGCAGAGATGGAGGATATCAGTGCCGGGGATGACTTCGACTACGCGTGGCGAGAGCGTGCCACACCTCATTATAGAGAAGCCCTCGCTGAGCTCTCCCCTGCCTCGCGCGAAGCAGGTCAAAAGCTCGCCGATATCTATAGCCAGCGCGATGAGATCCAAGTCAGGCAGCAAAAGAAGCTCTCGCTCATCGACCGTGCGCGCTCCCTGTGGAATAGCTCGCTGCAGCGCAGTGTGAGCGAAGGCGATGAGGCGACGGCTGCGCTGAAGATTGACAGCGCGGCGAATATTTTCATCCCGCAGCAGGATATTGACAAGGCGAAGCAGACGGCGGCGAGTGCGGCGAACTTCTCCCGCTGGAACAAGGAATTTAAAACTGCCCCCATCCAAACACTCGCACGTTATAAAAAGGCTGCCGGCGATCAACTCCCCTACAACAAGGATCACCGCGACAGCCTCGCCACCCTCTCTCGCGACACGGAGCTGGGGGCACGCAGCGCGCTTGTCCAGCAGCTCAGCCGCCAACTCCTCGCCAATCAAGAGATCACGGAGGCTGAGCTCCAATCCTCACTGGACGCGGGGCTCATCAGCAAGGATCAGCTACGCCACATCACCAGTCAGCATACGCGCCTCCCGCGACGCCAAGAAAACCTCGACTACAGTCAATGGCAAGAGCAGGTCGACGCCTGCCCCTCTGATGAGCAAGCCCTCCTCCAGCTCAAGCTGGGCATCGCGAGCTCTCCGCTCAACAAGCAGAACAAGAAAAAGCTGCTCCTACGCGTTGAGTCCAACGCCGAGCTCTCCGATAGCAGTAGGCAGGAGATGCACCGCAGCATAGTCAACGCCTACAAGGCAGGAGCCTTTGGCACCCCGGGGGATCCCAACGCCCTCGCGCGATTGTGCCAGCTACGCGACCTCGCACCCAGCCGTATCAAAAACGAAGGCCTCAAGGCATTCGACGATTTCATCTCCGATCACAGCCTGCCCGAGCCCGTTTGGGTCTGCCACAGCGATCAGTCACCCACCTCCCACAGCTAATCCCACCCCCTATCCCTATTGCCATTCATGACACAGCAAGCCCTCCCTCACCCAGATGAGCAACAAGAGCTCGATGAAGACAACGCGCTCTCTGCCCAAACTGCCCACACTGCCCCAGACGCTCTAGCTCTCCCGTCCCCCCTTCCTCCCGCCCTCGCCCCCCAGACCGTCGCCCCATCGAAACCAGTAGGATCATCAGAACTAGTAGAAGATGGCGCAGAGGCGTCCCTTAGTGCTGTCGCACCTGCGCCAGAAGAGCACAATCTCGAGCCTCCTCCGCTCACCGCTGAGGACATGCCCAAGGTGGCTAAAAGCATCTACCCCCTGAACATCGCTCAGCAGCGCTCGCACTTTTATAACCCCGATGACCCTGCCACTCAGCCTCTCCCTGAGG
>CAYJLP010000252.1:0-2016 GCA_964371115.1 uncultured Akkermansia sp. | reverse complement strand
TCACGGTCTTCGAGCATGCTCCCGAGATGAAGGGCTGCACGGCTCCGAGCATGCGCAGGTGTCCCGCAGGAGAAATAGAGCGGATGCCATCACCATTCGTCGCCGAGCAGTCAAAGACGGCAAGGTCGGCTTCGTCGAGCCAGGGGATGTTCTCCACATGGCTCATGCCGTTGACGACGAGGAGCTGGTCGGCGTTGAAGAGCGCAGCATGTGCTCCATTCGAGAGGTAGCTGACGGCTTCTTGGACTTCCTTGCGCCCTGCGGAGGCGGGTACGCAGCGACGCCATGCGAGGCGTACGGGGCCCGCGGCCTTCGCGCAGGGGTCGCCGAGCAGCTGGATGATGGCTTCTTCGACACTGCCCGCGCAGGCGGTGATGAGGCCATCGAGGCCGGCTACTTCGAGGGCGGCTTCGCGTACCTGTGGTTCAGAGTAGCCTAGTGTGCGCAGAGCCTCAAGCGAGAGGCGGTTGAACATTTTCATCATGCCGCCACCCGAGAGTTGCTTCCACTTCACGAGCGTGTAGTCGGGCTCGATGGAGGTGGTGCCTTCATCATAGCAGCCGAGGGGGGCTGAGATGGTGCCGGTGGGTGCCATGACGGAGACAAAGGAGTTGCGGAAGGCTCCGTCGCGTGTGGACTGCTCCCAGAGCTCGAGTGCCTTCGCCGCGAGGCTGCGAGCGGGGGCGATGCGGCTGCTGTTCATCGTGTCGGGGGCGAGGTAGCTGCGCACGAGGGCTTGGAGCGCAAAGGAGGCGTCGAGTCCCTGTGCCTGTGGCAGCGCGCCGGGGGCGTTCTTGATGAGTTCTTCGATGACGGCTTCGACACTCTTGTCACCGACCTTGCCCTCAGCGATGAGCTGGTTGAGCTGCTGGGCGAGGCTGTGGAGGTTGAGCACGGCCTTGAGGTCATGCTGGGTGCTGTCGTATTCGAGGTAGGAGCCCAGCTCGCGTCCCATTTCTGCAGATGCGCTCCAGCAGGCGGCGGTGAGGCAGGAGCAGAGTTGGCTGGCGATCCAGCGTCCTTCATCAGAGTCGTAGGGGACGCCGAGGCTCATGAGCGCACCGCCTACATTCGCGTATCCTATGCCTGTGGTGCGGAAGCGGTAGGTGCCCTCGGCGATCTCGGGGATGGGGAAGCCGCCGCGCTCGATGTTGAGATCCGCGCAGACCATGGCGAGGCGTGCGGCGTGCTGGAGTGCGTCGGCGTCAAAGCTGGGGCGGCCGTCGGTGTCCTTTTTCAGGAAGCGATAGGCGTTGAATGACGAGAGGTTGCAGGAGGTGTTATTCAGGAAGATGTACTCGGAGCAGGGGTTGGAGGTCGAGATCTCGCCGAGGCTCTTGACGGGGTTCCACAGGTTGATGAGGTCGTTGTTGTGGACACCGGGTTCTCCATTGTCCCAGATGGCTTCACTCATCTTCTGCAGCAGCTCGGTGGCGCGGAAGGTGTGGACGATGTGGCTGGGGTTGGTAACCCAGCGGGTGTAGGTGTTGCCATTGGATTCGACGGCTTTCCAGAAGTCGCCCTTGAGCGAGACGGAGTGGTTCGCATTCTGATTGGACAGGGTCTCGCCATACAGCAGTGCGTCCATGTGGGGGTCGAATTGCGCCTCGGTGGCGAGGGGCAGGGCGAGGATGACGCGGGCGGCGGCGCGCTCGGCGGGGCTGCCGGTGATGAGCTTGGCCTCGGCGATCTTGATGAGGTCGAGGTGGACGTTGTGCTCACGCAGGATGACTTTGGCGACGTCTTCTTGGCGCTGCTTGGCGGCGATGAAGTCAAAGATGTCGGGGTGATCAGAGTACATGAGTACCATGCGCGCCGCGCGGCGTGTCTTGCCGCCCGAGCGGATGGCGCCTGCCATGCGGTCCCAGCCGCGGTCAAAGCTGATGGGGCCAGACGAGCGTCCCTTGCCGCGGATGGGCTCG
Source organism: uncultured Akkermansia sp. (assembly GCA_964371115.1). GTDB lineage: Bacteria > Verrucomicrobiota > Verrucomicrobiia > Verrucomicrobiales > Akkermansiaceae > Akkermansia. The sequence goes on along the minus strand of CAYJLP010000252.1, from coordinate 94 downwards.
TAGGAGGAGCGCAGGGTGGAGATGTTCACCCCGACGCCAGAGCCGCTGGCAAAGACGCGTCCCTCGGTCATGAGGTGGGCGAGGATGTCGTCCA
>CAYJLP010000251.1:0-2078 GCA_964371115.1 uncultured Akkermansia sp. | reverse complement strand
AATTCCTTGGGCAAGATGGCTTCGATGATGGAGTTGCCCTCCTCATCGTACTCGGTAGACAGAACCTTGCCATCGCGATGCATGATGGCGGGCAGGCGGCTATCAGTATAGGGGATGCGGTAGCGGGCGCGCTCGACGCGGTGGCTGAGCTTCTCGACGCAGGCGAGCAGCAGGGCGTCGCCGCCGAGCTGGTCTTTCACACTCATGATGTGGCCTGTCTCTTGGAGCTTTGCATTGAGCTCGGCGATGCGGGCGTCGCGCTCTTCTTCGGGGATGAGGTCGCATTTGTTCCACACGACGATCATGGGCTTGTCACCAGCACCGAGCTCTGCGAGCACGGCGCAGGTGGTCTCGTAGTGGCACCATGCGTCTTTGTCACTGGCGTCGACGACCTGGATGAGGAAGTCAGCGAGGGCGGCTTCTTCGAGCGTGGATTTGAAGGCCTCGACGAGGCGGTGGGGCAGGTTGCGGATGAAGCCGACCGTGTCCGTGAGCACGAGGGGCTGACCATTCGGCAGCTCGACCTTGCGGCTCGTGGTCTCGAGGGTCGCAAAGAGGATATTCTTTGCGAGCACCTCGGCTTCGGTGAGCATGTTGAGCAGTGAGGATTTTCCCGCATTCGTGTAGCCGACGATGGCGGCGGTGGGGATACCCTGTCGGTTGCGCTCCTTGCGCTGGGTGCCGCGCTGCTTGCGCACCTGCTCGAGCTCCTGTCGGATGGACTCGATGCGGTCGTGGGCGAGGCGGCGGTCGATTTCGATCTGCTTTTCCCCCTCACCTCGCGCGGCGGCGCCACCGCCCTTCCCCCCTCCTGAGCCGCCGCGCTGGCGGTCGAGGTGCTTCCACATGCCTGTCATGCGGGGCAGGGCGTACTGCATGCGGGCGAGGTCGACCTGCATGGTGGCTTCCTTCGTACGGGCGCGCTTGGCGAAGATGTCGAGGATGACTTCTTCGCGGTCGATGACGGTGATGTTGGTCAGTCGCTCCCACTCGCGCTGCTGAGAGGGGGAGAGGAGGTTGTCAAAGATGAGGCAATCCGCGTCCAGCGCGCGCGCGGCATCGGCGATCTCGTCGGCCTTGCCCACGCCGCAGAGGAACTTCGCGTGCATCTCGCGCGTGAAGTCGAGGCGTGTACCGACGATACCTATACCGAGGTTGCTCACGAGGTCTTCGAGCTCGGCGAGCAGGGCGAGGCGCTCTTCTCTCTGGTCTCCAGGCACACCGATGGCGACGAGCAGGGCGCGCTCGACCATCTCGGGTTTTTCGCGGATTTCAAATGACATGGATGGAAAAAATTGTAATCAGGTTTATTGGAAGCTGTGGCGCGTGGTGACATCCACGTCGTCGAGGTAGTAAGGATCGTAGGAGGGGCAGTTGCTACAGGAGCAGCTGCTCAATGTGCTGAGTGCTGCTAGGGTGCTGAGGAGAAGGAGTATTCGCATCAGTGCTATTCAACTAGATTTCGCGCTGATAATCAAGAAAAAAATCTTCTTACTCGCGATTCTTTTTTTACGTTGTTAGATTGACTCTCAGTCATCAAGCTCTTTCTCTAGTCGCGGTGCATTTTATCACGTCGCAGCCACCGCCAGAAACAGATTATCACGAGGAGGCATGCCCCGAGCAGCATCACCTCGTGAGTGAGGAGACTCGGAGGGGCTGCAGCACAGCTCGCACCGCAGGGCGAGGGGGTGGCGATCTCGAGGGCTGCGATCTGCTGCTCTGGCGTGTACCCTGCGGTAGCCGTCTCTAGCTCATCGTGCTGCTGTTTTTTTTTAGCAGAGGCAGGTAGCTTCCATAGCCTTCCTGCTCCATCTGCGCCTTGGGAATGAAGCGCAGCGACGCGCTATTGATACAGTAGCGCAGGCCGCCTTGGTCCGCGGGACCGTCGGTGAAGACATGCCCGAGATGCGCATCACCGAGGCTGCTGCGCACCTCAACGCGAGGGGTGGCTAGCTTGTGATCCGCCAGCTCGTCAATGATGCCCTGCTTGATGGGGCGGGAGAAGGCAGGCCAGCCGCAGCCCGAGTCGTATTTATCGCTCGAGGCAAAGAGGGGCTCGCCTGTGGTGATGTCGACGT
>CAYJLP010000250.1:0-2129 GCA_964371115.1 uncultured Akkermansia sp. | reverse complement strand
ACTCAAGCTCGGTTTTCAGGAGGTGCGAGCTTATGCTAAGGCGATTCGAAGAGCTAAAAAGAGGGTGATTCTAGTATGGTGTAGGGCGGTAGCTTCTTTATGATCAGTTGTTTTATGAGCTCGTGGTGGGTGTGTGCGGTTAGAACGATCGTTGGAGAGGTGATTTTTGGAGATACTAGGTGTTAATTGGGTAAAAAATTGATGTTCAGATAAATAGATTGGATGGCGGAGATGCGAAGAGTGGCAATTGGGTGTCTAAGCAGTGTGGGTTCGTGACTTTTGATGCTTTTTCTGTATTATGCTCATTATCAGCAGTTTCAAATTTGGTAATGGGACTCGAACCACAGATCACAGCTCTATTTTCTTGTTTTTAGCAGAAAAATCTTTATTTGTGCTTTACTATCAGTGAATAGTAGATGCTCGAGTCCAAGCGGTGTGTACTAATGGGCATCGTACACGTCGAAATCATGGAAGTATAAAAATCATATCAGGGGACAGAAAGTCGGTGATTTGGGGTGATTTGACGCACTATGCGAGACCAATAAGTGATTTCATAAGCTATTGATGATGTAGCTATAAACAAAACTGGCTTCTATGCTTATTCTGCATAGAAGCCAGTTCCATTGAGGGTGGGTAATGGGACTCGAACGAGTAATATGCATAAAGAGAATGATTTACGTGTGAAATTTTAGTTTTTTTTAGATGATTTCGACATCAATATCACGATGGAAAAAGTATGTACGCAGATCTTCATAATCGACTCAAAATAAGCATGATTCTATGTTTATAACATGTATTTCTCAATGTGTCGATATGCCGGGGAATAAAATCGTTTGAAATGTGGGCTATGCAGAGGTAACAATCATAGACTTTTTTTACACACAATTGTGTCCATCGACTCTCTTTCATATGGGAGGGATTCTTTGCGGTTCAGGATGTATTCGGCGCGCTCTTGGTCTCATGCGTGAACATGGCTTGCTGCGGGGCGAAACGACCAACATGGCGGCATTGTGGGGCAAGATCAGAGGGTCGTGGACATCATTGAGATTGCGTCGATACGCTCCGAACTGACAGGCCCTCGCTCGGCGGCGTTAAGATGATAGGTGTTGGTAGGCTTTAGCTAAGCGATCAATCAGATGGTCTTGGTGCAGAGCTTTGAAAATCTCTTCGTGATGTATCTGAGCGCTTAGCTCTGATCTAGGTGTTCATATTGATCTACATGATGAGGATCAATGTGATGAGTTAGCATGGAGACGATAGTGAAGTATTCAAGCTTTGTCAGTATTATCACTTTCTGGGATATTTGCTTTCACTCGCTTTTGAAGTAGTGTATAGTGGGGGGTCTTACTAAAATAACTATTATGTATAATACGCTATCAACTTTATCAAAATCGCTTGCTGTGCTCATGTCCCTCTCTATGATGGGACTGGCTCAATCAACACAGGGAGATCAAGAGCTACAGATGCCACCAAGTGCGCCTCAATCAAAAGCGGTACTTGCCTTGCCCACGAAAAGCCAGCTCAAGCAGATCAATCAAGGTAATTGGGAGGTGCTCAAGCAATACCTCGGGGTCGATGTAGCACATGTTTTCGTATGTTGCTTAAAAAGCGAGTACAAACGTGATCTCAAACACCCAAAGAATAAAGGAGGGGTTGTTTATCAGTTCTGCAAAGTGGTCTCCTCGACAGAGAAGAATATCCTCGCGGGTGATGTGATCATCCTGCCCACAGGTGTAGAGGGAAAGGTGGATTTGGCGTATAGCTATCCCACGCCCAGTTTGTTATATGTTTTCAATCCGAGCGTCTTGGATAAGGAGCTTCGCACAGGCAATATCCTATTGAGTGCTGATACGATTCGCCTTGCACTACAGCAGGGAGGAGTTACCGCGCGGATGTGCCAAATCGTCAAGGTGATGCTCAATAAGCAAGCAGGGCATTCCGATTACCAATAAGAGCCGCAACACAAATAGAGTAGGGGGCTTTGCGTCCCCTGCTCGTTCTAGAAATTGTGAATCTTGAGATCAGATTATCAAGAATTTAAGGGGGAAGATCGCCGATGTCCAAATGGGATAGGGCGTCTGATAGCGGGGTGGGTTCTGTTGCTTCTTCTTCAAGGATTGGCTTTATGT
>CAYJLP010000249.1:0-2131 GCA_964371115.1 uncultured Akkermansia sp. | reverse complement strand
TTCGCCGTTGTTGAAGACGATGATTTTGATGGGGAGTTGATACTTGGCGATGGTGCTGATCTCAGCGAGGTACTGTCCTAAACCTCCGTCGCCGACGAGGGCGATGATAGGGCGGTCTTTCCATGGACCTTCTTCGCAGGTGGCGGCGTAGGCTCCGATGGCGGCAGGGAGGCCAACGCCGATGCTACCAAGGTACCATGAGAGTAGATAGCGCTGCCCTTGGCTACTTTCGAGGTAGCGTCCGATTTGGTAGGCGACGTTGCCGACGTCGATGGAGAGGAGGGCGCGGGGGGGCAGGCTTTGGTTGAGCGCGTCGCAAACGGCGGCGGGGGTGATGGGGGTGTCGCTGTCGGGGATGGGTAGCGCGCGGCGGGCTTTCTCGGCGCGCCATTGTTCCCATTCGAGTGCGATGCGTTGGGCTTTGCTTTGAATGCCAGGTGAGGTCGAGGCGAGTTCATCGTGGGTTTGGAGTTCAGCGAGGAGTCCTTTGAGCGTCCCGGCGCAGTCGCCGATGAGCTGTTGGGTGATGGGAGGCAGAGGGCGATTGCTAAGGGGGGCGCGGTCGAGGCGGATGATGTGCTTGGGCACGCCGTTGTTGTCACAGGTGGGGATGGCACTGTGGCGGGCGAATCCGACGCCGAGGGTGAGGATGAGGTCGGCTTCGCTGACGAAGTGGTGGCTGATGGGGGTGCCGCTCAGACCGATGACGCCGCAGGCGAGGGGGTGACTGTCCGGGATGTAGCCTTTGGCTCTGTAAGTGGTGCTGAGGGGGGCTTGGAGGAGCTCAGCTAGGTCTAGCGTCTCGGTGAGGGCGTGCTCGGCTCCGTGCCCGACGATGATGCAGGGATTCTTCGCATGGCGGAGCGCGTCGGCGGCATCACTGATGGCGGAGGTGGTGGCGTGGGTGAGGGAGGTGACGGGACTGAGGTGCGGGTGTGTTGTTTCGTCGCTATGAGGGGGCTGCTTTTGGGTGTCGTCGGGGAGGATGATTTGGACAGGGACTTGTGCGTGGAGGCTGCTATGGTAGGCTTGCTGGGCAAGGCTGGCACTGTGGCTCTGCTCGCGTAGTGTATATTGGTCGTGGGTGAGGGGGGCAAAGCAGGCAGCGAGGTCGAGCTCTTGGAAGATGTGCTGGTCAAGTGTGGTGCTGGGTACTTGTCCCATCAGCGCGAGGAGGGGGGCATGGTCGAGAAGGGCGTCGGCGATGCCTGTGCTCATGTTGGTAGCTCCTGGCCCCGCAATGGAGAGGCAGGCGGCGGGGCGGTGGGTGAGCTTGCCGTAGGCGGCGGCAGCAAAGGCGGCGGCTCCTTCGTGGCGGATACCGATGAAGCGGATGCCGTCGGGCGCTTGATCAGGGTTATGTTGGCGAAGGGCTTCGGCAATGCCGAGGTTGCTGTGTCCGACCATGCCAAAGATCCAGCGGAGACCTTCTGCGTGTAGCTGCTGGATGAGGATATCTGATTTTGTCTGTGTGGTGGATGCGCTCGGGTGGAAGGATGGCGCGGGCTCTTGGCTAGGTGAGGCTTCTTTTGGGGCCAGAGTGCCGGTGGGTGTAGGCTTGTCTTGCTTGAGGATGAAGACGTTTTTCCCCATACCGCAGATGGGGCATGCCCAGCTGTCGGGGAGTTCGTTGAAGGGGGGTGTTTCGCTTTCTTCGTCGTAGATGTAGCCACAGATGGTGCAATGGTAGGACATGTTTTCTATATTCGCATGTGTCAAAGCGGGTGTCAAGATGTTAGTTTATATAGATTCTAAATTAATTTTAGCAATAAGAGAACCTCTAGCAGGGGGCTGCTAGTGTGAAGTAATGAAGAAATTTCATTTTATTCATTGAAGGTTGGATAAAGGCGTTTGAGCTTTATTCGAGCATCTTGTGTCGTAAATTGCCAGTCCACTCTCGCAGCACTTGCGTTTCTGTGTTTCAACCACGCTGCTAGCTCATTATTAAGCTTTTCAATAAGCATAGTAGCAAAAATATTCAAAGTAAAATCTTCCAGATACCAAGCCCTACCTGAAACGGAGTAACTATAGCAGCTTAACTTTTTATTGAGTATGGCGTATAATATGACTTTAACGCTGCAATAGTCATGACACCGATATCAATTAAAGATAGAGAGAGAATTATACTTCA
>CAYJLP010000248.1:0-2184 GCA_964371115.1 uncultured Akkermansia sp. | reverse complement strand
AGTCGTAGAGAAACCAGTTCTCATCAATCTTGCTCCCCCAGTGATCCATGGAAATGGGCTGATGCTTGGTGCCCAATATATTTCCATAGACGCGATCGCCGCTATTCGCCTGCCAGACATGGGGGTGGATACCATTGTTGAGGCAGATATTATTGTACACACGGCGATAGTACCCCTCGCGTAGCTTGATGCCACCTTGGAGGCAGAGGTTGTCGCTGATGATGTAGTAGCTTGAGCCATCGTCGAGATCAATGTCCCATCCATGCGCACAGCTAAAGCGGTTGTGGCGGATGCGCGTCGGCGCGAGTATGTCGAGTAGGATGACTTCGCGCCCTGCCTGAGCGACGATCTCATCTGTCTGCTTGATATCGGGTCCCCAGTAGCGGTCGCGCCCCCAGCTGTTGAACGCTCCGTGGTCGCTCGTTTCCAAGACAGTGTCAAAGACATCGTTGCCTTCAAGCAGATGTCCACCGAAAGCGCCCTCGCTAATGTTGATGCCTGCGCGCGGGACATCATAGATGCTGTTGTGCAGAATGCTGATGAAGGCTGATACGCTGATTTGCACGCCTGCAACCTGTTTTTCTATCGTTCCGAGATGATGGACGAGGTTGTCTGTGGCATAGCAATGCTGGGGGTAGTTGTCGTGGAGTGGACCTGGGGTTCTATCCATCTCGGTGAGGCTCACTCGTGCGCCGTAGGGGACAAACTTCCCATTGCGCACGGCGGAGGTGTCACCGACAAAGCAAATACCATTCGCACCCACATCATGAATGTGACAGCCCGATATGCCGCTGTGGCTGTTATAGTTGTTGAAAAATACCGCATTGCCTCCCAATTCTGTGAGCTCGCAATCGACAATCTCGCAGTGCTCTGTTCGCTCAAGTAGGACGGCGGCACCGCGATAGATAGTCCAGTCGCTGCGCAGGAGGGCTTCTGCGTTCTTCAAAAAGCTGGGGCGTGTGCGCGTGAGCTTGAAGCCTTTCAAACGGACGTATCGAATAGGATGCTTTTCGCTACCGCGTAGCTCGATGAGGCTTTCTAGGGACGCGTATTCGACACGCGCCTTTTTCAGATCCAAGCCTGACTCAGGGTAATAGTAGAGCGTGTTGCTCGATTGGTCAAGGTACCATTCGGAGGGAGCATCGAGCTCTTCAAAGATATTCTCCACAAAACGATAGCTGTCGTGCTGGCCGTTTTCGGGGCGGTTGTTCTGCTTGCCTCCGCTGAGGATGACTTTTCCGTCCTTGTCTTTTCCCTCTATTTCGTAATGAAAGCCGCCCCACATGGAGCGCGTGAGCACATGAAAGTAGCCGCCCTTGGGGTTGCTCCACGTTTGCACGCGCTGGGGTGAGAGGCAGTCTGCCGCGTAGCCGCCGAAGGGCTTGATACTGGCATCGTAATTCGGGTAGCGCGCGCGCTGCTGCGCTCTATCGTTGACATAAAGCGTGCTAAAGCTGATGCCCTCGGGTACTTGGGCTTGGTAGATGCCGCTCTTGTAGGGACGCCAGTCGAGCGACAGGCTGCGCCCGCCTTGGAAGCTGACCTTCTCATTGCCATAGGCTTGGTAGCTGACCCATGCGTCGGGGGCACCGCTGCCCTCGGCGGTCAGGATAATGGGGGACTCAAGTTCATAAGCTCCCTCGCGGAAGTACACGGTGACGGTCTTGGCCGCATCCTGCTTGCGCGCGCGGATGACCTCGGTTTGCGCTCGTGCAAAGCTGGCAAAGGGGGCGCTCTGGCTACCTTCGTTAGAGTCGCAGCCATCGGGGGCGACGTAGTAGCGCGTCTCAGCTCCCTGCATGAGGGAGCTGAACAGTAGAGAGAAAAGAGCGATGAGGTGGCGCATGATTAGGGTTGGATTCGTTTGCCGACAACTTTGATGGTGGTGGCGCTGGGATCCATCTTGATGGCGGAAAGATCAAATGAGCTGCTCTTTGCCGTCTTGTCCTGCGTGACAGGGATGCGCTGGCCACTGGCGAGGACGCTTGCCTTTACCTCACCTTCAAAGAGGCAGGGGATGCTGATGATGCCGCTAGCGGGTCTCTCATAGACATGAATAAATGTTTGCTCATCACCCTTGCGGGTCACTCTGCCCCATGCGAGCTCGACGGGGAGGGGATTGGCACGTGTGCCATAGATGCCTTCGCCGTTTTGCTTCATCCAGATACCGATCTCTTGGAACAG
>CAYJLP010000247.1:0-2197 GCA_964371115.1 uncultured Akkermansia sp. | reverse complement strand
GCTTGCCTGTCGCCGCATCGAGGCAGTAGACGTAGTCGACATTCTCCTTGTTGCCCGAGGCGAGGAGCTTGCCATCCTTGACCGTCACGCCGCTGTAGCCAGTGCCAAGCTCCGTCTGCCACGCGATGTCTCCCGAGGCCTTGATGTTCTCAGAGGTGATACCATTCGCATTGGGACCGCGCCATGTAGCCCAGTCTTCTGCCCAAACACTTGTGGCCAACGAGGCCATCGTCACGAGAGTAAAATATTTCATTGTTATATTCAGGTTTTAATTAACGCAGCATCAGATTATTCGTTTTGTTATACTTTCAAACTTCCCAACTATTCTTTAAAGAGTTTTCACCTTAGCAGGCTCCTCAAAGAAACAGATTAGTATTTAGAATAATAAAGCACGAAACATCTAAGACAGGATCTTCCCTTTTGGCTAAAATTGTCTAATCGGCACAAAGAAAAATACGATCTACACGTCTTCACTATACTAGCATTGTATTCTCACATGTCAAGAAATTCGACTAACAAGCCCAACAATAGGTTCTATGCAGTCACCCGCTCACGCCAGTATTTGATTTTTATCAATATTTATAAACAGGTAGAGAAACTCAATCATATTCTTGAACATAAATGACTAACTAATCGTCAGTCATTCTATGCACAGCACTTGTCATCTCAATGGATACGCCAGCGAGGGCTACACCCTGCCCGCTCTAGGATATGATGCGTCCGCGCTTGAGAATTTTCTTGATCGTGAGACCGTTCACCTCCACCACCAAAAGCACCACGCAGCCTACGTCCATGGGGCGAATCTCGCAACGGCTCAGCTGCGCGAGATCGCCGATGGATCTCTCCCCCTCGTGATGGCACGCATCGTCACGCAGCATCTCACATTTCACGTCGCGGGGCACATTCTCCACAGCATCTACTGGAAAAGCATCTCACCCATGCCTCACAACACCCCCGAGGGGACACTGGCGGAGGCAATAGCCCGCACATTTGGCAGTTATGAACACTTCCTTCGCCTCTTCACCCAGCTCGCAAGCAGCGTGCAGGGCAGCGGCTGGGTCGTACTCGGCGTGGAGGGCCTCAGCCAGCAGCTCAGCCTCGCCACCCTCCATCAGCATCAGCAGGAGCTCCCCCCCTGCTTCATCCCCCTGATCGCCTGCGATCTCTGGGAGCATGCCTACTACCTGCGCTACCACAACGATAGAGAGCGCTACATCGCCGCCTTTGTCGCGCAGCTCGACTGGACCTACGCGCAACAACAATACACCGCCTGCCACGCACAACATTAGAAGCAACATGAACTCCACCTCCCTCTTCTTCCGCCGCCTTTTCCAGAGCAACTGGGTCGTCGGCATCCTCGCACTCGCCGAGATCATCCTCGGTTTCATCTTGCTGAGTATCCCTTACATACTCGGCATGAGTATCATTCTACTGGCGGGCTTCGTCCTCATCCTCATGGGCATCGCGCGTCTCATCACCGCTCTGCGCACGCGCTACGAGCTACTCTGGAATGGACTCTGCGCGCTAGGCTACATCATCCTCGGAGCCATGATGCTACTCGCGCCTCTGGATCTGCTACGTTTCGTCACACTCGCCGCGGCCTGCCTGCTCATCACACTAGGGAGCTTGAGACTCCTGCTCGCCGTCATCTCGCGGCATAGAAAACACGTCATCTGGCGCACCCTCAACGGCACAATCAGCCTCGCACTCGGCATCATCGTCTGCTCGACCTGGCCAGAATCATCGCAATGGTTCATCGGTGTCATGGTCGCCATCGAGATGATCTTCTCGGGCTGGACACTGCTCTTTCTCAGCGTCGCCGCGCAAGGCGAAAAGCCAGATGCGCTCAAGCAAGATGGATGAAGATATGAACTTTTTGTTTTCACCTTCGAAGCTGCTTGACTTAGGGAAAATTTTTCGGTATAATGGTGACGCTACAACGGCATAACTATGCCCGAACATTTTCTTATATAATTATGAAACCCGCCACATTCAACTGCACAGTTCTTCGCGACGGACATCAGTCCCTGGCCGCGACCCGTATGTCTACCAAACAGATGGAAGAGATCGCCCCCATCCTCGACACGATGGGCTTCTCCGCGCTGGAAACATGGGGTGGTGCCTCGATTGACGCCGGTCTTCGCTTCCTCGGTGAGCTCCCCTTCGATCGTCTCGACCAGCTCAAGAAGCTCGCGCC
>CAYJLP010000246.1:0-2198 GCA_964371115.1 uncultured Akkermansia sp. | reverse complement strand
CGCTACAAGATCAACCAGAAGCTCGGCCTCGACGTCTCCGAAGACTGCCGCCTCATCCAGCCCATCGACTTCCTCGCCTCCATCAAGTACCTCCTGCGCCTCAAGAACGGCGAAGGACAGGTTGACGACATCGACCACCTCGGCAACCGCCGCGTGCGTGCCGTAGGGGAGCTCATCGCCAACCAGTGCCGCGTCGGCCTCGCTCGCACCGAGCGTCTCGTCAAGGAGCGCATGACACTCTGCGACGTCAACCGTGGCGACATCACCCCCAGCAAGCTCATCAACCCCAAGGCACTCAGTGCCGTGGTGCGCGACTTCTTCGGACGCAGCCAGCTCTCCCAGTTCATGGACCAGATCAACCCGCTCGCCGAGCTCACGCACAAGCGTCGTCTCTCGGCACTCGGACCTGGTGGTCTGAACCGCGATCGCGCCGGCTTCGAGGTTCGAGACGTGCATGACTCCCACTACGGACGTATCTGCCCCATCGAGACCCCCGAAGGACCCAACATCGGTCTGATCAACTCGCTGTGCACCTACGCACGTATCGACGACTACGGCTTCATCGAGACGCCCTTCCGTCGCGTCAAGCACATCGAGGAGAAGAACAACAAGGGTGAGGTCACCAGCTGTGAGACCATCATCACCAACGAGGTCGAGTACCTCTCCGCTGACAAAGAAGAATACCTCCTCATCGCGCAGGCGAACAACCGCATCGACGATGACAACGGAGCAGGACACTTTGTTGCGAACCGCATCACCGCCCGCGAGCACGGCGAGTTCATCGAGGTCGATCCCCGTCGTGTCGACTACATGGACGTCTCGCCCAAGCAGATCATCTCGATTGCGGCCGGTCTCATCCCCTTCCTCGAGCATGATGATGCCAACCGCGCGCTCATGGGCGCGAACATGCAGCGTCAGGGCGTGCCTCTGATGGTCAACCAAGCACCTCTCGTCGGTACAGGTATCGAGGCGAAGTGCGCGGCCGACAGCTGCGCTGTCGTCGTCGCTCAGGCACCTGGTATCGTCGCCTCCGCGACCGCCGAGTACATCATCACCACCCGTGATGGCGAGCTGCCCGTCTCCTCCCAGCGCTGGCTCAGCGAGCCTGAGAGCGTCAAGACCGACATCGAAGAAGGCATCCACGTCTACCAGCTGCGCAAGTTCATGCGCTCGAACGCCTCCACCTGCATCAACCAAAAGCCCATCGTGTCGCGTGGCGACGTGGTGAAGCCCGGCATGGTGCTCGCCGACGGTCCTTGTACTGACGGTGGTGAGCTCGCGCTCGGCCGCAACGTCCTCGTTGCTTACATGTCTTGGTACGGCTACAACTACGAAGATGCCATCATCATCTCCGAGCGCCTCGTGCAAGAAGACGCCTACACCTCCATTCACATCGAGGAGTTCGAAGAAAAAGCACGTGACACCAAGCTCGGTCCCGAAGAAATCACCCGCGACATCCCCAACGTCGGCGACGACGCGCTGAAGAACCTCGGCAGCGACGGTGTCATCCGCATCGGTGCTGAAGTCAAGCCTGGCGACATCCTCGTCGGCAAGATCACGCCCAAGAGCGAAACCGAGCTCGCCCCCGAAGAACGCCTCCTGCGCGCCATCTTCGGTGAGAAGGCCGCCGACGTCAAGGACACCTCCATGCGCGTGCCCCCCGGCACCACCGGTGTCGTCATGGACGTGCGCATCGTGCGCTCCGCCGCCCCCGGTGAAGCCCCTGTCGATCTTGAGAAAGAGAGCCAGAAGCAGCACAAGAAGGTCGACGCGGAGTACAACAAGCAGAAAGACGCGCTCATCGAGCAGCTCACCAGCCGCCTCTCCGATCGCCTGCTGGGCGAGAAGATCCCTCTGGAAGTCCTGCGCTCCGGCACGAGTGAAGTCATCATCCCCTCCAATCGCAAAATCACCAAGACACTCCTGCGCAAGCTCGCCGTCCACCACGACCAGATCGAGATGGATCCCAGCCCTGTGCGCAACCAGATCTTTGAAATCATCAACAGCTACGAGAGCGCCTTTGCCGCCCTCGACGATGAGCGCGACCGCAAGCTCGACATGATCGAAGCGGGCGCGGAGATGGATCCCGGTGTCGTCACCGAGGTAAAGGTCTACATCGCCACCAAGCGCAAGCTCGGTGTGGGTGACAAGATGGCCGGTCGTCACGGTAACAAGGGTGTCTGCTCCCGCGTGCTTCC
>CAYJLP010000245.1:0-2200 GCA_964371115.1 uncultured Akkermansia sp. | reverse complement strand
ACCCGCCGGCGAACGATCGCCGGTGATCGCTTAAGGTCGAGACCTTAAGAATCCATTGATGTGTCGCGGTTGGATGGTGCCTCCGTTGCGTTTGTGGCGACTGCTGTTTGTATACGCGACGAGTCGCTTTCTCGGTGGGAGAAAGCGACTCGTGTTTGAGGTTTTATGTTGTGCTGTGACGGCTTTGTTTAGTCGTCCGCGCCGACGCTGATGGCGTCGTCAGGTCCGAGTTCGTCTTCGCTGTCATTGCTGTAGGTAGCGCGTGGGATGGGCACGGCATCGGCTGATGGCTCAACCGCAATGTTGCGGTATTTGCCAAAACCTGTTCCCGCTGGGATGAGGTGTCCAAGGATAACGTTTTCCTTGAAGCCTTCAAGCGTGTCGATCTTGCCCAGCGTGGCGGCTTCTGTCAGGACGCGCGTGGTGTCCTGGAAGGAGGCTGCCGAGATGAACGAGTCGGTCTTGAGCGAGGCTTTGGTGATGCCGAGCAGGATGGGCTCACTATCAGCAGGGCGTCCGTTCATACCCACGGTCTCACGGTTGATGCGTGTGAGGGTGGTGTTCTCGATTTCATCACCCCAAAGGAGACCTGTGTCACCGGGGTCCTTGATGCGTACTTTGCGCAGCATCTGGGAGACGATGATTTCAACGTGTTTGTCGTTGATTTCCACGCCTTGGACACGGTAGACTTGCTGGACTTTGTTGACGAGGTGTTCTTGGAGTGCGTCCTTGCCGCTGATGCGGAGGATTTCATCCGAGGCTTCCGAGCCGTCAGAGAGGGGTTCGCCCGCACGGACGAAGTCTCCATCATGGACGATGATGTGGCGGTCGGTGGGCACGAGGTGCTTCATGGAGAGTACGCCTTCATCGACTTCCTCGGCCTTGCGACGGCGGCCACCGCGTGCAGCGGCTTCGCGTGCTTCGGCGTCACGGTAGATGGTGACGACTTTCTTGCCACGTATCATCATGTCGTCGATGCTGACGATGCCGTCCATTTCGGCCAGTGTGCAGCAGTCCTTCGGACGGCGGGCTTCAAAGAGCTCGGCGACGCGGGGGAGACCACCGGTAATGTCGTTGGTCTTTTGCACCTTGCGGGGGGTCTTTGCGAGTTGGGTACCTGCAAAGATTTCCTGTCCTTCGCTGACAGCGAGGTAGGCTCCCGTGGGGATGGAGTAGACGCGGGGCTTGTCGTTCTTGCCCTTGCCTGTGTGGATGATGACGCGGGGTGCGAGGTCTTGACGGTGGTCGATGACCACAGTTGTACCGCGGCTGCCGCCTTCCGCACTTTCTGTGCGGCAGGTGATGCCTTCGATCATGTCTTGGTACTCGACGGTACCGCCGACTTCACTGATGACGGGGATGGCGAAGGGGTCCCAGACGGCGATGGTCTGCTTGGCTTCGACTTGAGCACCGTCTTTGACGCTGAGGACGGCACCAAGGGCGAGTTGGTAGGATTCGAGTTCCTTGCCTTCTTCGTCATAGATCTTGATGCTGCCGTTCTTGCAGAGGACGACCATGTTGCCGTTCTCGTCTTCGACGCAGCGGTCACGGAGGTTCTCATCATAGATGACGCGACCTGCGGACTTGGTGATGTACTCGGGGCGGTTCGCGGCTGCGGTAGCGGCACCACCGACGTGGAAGGTACGCATGGTGAGCTGCGTTCCAGGCTCACCGATGGATTGGGCAGCGATGACGCCGACGGCTTCACCGACCTTGACACTATAGCCTGTGGCGAGGTTGAGACCGTAGCACTTCGCACAGCAGCCACGCGAGAGTTCGCAGGTGAGCACAGAGCGGACGCGGACTTTCTCGATGCCGACACTTTCGATGCGCTTGGCGGCGTCATCTCTGATGATGTCGTTCTTGCCAACGATGATTTCCTTGGTGGTGGGGTCTTTGATTTCCTCACAGGCGACGCGTCCATAGATGCGGGTGGCGAGCGAGGCGACTTCGTCATCACCGTCGTAGATGGCGGTCATGAGGATGCCGTTGTCAGTGCCACAGCATTCGTCGCGTACGATGACGTCTTGGGCGACGTCGACGAGCTTGCGGGTCATGTAACCGGAGTCTGCGGTCTTGAGCGCGGTATCGGCGAGACCTTTTCGAGCACCGTGGGTGGAGATGAAGTATTCCAACACGGAGAGGCCTTCGCGGAAGTTCGACGTGATGGGGCGCTCAATGATACCACCCGAGGGGTTCG
>CAYJLP010000244.1:0-2263 GCA_964371115.1 uncultured Akkermansia sp. | reverse complement strand
AGGAATAGGACGAGAGCTCCGATTAGAATTTTGTTCCACATGGCGTATGTCAGCAGGATTTGAGTGCGTTAGATTGCAGAAAGTTGTCCATAATTTTTATACTACTTTTGCCCTGATTGCAATCAAAAAAAACCAATACTTCCTTTTTTTTTCTATCGCTACAAATGATCAAGAAAGAAAACGTCTGTTCATCAACATGAACAGACGTTTTGCGCTTTTTCTCTGTATTTTGTTAGGATGCAGAGGGTGAGTTGAGTGTGCAGGCGACAGTACGGGCGTCAGACGCGCGCGCACCGCCTGCCCAGCGGGGGTTACCCTTCCTTGGCTACAGAGGCGGCCTTCTTGTCGCGTTCTGCGGCGCGTATGGACATCTTCACACGACCCTTGTCGTCGATGCCGATGCACTTCGCGACGACGATCTGGCCGACCTTGACGACGTCTTCGGTGGTCTTCACGCGGCCCTCAGCGAGCTCGGAGATGTGGATGAGACCATCCTTACCAGGAAGTACTTCCATGAAGGCACCGAAGTCCTTCGTGGAGACGATCTTGCCTTCGTAGGTTTCACCGACTTCGATTTCCTTGAACATGCGGTCGATGAGGTAGAGCGCGCGGGTGACGCCTTCCTGACGGCTGCCGTAGATGCGGACTGTGCCGTCTTCACCGATGTTGATGTCGGTGCCGGTCTCGGCTTGGAGTGCCTTGATGTTCTTGCCACCAGGTCCGATGAGCTCGCCGATGCGATCCTGAGGGATCTTGACGGTCTCGATGCGGGGCGCATTTGCGCTGAGTGGCTGGGGCTCATTGACCGCAGCATTCATCGTCGCAAGCACGTCCTGACGTGCGCTCGTGGCGAGCACGACGGCCTCCTCGAGGATGTCCAGAGAGACACCAGGGAGCTTGAGGTCGAGCTGGTAGCCGGTGACACCTGCGCTAGAGCCGCAGAGCTTGAAGTCCATGTCGCCGTAGAAGTCCTCAGAGCCGATGATGTCGAGCAGGGTCTTGTAGCGTGCAGGGTTGCGGTCGCCTTCGTTGTCGAACTCGGAGACGAGACCGACGGAGATACCAGCGACGGGGCGCCTGAGGGGGACACCAGCCGCGTAGAGCGACATGCTGCCGGCACAGACGGATGCCATGGAGGTGGAGCCGTTGGACTCCATGATCTCCGAGGAGATGCGGATGGCGTAGGGGAAGCTCTCAGTGTCGGGGATGACGGGGGCGATGGAGCGCTCAGCGAGCGAGCCGTGGCCGATCTCGCGGCGGTTCTGACCACCGAAGCGGCCGGTGTCACCGACGGAGAATGGGGGAAAGTTGTAGTGGAGGATGAAGGTCTTCTCGTCAACTGCACCTGTGTAGTTGTCCAGATACTGCTTTTCCTCAACAGGGGCGAGGGTAGCGAGGCAGAGAGCCATCGTTTCCCCACGGGCGAACATGGCAGAGCCGTGTACGGAGGAGGGCAGCACGTTCACCTCTCCCGTGAGCTGGCGCAGCTGGTGGAGGTCGCGGCCGTCGGCGCGCTTGTTCTGCTCCATGATGGAGATGCGGAAGGCTTTCTTCTGGATGTATTCAAAGACCTGCTCGACGTCAAAGTCGGTGGAGTCGGGGTGGCAGGCCTTGATGGCTGCCTCGACTTCGTTGCGCAGGGCGCCGACTTGCTTCTGGCGCTGGAGTTTGTTGGGCGCGTAGATGGCGCCTTCGATACGGTCGCCGGCGACTTGGTAGCCGATTTCGAGCAGCTCGGGCTTCGCAAGCACGAGTTCGTAGTCGCGTGTTTCCTTGCCACAGAGGCCGCGGAGCTCTTCCTGAGCAGCGCAGATGATGGCGACCTGCTCCTGAGCGAGGCGGAGGGCGGCGATGAAGTCGGCCTCAGGGAGTTCGTTGGCGGAGCCTTCGATCATGATGACCTGATCCTTGGAGCCTGCATAGACGAGGTCGAGGTCAGATTCTTCGCGCTGTGGGTTCGTGGGGTTGACGATGAACTCACCATTCACGCGACCGATGCGCACAGCACCGACAGGCTCGGCAAAGGGGAGATCGGAGATGACGCAGGCGGTGGAGGCACCGTTGATGCTGAGGACATCAGGCTCGTTCTCACCGTCGGCGGCGAGGAGCAGAGAGATGACCTGTGTGTCGTAAAAATAACCCTTGGGGAACATGGGGCGCAGAGGACGGTCTGTCATGCGGCAGGTGAGGATTTCCTTTTCGGTGGGGCGGCCTTCGCGCTTGAAGTAGCCACCGGGGAATGCGCCGGCAGCTGCGGCTTTTT
>CAYJLP010000243.1:0-2305 GCA_964371115.1 uncultured Akkermansia sp. | reverse complement strand
GGCAGTGAGCTTCCGTAAGTCCCAGATTTTCAAAAAATACCGCATGCTCTTCATGTGGTTATTGTGCATTAACCATCAATTATTGTAAATTTTTATGTGTTTTTTTGAGTCGGTTTTTCATGCAATTGCCCTGTCATTTCTACTTGATTCAGTATCCCCCTTATGTTAAAAATCATGCAACGAATCACCCTTTGATTTCTCATGAAGCATTATTTACACACACTCGCCCTTGCTGCGCTCGTGGGCGTCATGCCCGCCTCTGCAACCATCTACAGCCAATATAGCGGGGATAAGCTGCACGATAATGTTGGGCTTACCTTTAACAAAAAGCTTGAGCCCAAGGATGCTGCGCGTGTCTTTGCTGCGTTCCAAGCTCAAGCTAGGGCTCAAAAACTCCCCACCGCCCTAGCCAAGCTCGTCACTCTTGAAACGATAACCCGTATCGGTAAGCGGGGGAGCTATCCTCAGCATGGAATCGCCGATAAGACTCTCGCCTACATCGGCAAGGGGCTAAAGATCAGCCTCATCAAGCGTACCGACGGCAAGCATGTCATTAACTTTACACACTACGAGGCTGACGCTGATAGCGTGACACACGCGCTAGCCCCCATCACGATGATCAACCCCGCGACCAAGAAGCCCTACTTTAGCCTGCCCAGCGAGCTGCTCAGCAAGATGCCGAAGGAGGATCAGCAGCGCATGAAGCTCGTGCACCGCATTCTCAATGAAAATGTCGCAGCGATGGCTCCCGTCTACCACCTCTCCTCAAAGAAGTACGCCAAGGGCGACTACATGGGGAAGATGATCAACACGCCTCTGATCTTCTTTGAGCGTCAGTTGCAGTTCTTCCCCGCCCATTTCCCCAGTGAGGAGATCGCTGCGCGCAAGGAGTTGGGCTATCTCTACAATGGTTATGAGGAGCTCAGCAAGCACCCGCAGGTCTATTACGCCGATGAACAATACGATGGGGCGAGTCCTTGTAGCGTGATGCAGGTCTACTTCCACCCTGGGGGCAATGTGTACAAACCCAGCGTTGTCTTCTCGACAAAGCATTTTGCGAAGCTTGAGCAGGAGCATGTAAGAACCCAGCTCACGGAGAAGGCTGATTATCTCTCCTACGTCCAGCAGCAGCTCCACGCGATGCTCAAGAAGCAGGGGGTGCAGCCTGCAACCTCTCCCGACAAGGCGGGGCTCTCCGCCGAACTGCAGATTCTCATCCGCTGGAGCAATGCGATGGATCACTACATGCTACGCCTCATGGGGGAAGCTGGTTTGGTAGCTCCTCCCAACAAGAATTCTCGCGGTCATAGCACGCTAGCAGGCTCTCAGCGTATGAAGCTCAAGCATCTCGCCCCCATCATGGGAAAGGAGACGATTGAGCCTGTCACGGAGCAAGATAAGACCAAGGCACAGGCACTCGCCAAGCGCAACAAGAAAAAGAGTGATGCCCTCATGGACAAGGAGCACGCGCCCGAGCGCAGGAGGCTCACTAGACATATGGAGAGTGGCGGCACAGCAGAGAATTACGATAGAAATATTAATCCCTAGATAAGTAAGGGGGCTTTGCAAAATTAGCAGCTTCGGATTTTGCATGCAGTTTGGGTGATACATAGCGAGCTATGTATCACCCAAAAAGCCGCGAATTCTCTCCATGCGCAGCAAAAGCCGAGCTTTGACGCTCTTTTTCGAACTCAGGGGTTTTGTAGAACTAATTTTGCAAGGCTCCCTTGACCTTTTCATGCGATTGTCCTGACCAGCAACCCCTCCTTGTGACATGAAAACGCACTCGCCCAGCCAAGCGAAAGGCGTCACGCGTGCCTCAGCCTCTGCCATGTGTCCCTGCGGTCATAGCCACGTTTCGTCCCCAATGAGCCAACGTATACTTCTTGTCTTTAGATTCTTGCGGTTGTATGCGCCCGCCGTCGACAGTGTCATGCCATTGGCGAAGTGAATAGTGGTATTGCGCTTCTTGTTCTTGTCAGGCGGGAACAGAACCTTGACAGGTTGGCAGTTATCAAAGAGCTTCTGCATGCGGGACTCAGACACGTCCTTGACATCATCATCGGTTTGGCAGAGCCACAAAGTGGGACCAAGCACTGTAGCGCGAACGATGTCGAACTGCATTGCGATCTTCACTGCTACTCTGAGGGTAGAACATGCTTGGATAGCATGGCTTCATGATTGCGCTAGATATTGGCATTCAATCTTGCACGTTATCATGTTCGTGGACTGTAAATTGCGGCAGGTGGCGTAAGCTGTCTTGTTGACTGGGCGCAGTTTTCTCAGCTTCGAGCTCAACTTGATC
>CAYJLP010000242.1:0-2383 GCA_964371115.1 uncultured Akkermansia sp. | reverse complement strand
CAAGGGGGAGCGAAAAATCAGCTTGCATTCTGGGATCAGTATGCTATTTTATTCGCCAGCTCTTTTGTATTTTTCATGAGAGCTGTTTAATTGATAACTATTCATTCATGAAGATCACCTCATTACTCGCGATCGCCCTCGCAGCGTGCTTCACCGCCCACGCGGAGAACACCGTCCCCTACCCCTCCACGGTCAAGCCACAGGAGGCACTGCTCCAAGTCGTCGGAGGCAAGCACTACGTGCTCTCCAACAATATTCTCCAGTGGAAGAGCGACATCAACTCGCTCTCCTCCTTTAGCTTCCAGCAGCAGGGCATGCCCGCCGTCAGCAGCAAGCAGCCCGCCTTCTCCATCACCACGACGGAAGGCGTGTATCCCTCGACGAGCTTTAGCACCAGCGATATCATCATCTCGCACGGTGGCGCGCGCGCCAAGGCTGTACGCAACAGTGAGAAACAGCTCGCGCGCCGCATCAGGGCGACATTCAGCAATGAGCAGGCAGGCATCAGCATCCAATGGAGCGCCGAGCTGCGCGATGGCGCGAGCTACGTGAAGCAGACCTTTGACATCCATGCGACCAAGGCCATTGACATCAAGCACATCAACCTGCTCAACCTCGGTGGCGCGGGCTTTGAGGTGAAGGGCAAGGCCGTCGGCTCGCCCCTCATCCACGAGGGCAGCCGCCTCTTCTTTGGCATTGAGAACCCTGTTGGCGTGGCCAAGCTCAACGAGCAGGGAGCCACCATCGGCTTTGACTGCGAACTGCCCATGGAAAAGGGCAAGAGCTACACCTTCTCCACCGTGCAGGGCGTCTACCCCGAGGGACAGCTGCGCCGTGGCTTCCTCTCCTACTTGGAAAACGAACGCGCCCAGCCCTACAGCCTCTTCTTGCAGTACAACGGCTGGTACGACCATGGACTCAACCCTGATGAGAAAAAGATGCTCGCCACGGTCAAGGACTACGGCGACGAGCTCACAAAGAAGCGCGGCATCGTGCTGGACTCCTTCGTCCTCGATGATGGCTGGGACAACTACAACGACATCCCTTGGCATCCTGACAAGAAGAAATTCCCCCAAGGCTTTGGCAAGCTCAGCCAAGCCATCAAGGGCATCCAGTCCAATTTCGGCATCTGGGTATCCCCCCTCGGCGGCTACTACGGCGACCAGCAGCGCGCGAACTACGCGAAGAAGCACAAGCAGATCCCGCAGGACGCCAAGCAACTCAGCCTCGCGTACCCTGGGTATTATAACTGGTTCTTGAACCTGCACAAAGACCTCATGACCAAGGACGGGGTGAACTACTTCAAGTGGGACCGCGCGGGTGAGGGCGTCTCCCCTCACTTCATGGGACTGCTCAACATTGCGAATGAACTGCGTGGGGTGAATCCGAAGGTATTCTTGAACACCACGGTGGGCACATGGCCTAGCCCCTTCTGGCTCAACCATATTGATAGCATCTGGCGCACAGGTACGGCGGACGTCTTCTGGATTGGCAAGGGAAGCAACCGTGAGCAGTACATCAACTTCCGTGATGCGGCTTGTTATAATAGCTTTGCGCGACACAACCCGCTCTATCCGCTCAGCTCGGTGATGCACCATGGCATCGTGCTTGGGGTTGAATTCCAAGCTCCACGTTGCAGTGACAAACGCAGCTATAAAAACAATGCCCCTGTGGACTCAAAGAAAGACGCGAAGGGCGTGTGGAGTGAGAACCTCAAGCAGCAGCATGCAAGCGGTGGGGATGGGACGCTCGTCAGTGATCCTACGCGTGATAGCTACAACTTCCCTGTGGACAATGATTTGAAGAAAGACATCCGCATGCTCATGGGTGCAGGGGCGAACCTGCAGGAACTTTATCTGACACCAGGCATGATGAATGACAAGGCGTGGGATGATGTGGCTGAGGCGGTACGCTGGGCGAACGCCTATGAGGACATCACAGCGGACACGCACTGGGTGGGGGGCAACCCTGAGCAGGGAAAGGTGTACGGCTATGCCTCGTGGCGTGAGGGCAAGGGGGCGACATTGGCGCTGCGTAACCCTGATGACAAAGCGCAGAGCATTGAGCTGAGCATGGCGCTCTTTGAGCCTGTGACGGAGGGTGGCATTGAGTTGCAATCGCCCTTTGGAGATCAGCGAGTGCAGAAGCTGGGCATCCCTGCGAAGGGGAGTGTGACGGTGACGCTGGAGCCCTTTGAGGTGCTGGTGCTTTCGACGCGCTTTGATGGGAAGAAGGCGAAATAAGTGAGCTGCTGTAGCGCAGGGCGGTGTTGGCTGCCTTGCGCTGCGAATAAACGGTGAGCAACCCAGCCGCGAAAGAAATTGGATTCTTAAGGTCTAGACCTTAAGAATCCAAGATGCTTCGCATCTCTTGCATGCTGACT
>CAYJLP010000241.1:0-2420 GCA_964371115.1 uncultured Akkermansia sp. | reverse complement strand
GCCAGATCATGCGTGATGGTAGCATAGTTCACGATGAGGGGCAACTCCCATAGTGAGTACATTCGCAATACAGGATCTGCCCTTGACAGGGCGCAGGAAAAGTGCTATAGAGTAAATATCATGAAATATATCATTCTCCCCCTCAGCTTGCTTGCAAGCATCTGCTCTCTCCATGCCGCGCAATCCGCGACGCCTGCTCCTGCTCCTGCGCCCGTGGTCTGCCCTCCCAGCAAGCTCGCCGAAGCAGCAGCGATTCGCAGCTACCAGCTCGAGCGCGCCGCAGGCAGGTATGACATCGACAGCAAGCTTTCAGCACAGGGGAAGCACTGTGACAATATAGCCTTCATGCTGCTCTATTTCGATCATCTGAATAGTATACCCACGGATCAGCTCCCCGCACACTGCCAAGCCTACATCGCCGAGACGAGGACTCTGCACAAGACCGTCTCCGACAAGCTCAAGGAGGGGAAGAAAGAAGACGCTTTCACCATGATGGCTAAAGGGTATGGAGAGCTCAACAAGAAGCATCCCGAAGCGGCGAAACTCATGAAGGATGAGTCCGCTATTGCTTCGACTATTGATGCATCCAATATCGTGCAGTCCCTGCGAGCGAGGATGACAGCGGCGGGCAAGGGGGCGGACTACAACAAGATCATGTCCGAGGTGCTCGCCGAGTTGGCCGTCAAGATTCGCGCGGCGAAGTAAGGCGCGAGCGCGCGAGATGAGGGACGTATGACACGCAGGCATATACGCAATACAGCATCGCACTTGACAGGGCGCGGGAAAAGAGCTATATAGTAAATACCATGAAATATATCATTCTCCCTCTCAGCTTGCTTGCAAGCATCTGCTCTCTCCATGCCGCGCAATCCACGACTCCTGCGCCTGCGCCCGTGGTCTGCCCTCCCAGCAAGCTCGCCGAAGCAGCCGCGATTCGCAGCTACCAGCTCGAGCGCGCCGCAGGCAGGTATGACATCGACAGCAAGCTTTCAGCACAGGGGAAGCACTGTGACAATATAGCCTTCATGCTGCTCTATTTCGATCATCTGAATAGTATACCCACGGATCAGCTCCCCGCACACTGCCAAGCCTACATCGCCGAGACGAGGACTCTGCACAAGACCGTCTCCGACAAGCTCAAGGAGGGGAAGAAAGAAGACGCTTTCACCATGATGGCTAAAGGGTATGGAGAGCTCAACAAGAAGCATCCCGAAGCGGCGAAACTCATGAAGGATGAGTCCGCTATTGCTTCGACTATTGATGCATCCAATATCGTGCAGTCCCTGCGAGCGAGGATGACAGCGGCGGGCAAGGGGGCGGACTACAACAAGATCATGTCCGAGGTGCTCGCCGAGTTGGCCGTCAAGATTCGCGCGGCGAAGTAAGGCGCGAGCGCGCGAGATGAGGGACGTATGACACGCAGGCATATACGCAATACAGCATCGCACTTGACAGGGCGCGGGAAAAGAGCTATATAGTAAATACCATGAAATATATCATTCTCCCTCTCAGCTTGCTTGCAAGCATCTGCTCTCTCCATGCCGCGCAATCCACGACTCCTGCGCCTGCTCCTGCGCCCGTGGTCTGCCCTCCCAGCAAGCTCACCGAAGCAGCAGCGATTCGCAGCTACCAGCTTGAGTTCGCCGCAGGCATGTATGACACCTACAGCAAGCTTGCCGCGCAGGGGAAGCTCGATGACAATAGTGCTATGACAATGCTTTTCATTGAGCATCAGCGCAACATCCCATCTGATAATCTCCCCGCGCATTGCAAAGCCTACGTCGACGATGTCAAGATCATGCTCACATCTGTCTACGACATGGTCAAGGATGGCAAATATGACGAGGCTGTCCCCATCATGCTCAAAGGAAGTGCAGAGGTCTCCGAGAAGCACCCCGAAGCGGCGAAGCTCATGCAGGATCAGTCCGCTGTAGACAAGCTACTCCAGACGATCAATTCCGAGAAGATCATCGCCGAGAAGCTCGCGGCAGCGGGCGAGAAAGCGGATCAAAACAAGATCATGGCGGAGGCATACGCCGAGATCGCCGCCCAGATTCGCGCGGCGAAGTAAGTGGTGCTTGCGCGTGGATAGGTCTTGGGTGACGTGTTGTTCGTTGCTGGGGGCTTCGTGTTTGCGGCGGTGGAGCTGGGATGGGGATTTTACGGGGTTTTGATGCTCTGGGCTTGTTCTTGTGGCTGCGCGCTGTGGACGCTTCGCGTTTGCGGCGGTGGAGCTGGGATGGAGATTTTACGGGGTTTTGATGCTCTGGGCTTGTTCTGTGGCTGCGCGCTGTGGACGCTTCGCGTTTGCGGCGGTGGAGCTGGGATGGAGATTTTACGGGGTTTTGATGCTCTGGGCTTGTTCTGTGGCTGCGCGCTGTGGACGCTTCGCGTTTGCGGCGGTGGAGCTGGGATGGAGA
>CAYJLP010000240.1:0-2455 GCA_964371115.1 uncultured Akkermansia sp. | reverse complement strand
CGTAGGCTTCCTTGGCGATCGTCTCGGTGAAGCTCTCGATGTAGTAAGCACCGCCGGCAGGGTCGACGACCTTGTCGAGGCTGAACTCACCTGCAAGCATGAGCTGCAAGTTGCGAGCAATACGGGTGGAGAACTCATCGGGCTTGCGCACGGCGACGTCAAAGGGAGCGACATCGAGGCTGTCGACACCACCGAGGACGGCGGAGAAAGCCTGCGACGTAGCGCGGAGCATGTTGACCCAAGGATCAACCTTGCTGATCGTCCAAGTTGAGGTCGTGGCACCGAGCTTGATCTTGGCTGCCTCGTCATTGCCGCCGCAGGCGCGGACGACCTGAGCCCAGAGCATACGCAGGGCGCGCAGCTTGCAGACCTCGAGGAAGAGATTGTTGCCCAGACCGGCGTTGAAGCGGATACGGGGAGCGACGTCATTGACATCGAGACCCTTGTCCACCATGGCGCGGAGATACGCGGTCGCGGTGGCGAGCATGAAGGCCACCTCGTCAGTCGCGGAGGCGCCAGCATTCGTGTACATCACGCCATTCACACCGATGGTGCAGAAATCGGACGTGTTGTTCTCAATCGCCCACTTCGTCATCTCGTAGAGAGATGTGGTCGCACCGCAGTAGCCAACACCACCGCAGAGGCTGCCGCGTGTGATGAGCATCGTGAGGGGATCGTAGAGCATGCCGCCTTGGAGCTTGGCGACATCACCGCCTTGGGACTTGCAAGTCTCGAGGAGGAGACTGAGGCGGGGCAGGCCGCAGCAGGCGGGGTTGAAATAGATGGGCTGCGCGCAGAGATCAATACCGTCGAAGGCGGTCTTCCACTGAGTGAGCGTACGCAGGACGGTACCTGTCTTGCAGGAGAGATTGACTGTGAGAGCCGTGGAGCCCTTTTCGAGCTCAGCCTTCGCCTTCTTCACAAAGCCCTTGGGGCAGCGCGCGTAGACAGTCTGAGCGACATCCCAGGGGCGTTCTGCGTAGCCGAGGGCACGAGTGCCACGACGGTAGGGGAACTCTCCGGGCTGTTCGACGTCGGCGGGGACGTCTTCTGCATTATAAATGGGCTTGAGTGTCAAGCCGTCCACGAGCTTGGTGAACATGACTTTGTCAAAGGGCGCTCCCTTGAGAGCGGCGATGGCAGCGTCTTTCCACTCATCATAGCTGGCGGTCTGGAATTCGTCAAAGGAGACCTGAGACGTCGTTGGTTGATTTCCCTGTAGCATGGCAAATGTGATTCGTTATGCGGTGAATATTGTTCTAGTAAAACGATAGGTAGACCTCACCGAGTGTCATACCCCACCCCATTATTAAATCTTTTGCTTGTAAAGTCCAGCAAAAAGAAGCCAAATACACGCCTTGATAGATGGAAAGGGTAAAAGGGAGGCAAGGCGCGCAGGGGTGGCACGACGTGGCAGCGACACATCGAGTGGTGTCCAGAGGAGTTCAACTCCTTTGGTGGCCGTCTGGGGGCCAGACCCCAGCGGGTGAAGGACAAATCGCACTGCGATTTGAGACGACGAAAGGGCAGGACACTTCCTGCCCAGCCTGAGCGTAGCGAAGGTGAGGAGGATAGCCCTTCGGGCGCACCGCAGGTGTGCGCCCACGGCAGCGAGGAGGCGCAGCCTCCGATAGGCGTCAGTGCAGCTCAACATTACGCGCCCGCGTGGCAAACCCTGCATGGCAGCAACGCCGCCAACTGCCGCCCCCGTCCACCTCCGCCCGAAGGGCGGCAAGCTCCCACCGTCGCAAACGCGAAGCGTCCACGCAGGGGGCAGCAAGCATTCGCTCTCGATTAAGAATGGCAATAGAGATTAGCAGCACTCTCATGATTTACAAACGGTAAGAGCCTATTTATACTTTACAGTATTAAATTTTCTGTTAGCATACTTTGTATGCTACAAGATTGGGAATATTACGAAACCTTTAACCGACTCTGCTCCTACGAGATTCTGGATATGATAGGCGATCGTATTCTTGTTAGAAGCCGCTATCAGGATGCTAACGAAACTGACTCTTACTATAGAATACGCGAAATGGATGAAATCTGCGAGCTCATCAGAACGGGTAGGCCTATCAATCTCGATGGCTGCTATGTCAGGAATTTTAGCTACGCGCGTATTCAACAGGAGTGTGGCGAGGGTACGATCCTACGCGGATTCTCTGCACGAGGGGCATTCTTTGATGGTGATACGGATTTCTCGGATGCAACCTTCGACACTGGGGAAAAGGACTTTCGCCAAACACGCTTTGGCAAAGGAGAGGTTAATTTCTGCAAGACGCGTTTTAATGAAGGCGATGTGCGATTTGACGAGACACATTTCGCGGAAGGAAAGATTGATTTTACAGGAGCAGACTTTGGACAAGGAATATGCAGCTTTGAATTGGCGCAGTTTTGCGCGGGGGACGTTTCTTTCTATCATGCGCAGTTTGGCGCGGGGGACGTTTCTTTCCGT
>CAYJLP010000239.1:0-2456 GCA_964371115.1 uncultured Akkermansia sp. | reverse complement strand
GCGTCAATGTATTTGTTTTCAAGTAAATACTCGATGAGGCCTTGCGTCGGGAGCAGTTGCTCACGGATTTGCTCGACAGTCATCGCGTCTATCAACTGATCTTCGATCAGCAGGTCTATGAGATAATTTTCGTTCGAATACACAGCTAGTAACGTTGGTGAATGTATGGATAATCGTTGTACGATAGAGTACTCATATCAATGTACAGGAAGAAGCCTCCCGCGTCAACCTCTCAGAGCCGATTTTCTTATTTATTCTGTACTTTTTTTGTTCCTATCTCCGTGAGTGCCCCAGCGGGGCAGTGGCGCAGGACAAAGGGCGCACCGCCGTGTCGTGGTGGGTAGAGATCATTCATCTCGACAGTATTGTTGCGGAAGGTGATGCCTGTGGCCGAGATGGCAAAGATGAGCGGCACACGATGGGTGAGGAAGGTGTTGTTCTCAATGAGGATGTTCTGATGGTAGGGGGTCTTCTGCTGCTGGGGCTTCTTCACCTCAGGGTAGATGGAGATGACCCCCTCGGTGAATTGGTAACCTGAGGTGAGATTCTGGATGAATTGATTGCCCCGTATCGTCACATCGAGGCAGCGGCCGCTCTCATACCAGCCCTGTGCATCTCCCGCAAGCAGGATGGCGGAGCCGCTGCCCCAGAGGAAGTGGTTTTTCTCGACGAGCACGGGCTTGGGCGTGGTAAAGAGTGCCCCACGTGCGCGGTTCGTGTGGACGCGGTTGTTGATAAAGCGCACGGATGGATACCAGTCCGCATTCTCCCACGCGTCGTCCACGCCGATGTCGGCGGGCATGTCCTCCTCGAGGATGAGGCGCACATGGCGCTCATCGAGTCGCTCGACTTGCTTCACTCGCACGAGCTTGGGGTGATTCTCGAGTGTGGGGCCTTTGATGAACTGCAGCGTCTCTCCGGGTAGCACCACCTCAAAACCCACGGCTTGATCGTGCATGTAGCGTGAGATGATCTCGCGTGGGCTGCGCTTTTCTACGATGGAGAGGCAGGTGGAGTGGACGTTGATCGCATCGTCCATCATGCTGTAATAGACGCTATCGCGTACCTCGACGAGTCCTCGGCAGTTGGAGAAATGCGTGGCATCGGCAGCCGTGGTGTGCTTGCGTCCCTCGCGCAGGAGACAGCCTCCGCTGTGGATGGTGATATTCTCACTGCGCTGGGCGAGCAGCGCCATGCCCTGCGAATCATGGAAGATGACTCCCGTCAGTGTTGTGTCCTTGCTGCGGTAGATGACCATGGCAGGGTGCGGGCGTGCGTAGCAGCGCAGGATGAGGGTGTCGCCCTTTTCTAATCCCAGTGAAGCCGTCTCTTGATGGAAGAGCACCTCATTGTCTCCCACGAGCTCCGCCTGAGGCGTCCAGACGAGGTCGCCTGAGCGGTGGAGGGGCGCCATGCGTCCGTTGGTCTTGAAGGCGGCGGCGTTGTTCACCTGCTCCTGCCAGTCGAGCCCCTTGTTGTAAAAGCGACCATTTTCCACCTTCCAGTCAAAGATCTCGGGCGCGATGCGCACGCGCGTCTTGCCCCCTGTGTTGTCGATGATGCGTGCCTCGGTGCTGTAGGCGGTTTTGTAGGCGATACGGAGGTTCTCGATGGTGACATTCTCACTGTCCATGAGCAGCACGGGCTGCATCTTGCCGTGAAAGACAAAGGTGCTGCCCTGTGCATCAATCTTGAGCTCACGCATATTCACCAGCGGCACGCCCACGGGATGCATATCCTGCTGGTCGTGGTTGGAGGTGTAATAGCTCATCGCCAGCGCGCCTGCGGGGTAGAAATGGTACTCGCCCTTGGGGATGATGATGTGAGCTGCTTGCGTATCGCGGGCGATCTCGATGATGCGGCGCAGATCAGCCCCCGAGTCATGAGTGCCCGCGCGCAGACCTAGCTCGTCGGCGCGGAGGGGCTTGGTTTTTCTAATGGAGGTATCCTTGTTGAAGCCTTTCCATTCGAGCTGGCTCCAGCCGAGATTGTTCGCATCGAGGCAGAGCAGGTAGAGTCTCGTGCTCAATCGAGGAATGGGGATAGAAAAAGCCTCACCCGCCTTGCCCTCCCAGAGAATCTTGCTACCAGAGAGGATGCGAAAGACCGAGCCCGCACCCGCGGGAGCTCTGCCCGAGAGCTGCGTGGCAGTAGTGACCACGTCGAGTGGCACCATGCGCCGCCCCGACTGGGCGATTTGCTATGGCCGCGCATTGGCCCGGCCTAGCATAATTTTGAACCCCTTGCCACGCGCAAAATCACGCCCGCCCCCCCCCCCTCCTCCATCGAAAAAAGCAATACCGCGCCGCAAGAAAATAACCACCTCGCCCATTTCCTGCTTCACTCCATCGCCGTGATCTGTATAATAACGTTTGGAATATAATCATGACCATGAATAATCAGCACCTCCACACCTAGCACAGCATGCACCAGTCATCCCCCCACCGCAGCAAGTC
>CAYJLP010000238.1:0-2460 GCA_964371115.1 uncultured Akkermansia sp. | reverse complement strand
GTCATCGAGGCAGCCGCCATCACCAAGGATGGTGAGATCACGCTGACCACGGGCGGAGGCAACAGCCCCACCTTCTGCGCCGTTGCCGAGCGCATCATCATCGAGCTCAATACCTATCACAACCCCGAGCTCGCCGAGATGCACGACATCTACATGCCCCTTGAGCCCCCTCATCGCAAGGCATACGACGTCTACACTCCCAGCGACCGCATCGGGACAAAGACCCTCAAGGTCGACCCCAACAAGATCGTCGGCGTCATCGAGTCCCACCAGCCCGACCACATCGCCCCCTTCAAGGACGGCAATGAGCTCACGGACAAGATCGGTGACAATGTCGTCGCCTTCCTCGAGAAGGAATACGCCGAAGGTCGCATCCCCGAGGGCTTCCTGCCCATCCAGAGTGGCGTGGGCAACATCGCCAACGCCGTGCTCGCCGCCCTCGGTCGCTCCGAGACCATCCCCGCGATTAGCATGTACACCGAGGTGATCCAAGACTCCGTCATCAGCCTCATGAAGACAGGCCGCTGCGCCTTTGCCTCTGGCTGCTCGCTGACCGTCTCCGATGGACAGCTCGCTGAGATGTACGAGAACTTTGGCCTCTACAAGGACAAGATCGTGCTGCGCCCACAGGAAATCTCCAACAATCCTGAAATCTCCCGCCGCCTCGGCCTCATCTGCATGAACACCGCCATCGAGGTCGACCTTTTTGGCAATGTGAACTCCACGCACTTCTACGGCACCACCATGATGAATGGTCTGGGTGGCTCGGGTGACTTCGCCCGCAGTGGTGCGCTCACCATCTTCTCCTGCCCCTCCGTGGCAAAGAAGGGTGCCATCTCTGCCATCGTCCCCATGGTCTCGCACACTGACCACACGGAGCATGACGTGGACGTCATCGTCACCGAGCACGGTGTCGCCGACCTCCGTGGTCTCTCCCCCCGCGAGCGTGCGGAGTCCATCATTGAGAACTGCGCTGACCCCGAGTACCGCGAGAGCCTGCGCCAGTACCTCGCCCTCACCCCCGTCGGTCACACGCAGCATTGCCTCAAGAAGGCCTTTGCCATGCACACCGCTTTCTGCGAGCATGGTGATATGCGCAAGGCTGACTTCAGCAGTGCTGATGCCTAAGAGAACATTTTTTCTTTTATCAAGCCCGCCGCTCTCATATCGAGAGCGGCGGTTTTTACTTGTAAGAGAGAGTTCTCTGTGATAACTTTTCTTTAATGAAACAATGCTCTCCCTTTTTTGCTCATTACCAACGTAGGAGTACGAATGTTATAGCACTTGCTAGCATCTTGATTGTCTGCTCTTTACTCTTGCCCACGCTGTTCGTACTTCTTCGCCATAGCGATCCCATGGTAGAGCGGAGCGCATGGGGAGTGATGTATGATGTATTTTCTGTTGCTGTATGCGCGCTGTCTATCATCGCTGGAATTGTCGCGCTTCTTTATCTCCTCTTTGCCCAGCGCTGCTACGCGCGATGCGAGGGAGGGCTTGTGATCTACCATCGCCTACTTTGTTGGCGTTGGGGAGCGCGAGAGCTTTCTGTTGGTGAGGGGACGCAGACTGTGCTAGCGCGCTATTCAGGGGCATTGGGCATCGCGCTGCTGCGCACGACATTGCCCGCTTGGGAGCAGATCTTGATGGGAAGCAAACGGCGCCCCGTCTATGCTGTCTCACAGATGAGCGCGACCTCAGAGCCGACGTATCTCTACGAGGTAACGAGACGCGCGGATGCTCTCGCCTTTCTGCGTCTGCTCCGAGAGCAGGGGCTCTTGTCTACTGTGGAGGGGCTCGATGCCTCTCAACTTGAGCGCGAGCCCGTTCGCATCTCTCGCTCATGGGCGATGAGATGGCGTCGCGGGATCTCCTTGTTCTCACCGAAGCGCATGCGCCGTCGCCGCGCCCTGCTGCAGCGCATTTCCTTGGCTCTAGCCGAGCAAGACTCGGTGGATCTGCGTGTGATGAGGGCTGCCAGCGCGAGACCTCTCTACGTGTCGCATACGGAGCAGGCGTGGGCTTATGGTTTTTTGTGGGTGGCAATCTGCGTAATCAATCTGTGGACCTTGATAGGATCAGCTTTTGCTGCATCTTGGCAGCAATGGCTCGGTTTGCCCGTGAGCGCAGAGGTACTTTCTACGGTCATTGCTTTGCTGATCTACCTCGGCTTCTTTGGATATGTAGGATTTCAGCTCTTGGTGATGCAGGTCTATGACTTGCGTGAGGGGGAGCTGTGCCGCCGTTGGCAGCTTTTGTGCTGCACGTGGGGAGCTGAGCAGATGGCTATTCTCGACGCGGGAGCGCTCGTGTGGCGCGCGACGCGAGGTCAGTGGCTGCTGCGCTGTGAGCTGCTGTTGCAACGCGAGGGACAGCCTGATGTCACCCTGTATTCTTCCTCCTTTTTAATGGGCTGGATATCCCCTGCGCTCACGGAGTGCCGCGAGCGCGTCATGCTCAAGC
>CAYJLP010000237.1:0-2466 GCA_964371115.1 uncultured Akkermansia sp. | reverse complement strand
GTTTCAATACCTCTATGACTGGTTATCAGGAAATCATCACCGACCCATCCTACCGAGGACAGATCGTGACGATGACCTATCCACTCATTGGAAACTACGGTATCTGCGAAGAAGACAACGAAAGCGCAGGACCTCAAGTGCGTGGATTTGTGATTGGAGAGCTGGCTCGCCTTCACTCCAACTGGCGTAGCAATGAGCCGCTCGGTGACTGGATGGCACGCTATGGCATCCTCGGTATCGAAGGTGTCGACACGCGCAAACTGACAAAGCATCTCCGTACCCACGGTGCGCAGCGCTCCTGCCTGAGCACGGAGCTGAGTGCAGAAGAAGCGATCGAATGCGCTCGCCAATCCGCACCCATGAGCGGTAGCGATTTTGTGACCGAAGTATCGACCACAGAAAGCTACAAATGGGATGAAGAATCCCGCGATTGGAAGCTGCCCAACAAGACCGCGGGTGATCTGAGCACCTACGCCGCGCTCCCAGCGGTGAAGTACAACATCGTCGCCTACGACTTTGGTATCAAGCGCAACATCCTGCGCAGTCTCCGCCGCGCGGGATTTGACGTCACGCTGGTGAATGCCTACACCCCCGCAGAAGACATCCTCGCGATGAAACCTGATGGTCTCTTCCTGTCCAATGGTCCAGGGGATCCCTCTGCCCTGCCACGCATCCACGCTCAGATTGAGCAGCTGCTGGGCAAGCTCCCCATCTTTGGCATCTGTCTCGGGCATCAGCTTCTTGCTCATGCCTTTGGCGGCAAGACCTTTAAGCTCAAGTTCGGCCACCGCGGTGGCAACCATCCTGTGAAGGATCTCCGCACGGGCAAGGTTGCGATCACCTCGCAGAATCACGGCTTTGCCGTTGATCCTGACAGCCTCCCCACTGACGTCGAGGTCACACACATCAATCTCAACGACGGCACCATTGAAGGGGTGCGTCACACAAAGATCCCGGTCTTCTGTGTCCAGTACCACCCTGAGGCGGCACCTGGTCCCAAGGATGCGACCTACTTCTTTGACGAATTCATCGGTCTGATTGAAGAGTTCAAGGCTGGTGCATACACACAATCCTAAACGTAAACAACATTCTATCAGATCTTATAAATCACTATGAACACACTTGTAATTGGATCCCAATGGGGCGATGAAGGCAAAGGGAAGGTCATCGACTTTCTCACCGAGACCGCTGACTGCGTCGTGCGCGGTCAGGGCGGCAGCAACGCAGGACACACCGTGATCGCCAATGGCGAGAAATATGTCCTCCACCTCATCCCCTCTGGCATCCTCTGGCCAGGTAAGCTCAACATCATCGGCAATGGCGTGGTCATCAACCCCGCCTCCCTCGTCGAAGAGATCGAAATGCTTCGCGGCAGAGGCGTCAGTGTCACGCCTGAGAATCTTCGTATCTCTAACCGTGCCCACGTCACCCTCCCCATCCACCGTGAGATTGACGCCGCACAAGAAGAGGCTCTCGGCGATCAAAAGATCGGCACCACCAAGCAGGGCATCGGCCCGACCTATGCTGACAAGGCACGCCGCCTCGGTATCCGCATGATTGATTTCGTCGACCGCGCCCGTCTCAAGACCGTTCTTGCGGCTCGCATTAAGACGGCAAATGATGAGCTCGTCCGCCTCGGCTGGCCCGCAGCTGATCCATCCGACACGATGGATGTAGTCATGGCTGCTGCTGATGTGCTGCGTCCCCACATTACAGACACGATACCTCTCGTGAACGACGCGATCAAGCAGAATAAGGTTGTGCTCTTTGAAGGCGCGCAGGGCGCGATGCTCGATATCGACTTTGGCACGTACCCCTTCGTCACCTCGTCCAACACGAGTGCTGGCGGCTGCTGCACAGGCTCTGGTGTCGCACCCACGCGCATCGACAAGATCATCGGCGTCTGCAAGGCCTACACGACTCGCGTCGGTGCTGGTCCCATGGCGACAGAAGATGACGAGATCTCGGACTACCTCCACGGCCTCGGGCGTGAGTTCGGCGCTACGACAGGTCGCGCTCGCCGCTGCGGCTGGGCTGACGGTGTCGTGCTGCGCTACTCTGCTATGTTCAACGGATTTAATGAAATGGCGATGACGAATCTCGACGGTCTCGACGAGATGGCAACCATTAAAATTTGCACAGGCTACCGCCTCGGAGAAGAAGTACTCATCTACCCTCCCGCACTCATCGAAGACTGGGAGAAGTGTGTGCCCATTTATGAAGAAGTCGAAGGCTGGCAGCAAGACACATCTGGCTGCACCACTTGGGAACAGCTCCCTGAGAAGTGCCGCGCCTATGTCAAACGCTTTGGCGATGTGATCGGCTGCCCCGTCAGCTCCGTTGGCGTCGGTCCAGACCGCGAACAGACCATCATGGTTCCTCTCGCCTAATAACTTATCGCAAGTTTATTAGAATATAAAAAATCTTTTAGGCAGGTACTCCGCAAGAGTGCCTGTCTTTTTATTA
>CAYJLP010000236.1:0-2478 GCA_964371115.1 uncultured Akkermansia sp. | reverse complement strand
GTACATCATGGCATAAAGCGGTGCGCCGCCATCCTAGCACAGGAGGCGGCGCGGTTCAAGTCAAGACTAGGCTTTCGCCTCCGTCTCAAGCTGCGCTATTCTCACACGCAGCATCTGCATCATACCCTCGATGACCTTGATCCGCTGAGGAAGATCCGCCTTATCCTCAGGACGCAGGAGCAGAGATCGACCGTACACCTCGCGGGCGGCCTCAGGACTCATTGTCGCGCAATCAAAGATCACGCGCATCATCGCATACCCCACCTGCCGCCACTCCAGTCCGTACTTCTCACGCAGTTGCAGAGATTGCGCGACACCCTTCGCCGCATCAGCCTCTTGCTCCGCCTTAATATACTCCTGTAGGCGGGGCGCGAGTCCATCGAGAGGGGTCGCATTCACTGCCTCGGTATGAAATTTGAAAAACGCATCGCCATCCTCACCCTTTCCCTCGCGGTAGAGCTGAGCCTGCGCCTCCATACTACGCAGAGCGCGACGCAGGGCATAGAGTGCGAGCGCGCGCTGCTCAGACGAGGGCTGAGGAGGAGCAACCTGGGCTACGGGCTTGACCATCGCGCGCTGTGCGGCGGCCGCCGCGCGTATCTTCTTGATGAGCGCGTCTCGCTGCGCCTGATCGAGCGTATCGGGATGTTGCTTGACGAGATGAGGCGCTCCACTCATCATCAGGGCGCTCTTATAGAGACTTTCGAACATGGCACTCTCCTTCGCATAGTACGCATCCAGTAGATCTTGTAGCTTCATCTCCTGATCGCTAATCAGCCACTCGTTCTCATCATCGACATCGGGATAGCGATCAAAGAAGGAGAGGAGACGCTCCGCTAGCAGCTGTCGCTCGCGCGCATAGGGATACAGGGACGCAGGCACACGACTCAGGTCTGCTGATTTCCAAAAACGATAGGGTACCAAGTTTATCTCTCTGCGCGACTCGGGGGTATCCCCGCGCTCAAGCGCGTCAGCCATGGCATCAATCTGAAGCGCAATCATTTCATGCACGAGATTGAACATAGCTTGATTCGACGCGGGAGCTTCCTGCTGCACAGGAGAGGCGACGAGCACAGGACTCAGCGAGCCCAAAAGAAGGACGGCTATAGAAATAGTCTTCATAGACTCCCTCTACTAGCATACAAAAGAAGACAGCGCAAGAAAAAACACCATCCTTTCATCTGAAAAACATAAAACATACGTAATACATAAACAATACACCTCACTTGATAACAAATATCTTGCAACATTCATTCTGACTTGACAACCGCAATCAATTCCCTATACTCAAGTACGATTTATATCCCCTCCGCAGATACAAACATCGAGCAACAGCATAGACGGTGCAATAAATCAACTTGCAAAAGTTATAAAACATCATGAAACTCAACATCAACAAATCACTCCGAGCCGCCCTACTTGCCTGCTATGCAGTCACGGCGAGCTTCACCACGAGCCTGCCCGTCATGACAGCGGCAGCGGGCTTCGTGAGCTACACCCTCCTCTCCGAGCAGGCTGAGGCCGCTATCATCGTCACCCCTACGGGGCAGAGCGGTGGAGGCATCGGGCCTAGTACAGGTACAGTCGATGACTATGTCGTAACAGACTTCACCTATGGCTGGTTCGGCGGTGGAACTTTCGGCTGGACTGCCCCCACCATCTACATCGCTAATTGGAAACAAACGACTGGCTCGCCATCAGAAAAAGTCGTCGTCAACGGTGACCTCAAAGACGCCAATCTCCTCGAAGGCTCTAGCTACACGGGCGGCAACATCGAAATAGCAACAGACATAGCCTTTGATCACGATCACGTATTCAACGGCGCGCACGGTGCCTTCTCTGGCGACTATATCATGTCTGTCAGCACGGGGCCAGGCAAGGACTTCGTCTTCACGAATCGCATCCAGCTCGATAGCGCAGCCACGCCAGACGCAAATGAGTTCGTCAATATCTCAGGCACAGGTGCCATCGAGTTTGGTGTCCGCAATGCGGTCGATGGACTCGCAGCGAATGCCGTGGCGCGCGATGCCATCTACTTCTACACAGGTGATGTGAGCATCGGCAACAGCGTCATCAACGCAGACGCCCTCAGCCTCAATGGTCTCAACGCAGGTGATAATACATCAGCTGCCTACAAAACGAGCCGCACAGCCAACACAGGCACAGATGGAGCTACCTACACCATCAGCTCCGAGCTCAATCTAAACACGCTGGAAATCAACGACGCCAGCACCGCCATCCTCGTAGGCAACGCAGCCGGTCGCGTCACCTCGACCGTCGCTCAGGTCACAATCGCCGCAGGAGGCTCTCTCCAAGTGGGCAACAACAGCACGCTACTCCTCGGTGGCACACACTCATTTGGCAGCGACACGCTCAGCATCACCGCGGGAGGTCAGCTGACCATCAATGGTCGACTCAATCTGACCAGCAGCATCGACATCGCGGGCACGCTCGACTTTGGCAGCTCGGCCATCCTTG
>CAYJLP010000235.1:0-2548 GCA_964371115.1 uncultured Akkermansia sp. | reverse complement strand
TTACATCTTGGGCTCGACCTGCTTGATGACAGAGGCAGGGAGGGGGACGTAGTGGAGCTTGCCTGCAATGTCAGCACCCGTTTCGCTGAGGCACCACATGAAGTACTTCTTCATAGCTGCGCGCTTGGCGGCGGGAGTGTCCTTGCGGATGAGTACGTAGGTGACACCGGTGATGGGCCAGGCGTTGTCGCCGGCTACATTGGTGAGTTCCATGACCATGCCTTCGGCCTTGCTCCAGTCAGCGGAGGCTGCGGAGGCGGAGAAGGAAGCAGGGGAGGCCTTGAGGTACTTGCCCGAGGCATTTTCGAGCTGTGTGGTGGCGAGCTTGCCTTCGACAGCGTAGGTGTATTCGGTGTAACCGATGGCACCACGTGTGGAGGAGACGGCTGTGCAGACACCCGAGTTCTTGTGACCACCGACGGTCTTGCCAGGCCATTTGACCGAGCCACCCTGACCTACCTTGGTCTTCCACTCATTGGAGATCTTGCTGAGGTAGTTGGTGAAGATGAAGGAGGTACCGCTGGAGTCGGAGCGACGCACGACGGTGATGTTGATGGGAGGCAGCTTGACACCAGGGTTGATGGAGGTGATGGCCTTGTCGTTCCAGCGCTTGATCTTGCCGAGGTAGATGTCGGCGAGTACCTGACGGCTGAGCTTGAGCTCACCATCGGAGACACCGGGGATGTTGACGATGAGGACGAGACCACCCGTCAGCATGGGGAACTGGATGAGGCCGTCTTTCTCCTGATCAGCAGCGAGGACGGGATTGTCCGAGCCTGCGAAATCAACTGTACCTGCCTTGATGGCGCGCAGACCAGCACCGGAGCCTTGGCTCTGGTAGTTGACCTTGTCACCGCCGAGCTGGGTGTATTCGTAGGTCCACTTCTGGTAGACAGGGTTGGGGAAGGATGCACCTGCACCAGCGATGTCTTCTGCCTGTGTGAAGGAGGCGAGGGCGGCGAGCCCGACGAGCATTTTCTTGAACATAATGGTATGTCTGTTTGGTTTATTAGTTTGGTTGATCTCTCGGCTGATATCCGGCGGATACACCCCCGAGAGATCAAAATTGTTGTGCGTTGCGCTTCTCGATTCTTTAGAAGTTCACGCGGAAGGCGGTGGAGAAGGACCAGCCAGTGTAGCCCTTTTGACCCTTGCTGTTGGTGCCGTGTGAGTTGAGGTACTCAGCGCCGACCATGACGCGCATGTGGTCCGTGTTCTTGGGATCGACGTAGTAGTTCATCCCCATGTAGAAGCCCTGAAGGAGGTCAGCGGTGCTGGAGTAGGTGGAGTTCTCCGTGTAGTAGTTCTTGTAGCACTTGGCGGCGTTCGAGCCAGCGGAGAGCTGGTAGCGGAAGACACCTTCGAAGTGGGGGCTAAAGCGGTAGGTGGGGATGACCACGAGGCCAAAGACATTCTCAGCACCTTCATCACCGTCGATGACGTTGAAGCCAGCGATCGCGTCGGCGAGCAGCGTTACCTTGTCCTTCTTGCCCTGCCAGCTCAGAGAGATGACATCCTTGGCACCGGGGCCTTCGTAGCCCACCTTGGAGGTGGTCTTGGCAGCACCGCTCGCGTCTACTTCGGCAAAGCTGTGCATGTAGCCCAGTGTGAGGCGGCCCATGTCGCCGGTCGCCATGCTGACGCGGGCACCGATCATGTAGGAAGCTTCGCTGTTCCAGTCGGGATTCGCCCACTCATTGTCGAGTCCACCGTTTGCCCAGACTCCAGCCTGCCAGCCGTATTTCGCCTTCTTGTCGCTGTTCTTGATGGAGATACCCCATTGCTTGTCAGCGGAGAGCTGGTTGGTGATGCCGGAGCGCTCGATCGTGTTGATCTTGGAGCTGGAGGTGGCATACTCGGCGAGGTAGTCAGCCTTGTGCTTACCGACTGTGAAGGAGACAGGCTTGAAGGTGCCCGTGATGCAGAGCTCGTCGAGGGAGTTGGACGTTTCCCCTGCGTTCCAGTCGCCGTTGGAGTACTTGGCGACGTCTTGGAGACCGCCGATGTTCCAGACAGCCTTCACCTTGAAGTTTTTGAAAATTTTTGCGTTGGCACCGAGGCGGAAGCGGCGGAATTCGCTGTTGTAGCCCTCGTCACCCTTGAGACGATCGTCATTGGAGGGGTCGAGCCAGTTCATCTGCCACTGGGCGCGGAAGGATACATTGAACTCCTGAATGTAGGGATTCTCCGCATTATCGCGCTGGGCGTCGAACCAAGCGAAGCGCTCGGGAAGCCATTCGAGGAAGTTGAAGTCGGGGGCAGCTTCAACGGCGGGAGCGGCGATAGCGGTGGGAGCGACGGCATCAGCCTTGCCTTGGGCGAAGCCGAGTCCTGTGGTGCCCAGTGCGAGGGCGAGGGTGATGAGTGTCTTTGTGTTCATATGCGTTATTGTATTTTGGAGTCAAAGCAGCGCTTCGATGTCATTAGTAAAACGCATTTCTCTAATTTTTGCAAGAATCGCACGGTGAATGAATCGCCACGTTGGGGCGCGTTGTGTAGCGGAACTGTCACATAGGGAAAATGGGTACTGAGCGTGAGTTTGTTAGAG
>CAYJLP010000234.1:0-2569 GCA_964371115.1 uncultured Akkermansia sp. | reverse complement strand
CTCAATCTCCACGATGCCACAGCACAGGTCAGCTTCAGCATCGAGGGCGCGCGCTACACACGCGAGCACTTCATCAGCTACCCCGACAATGTGCTTGTCACCCGCCTCCACGCTGACGGTAGCGAGGGCATGAGCGGCAGCCTGAGCCTCATTCCAGACAATGAGAAGGGTGCAGCCTCCGCTCCAGCTGCGCCCAAGGCCTACACACGCGACTGGACACATGATACGAGCACCGAGCACATCGCCATCGTGGGCAAGCTCCATGACAATGAGCTCCAATTCGCCTCCCATACCTGCGTCAGAGCCGAGGGCGGTAGCCTGCGCGCCGAAGGTGCGCAAATCCACTTTGAAAAAGTACGCAGCTTGCTCATCATCACCAGCATCGCCACAGACTACCAGAATGTATACCCTCACTACCGACGAGGTGAAAGCAGCACCCAATTAGCACAACGCGTCAAATCAACCGCCACCGCCGCGATGCAGAAAGGCTACACAAAGCTCAAGACACGCCACGCCGCGGACTACAACGCCCTCTTTGAGCGCGTCACGCTGAGCCTTGGCGCCCCCAGCAGCAGCTCCAGCCCCCCTACCCTGCCCACCGACGAGCTGCTGCAAGCCTGCAAGGATAATCGCGCAACCGCCCCCCAGCGACGCTATCTTGAGACCCTGCTCTTCCAATACGGACGCTACCTGCTCATCTCCTCCTCCCGCCCTGCACCCAGCCATGATCCCCTGCGCCCCGAGCTACCAGCCAATCTACAAGGCATCTGGGCAGGTGCCAACAGCTCCCCATGGCACGCGGACTATCACATGAATGTGAATCTCCAGATGAACTACTGGCCAGCCTACAGCACGCAGCTACACGAGTGCGCGCGTCCGCTAATCAGCTACATCAACTCGCTACGCGCCCCAGGACGCGTCACCGCCTCCATCTATGCGGGCATCACCAGCGATGAGAAATCCCCCGAGAGAGGCTTCACCGCCCACACGCAGAACAATCCCTTTGGCTGGACATGCCCAGGTTGGAGCTTTGACTGGGGCTGGTCGCCTGCCGCCCTCCCCTGGATACTTCAAAACTGCTGGGAGCACTACGAATACAGCCTTGATCGCGACTACATGGCGACACATCTCTACCCCATGATGCGCGAAGCCGCCCTCTACTTTGACCAGAGCCTCGCGCGCGATGCCGAGGGACGCCTCGTATCCAGCCCCTCCTACTCTCCCGAGCACGGACCACGCACCGCAGGCAACACCTACGAGCACAGCCTCATCTGGCAGCTCTACACCGACTGCATCACAGCCGCCCGCCTCCTCAATCGCGACCCCGAGCTCATCCGCCAATGGACAGCGAATCGCGCTGATCTCAAAGGACCACTCGCCATAGGAAAGTCAGGGCAGCTCAAGGAATGGTATGAAGAAGACTCCAGCGAAGGCGGCTCGCCATCAAAAGCTCTGGGAGAAGGCTACAACCACCGCCATCTCTCCCACCTCCTAGGCCTCTTCCCTGGAGACCTCATCACACGCGACGCCCCCGAGTACCTCCACGCCGCCGAGCACGCCCTACGCGCGCGCACCGACGAGAGCACAGGCTGGGCTATGGGACAGCGCATCAACAGCTGGGCGCGCCTTGGTAAGGGTAAGAAAGCCCACGAGCACATCTCCAACATGATACGCATCGGCATCCTGCCCAATCTCTGGGCGAGTCACCCACCCTTCCAAATTGACGGCAACTTCGGACTCTGTGCGGGCATCAGTGAGATGCTCCTCCAAAGCCATCGCGAAGGCATCCTCCAGCTCCTCCCCGCGCTGCCTCCCGCATGGGCAGAGGGTAGCATCAGCTCGCTAATGGCACGCGGACGCATAGAAGTCGCGATGGCATGGAGTGATGGCAAGCTCACCCGCGCCACACTACGTCCCCATCACACAGGCACTCTCCAGCTCGAATACCCAAGCTACCCCAGCTGCAAGCACCCACAGCTCACCGATAGCAGCGGCGAGCCCATCCCCTACACGCTCACCGAGGCAGACGGCACCACATGCCTCCGCTTCAACACCAAAGCAAACGAAAGCTATACGCTTATGATGAATCATCATTCCAGCTAACATCATCTCACTCCAATATGAAATCTCTCATCCTCTTATTAGGGCTCGCTCTGAGTAGCCTTTCCGCCTTTCAAGCTGCCGACACTCATACGATACGCAAAGAAACCACCGAACTCCAAGCACTCTATGCTCAGTGGGAGAAACTGCAAGATATAGAGGTGGATGAAAACAAGCGCAAGCAAGTAGCTAGCCAGATCCTCAACTACTGGGAAGCAGAGCTCCACCGATGCTCCCAGCAAGGCCTGCGCGACTACCCCAGCGGGGCAAAGGCTTATCAAGCATCACAGACTGAGTGGCTCAAGTTCCGAGACTCACTACTCCTGATTGCCTCTCATTACCATGTTGGACGCGACTATACGGATAGCAAGGGCAACAAGGAGAGAATACGCAGTTCTTGGGAGCCATCTGATCACTATGCCCTACAGGCACTGCTGACAATGCAGCGCGTCATTGACCTCAAAGAAAT
>CAYJLP010000233.1:0-2577 GCA_964371115.1 uncultured Akkermansia sp. | reverse complement strand
TATAGTATAACCGCTCTCCAAGATTTTATCAAACTTCAATATAAGAGAAGCCCCCGTATGCAGGTTGGGCGAGAATTGAGAGTTTTTTTTGGGTTCACATCGTTCGCTATGCGCGCCCAAACACCGTAAATTCTCACCCAAACTGTATACAAAATCCGAAGCTGCTTATTTTTCAAGACGCTCTTTAGCCCTGCGCTCGCGCCTTGAGCTCGTCGCTGAGGATGGGCATGGCGCCGTGGTGCTCGCAGACGTAGGTGGCGACGTCGGTAGCTAGCACATGTGCTTCGGCGAGAGGTTTGCCGTTGAGCAGTGCCGAGGCGAGCGATGCGGTGAAGGAATCGCCCGCGCCGACGGTGTCCACGATGGGGCTGTCAGGCGTGGGGACAAAGCTAACCTCCTGCGCCGTGTCCGCGCTGTAGATGTAGCTACCGTGGCGACCGCAGGTGAGGATGAGGTAGTGCAGCGAGTAGATCTCGATGAGATGGCGGCAGATCTCCTCGCGGCTGAGCTGGCCGAGCTGGTAGAGTTCTTGGATAATGAGAATCTCGTCATCATTGATCTTGAGAATATTGCAGAGCTGGAGCGAGGCTTCGATCACGTCGCGGCTGTAGTACTGCTGGCGCAGATTGATGTCAAAGATGCGCAGGCTCTCAGGCTGCATCGCGCCGATGAAGCGCTGGATGCTACTGCGGCTCACTTCACTACGCTGCGCGAGTGTGCCAAAGACGGCGCAGCCCGCACGCGCGGCGAGACTCTCCAGTGTCTCATCCCATGCGATGTGGTCCCACGCGACATCTTCGCAGATCTCGTACTGGGGGATGCCGCGCTCATCGAGCTCGATGGCGACGCTGCCCGTGGGGTAGGCGAGCTCGGGGAGGTGGTGCTGGATGGCGCGCTCTGCGAGGATATCGCGTATCTCGTCGCCAAGCGCGTCCTTGCCCAGTGCGCTGACGATGATGCCTTCATGCCCGAGCTGCGAGCTGTGATAGGCGAAATTGGCGGGGGCGCCCCCGAGCTGCTTGCCCTCGGGGAGCATGTCCCAGAGGATCTCTCCGAGACCGACGATGGTAACAGGATTATTCATATGACGTTCTTTTTGTTTTAAAAAAATAGAGATGCATTAGGCCACGTCTTCGGCGCGCACGCGCGAGCCCCAGAGGGCGTAGTAGAGCAGCACGCTCTCACAGACGATGACGATCAGCCAGCTCCACTGCCAGCCGCTGTGGTCGGCGAGGACACCTTGGAGTACAGGGAAGATAGCACCGCCGAAGACCCCCATCATGAAGATACCCGAGGCCTTGGACGTGTACTGCTTGAGCCCCTCGATGGCGAGGGTGAAGGTCGCGCCCCACATGACGGAGTGGCAGAGGCCAACGGAGATGAGCACCCAGAGATTGTTGCTCAGAATCGCAATGATGGTGAGCAGGATGGCGCAGATGGCACTACAGGAGAGCAGCATGCGTGGGGACACCTGATTGAAGAGGCTAAAGACGATGCGCCCGACCATGAGACCGCCCCAGTAGAGCGTGGCGAGCAGGGCGGGGATGCCGAGATCCATGCCGGCAAAGACGAGCTGCTCACGGCCAAAGAAGCTCAGGGGATGCCCCTCGTCGATGAGCTGCATGGCGTGGAGATTCACATTCACCCCGATAGAGACCTCAGCGCCCACGTAGAAGAAGATGGCGATGACGCCGAGCCTCAGATGGCGGAAGCTCCAGATACTGCGCGTCAGACTCTCGCCGCCCTCGCTGCGTGTCTCGGCGAGATCGGGGAGTGAGAGGCGGGACGTGATGAGTGTGACGACGGCGACAAAGCCCGCCATGAGTAGCAGAGGCAGCAGCAGCTGCTGAGCCTGCACCTGCGACATAGAAACACCGGCGAAGATGATGCCAGTGACGAAGAAGGGGGCGATGGTCGTACCCAGAGAATTGATCGCGCAGACAATGTTCATACGCTGGACAGGCTGAGTGCCAGGCAGCTCGTAGGCGGCGATGTAGGGATTGATCACCACCTGACCGACAGCGGCGGAAGTCCCCATGAGGAAGGAGCCGAGGAGGAATACGAGGAAGCCGACGGGCACGATGTCACCTGCGAGATCGAGCACGAGGTGG
The DNA here is from genome assembly GCA_964371115.1 of uncultured Akkermansia sp. Classification (GTDB taxonomy): domain Bacteria; phylum Verrucomicrobiota; class Verrucomicrobiia; order Verrucomicrobiales; family Akkermansiaceae; genus Akkermansia. The sequence continues at coordinate 466 of CAYJLP010000233.1, read as the reverse complement.
GGCAGGTGAACGGCAAAGCTGGATGAGAGCGCGTAGCAGACGAGACCTGCAATCATGAAGTAGAGGGCGCGTAGCAGCGTACGCTTGTAGCCCACCTCATTGATCCACTTGCCGCCTCGTGTACTATTGACGAGATAGCCGAGGAAGAAGAAGAAGGAGATGAGGGTGGTGAGCGTGTTTTTCAAGCCTACAACCTCGGAGAGGAAGGAGATCTTGAGCGGGCCTTGGAGCTGGCCGTTGATGGTCGTCAGGAAGCCTACGAAGAAGTAGATGAGAGTCAGCACGGCGAAGGGACCGATGCCTCTCTTGATGTTGTCGGACATAGTGGAGTTTTTTTTCTTATTAGCAGAGTAAAAATAAAAAAAGATGCGAAGCATCTTGGATTCTTAAGGTCTAGACCTTAAGCGATCGTCCGGGGATCGTTCCCCGGCGGGTCTGGGCAGAGCCCAGCGGGGTCGAGGGGCAG
>CAYJLP010000232.1:0-2605 GCA_964371115.1 uncultured Akkermansia sp. | reverse complement strand
CCGCCTATCTCTTCGATGATCTTGCGCAGCGACATGCCCATGGGGGCTTCGATGAGACCGCCGCGTACGATGTTGCCCGCGAGGGCGAAGGTCTTTGTACCCTTGCTCGACTCAGTACCATATTGGGCGAAGGCCTCTGCGCCATGGCGTAGAATCCACGGCACGAGGGCGAAGGTCTCGACATTGTTGATGAGTGTGGGCTTGTTGTTGTAGCCGCACTCCGTCGGGAAGGGAGGCTTGAGCTCGGGCATGCCGCGCCGTCCCTCAAGGGAGGCGAGTAGTGCTGTCTCCTCACCGCAGACGAAGGCACCCGCTCCGCGCATGACCTCGATGTGGATGTCATAGCCCTGCTGGCGCACCTGCTCGATGGCATCATGGATGCGCTTGACGGCGAGAGGGTATTCATTGCGAATGTACATGAAGCCCTGCTGGGCTCCCACGGCATGCATAGCAATCATCATGCCCTCAAGGACGCGGTAGGGGAAGGACTCCAGCAGCATGCGGTCCATGAAGGCTCCGGGGTCGCCTTCGTCGGCATTGCAGACGAGGTAGCGTTGCTCTTCTTTCTGCTGAGCGATGCTCTTCCACTTGATGCCTGTGGGGAAGCCACCGCCGCCACGACCGCGCAGCCCCGAGCGAAGGATTTCATCAATCAGCTCGTCGCTGCTCATCGTCAGAGCCTTCTTGTAGGCGACAAAGCCGTCGTATTGCAGGTAGTCTTCGATGCGGCTGGGGTTCATCACGCCGCTGTGCTCGGTGGCGATGCGTATTTGGGGTTCTTCGTACTGCGCGTCACGCTGGCGCATGCTCTCGTTGATACGATGACGCTCGACACCCTGTCTGTCTCCCACGAGGCGATGCGCCACGCGGTTGAGGTAGCCGAGTGCTTTCTTCATCGGCGTGCTGGGGCTGAAGTGGTGCATGAGCACGTGGTGGATGCCCTCGGCGGTCATGTTCGCGTAGTGGTAGAGCTCACCGTCCTTGTCGAGTACGCGGAGGTAGGGCGAGCGGTAGGAAACGCCATCGCAGCCGACTTCCATCGAGCGCACAGGGAGGCGGAATTGTGCCGAGAGTCGCTTGAGCTCGGCGTATACCTTGTCCGCGCCTGAGGCCATACAGCTGGAGCAGAGACAGATACGCGCCTCACCATGGTACTCGGTCTGCTGCTGCGACGTCGTCGCGGCAGCTGCGCCCTGTGTGGCGAGGAAGTCTTCGATGACCTCATGTACCTTGTCGGGCTCGACCCAGCCGTAGATGGAATCATCGACCTGCACGGCGACCGCGAGCATGCAGCAGCCGAGGCAGGCGACTTTCTCGACGGTGAAGAGTCCATCCGCGCTCGTGTCGCGCCCCTCGGGGATGCGCAGGTGCTCGCGGAAGGCGTGGTAGACCTTCTCACCGCCCTTCACGTAGCAGGCCGTGCCTGTGCAGATGCGTATGGTGTGCTTGCCCGCTGATTTGAGGCGGAATTTGCTGTAGAATGTCGCGACCGCGCTCAGCTCGGTGGGGGTGATAGGGGTCTGGGCGGAGATGGATTGGAGCGCCTCGACGGGCAGGTAGTTGTACTGCTCCTGCACGTCTTGGAGGATGTGGATGAGGGCGCGTCGCTCGCGGCCGTTCTTCTCGATGATTTTGGCGATTTCGTCCTTCATGGTGCGAAGTGGTAGAGGTGATTGCGGCTGCGTATCCAGAGCTTGTTGTCTTCGGCGACGGGCATGGAGACGACCATCTCGTGCATGTTGACGCGGCCGACTTCCTTGTAGCCTTCCTTGCTGGCTTCGAAGACGTAGCCCACGCCTTCCATATCAAAGACGATGATGTTCTTGCCCACCTTGAGGGGCGAGTTGTAGAAGCCGTACTCCAGCTCCTGCTCCCAGAGCAGCTCTCCTGTCTCTGTGTCCACGCCCTCGATCACGCCACCGCTGGTGCAGAGGACGAGCACGCCGTCTGTCACGAGTGGGGTCGAGACATCGGGGAGGTCGAAGTCCGTGCTCTCCCAAGCGATCTCGCCTGTCTTCGGATCGAGGGCAACGGCGATAGCGTTGTCATTGGCCATGAATACCTTGCCCGCGGCGTAGAAGGGAGCGACGGCGATCTCGCCCGCCATGTTCTCATGCTTCCAAAGCTGCTTGCCTGTCGCGAGCTCGTAGCCCTCCATGGTGGTGGAGGTGGCGAGCACGATGATGCTCTGATCGACGATGACGGGGGTCGACCATGAGATGGTAGCTTCGCGTGTCTTCTTCCAGAGCTGCTTGCCTGTCGCGCTGTCGAAGAGGTAGAGCTCTTGCTTCTCCTCATTGTCGTACTGGACGAGGAGGTATTTTTCTGTGGCGACCATGGAGCTTGCGTAGCCATAGGGGTTGTGCGGTACGCCGAGATTCTTTGCCCAGACGCGCTTGCCTTGCATGTCGACGGCAACAATGTCACCCGTGGCAAAGGCGGCAAAGACGCGCACGCCATCTGTCGCGGGTGTGGAGGCGGCGTAGCCGGTATCTTCTGTCACCTTGGGGGCTTCGGCGGGGGAGTTCGGGATGTCTGTCGCGCTATGCTCCCAGAGCAGCGCGCCTGTGGTGGCGTCGTAGCTGTAGATCTTGCGCTCCTTCTT
>CAYJLP010000231.1:0-2625 GCA_964371115.1 uncultured Akkermansia sp. | reverse complement strand
CTTAGTAGTTGCCTTGTGGTTTTTTTCTACGGCGTTGATCTTCACGATCTTGCTTATTGCGCATGGTGTCGCGTTTCTGACGACGGGTGACACGCTCGAGGGTGACGCGTCGCTTCTCTGTCATACGCTCGAGCTCGGTAACTTCTTCTTCCAGATGGAGGAAGTGTTCGTAACGTTCGGCGGAGAGCTCGCCCGATTCGAGCGCGGCGCGGATGGCGCATCCTGCGTCTTTGCGGTGTGAGCAGTCGCTAAAGCGGCATTGCTGCGTGAGCTCGGTGAGGTCGTCGAACTGCGCGCGCAGGGTGGCGGCGTCTGTCCACATGTGGATCTCGCGCATGCCAGGGTTGTCGATGAGCACGCCGCCGCCGGGGAGCACGACGAGCTCGCGGGTGACGGTGGTGTGGCGTCCCTTGCCCGTGACGTCGTTGACATTGCCCGTCTCGAGCCATGTGTCACCGAGTAGTGAGTTGACAAAGGTGCTCTTGCCGACGCCGGAGGAGCCGACGACGGTGACGGTGACACCCTTGGGCACGCGGCGTAGGTGGCGGGGGTAGCCTTTTTTCCAGAGCGCGACGACGGGGTAGATCTCGAGCTCGGCGTCGAGGGCTTGGAGCTCCTCGATGGCGGCGAGCATGGTCTCGGGTGGGGTCTGGTCCTCTTTGTTGAGCAGCACGATGGGCTTGGCCCCGCTCTTGCGCACGAGGGTGAGGTAGCGCTCGATGCGGCGGGGGTTGTAGTCGGCGAGCGCGTCGGTGATGATGACGACGAGGTCGACGTTCGTCCCGATGACTTGCTGCGCGCTGCTGCGGCCAGGCGCCTTGCGCGAGAAGCAGGTCTTGCGTGGGAGCAGTGCGCGGATGACGGGGAGGTCGGCGCCCTGACCGGGGTCGACGGCGACCCAGTCTCCGACGCTGGGGAGGTCGGCATCGTTCACGGCATCGTGCCAGACCTTGCCCCCGAGGACGACTTCGTGGTCGCCCTTGCCCTTTGCGATGACGGTGTAGTTGATCTTCGTCTCGCGGATGATGCGGGCGGGGTACCAGTCGGCGTGCTCGCCGCGTTGTTCTTCAAAAGCTTGGCTAAAGGTAGCATCCCAGCCGAGCATCTCCATGGTGACTTTCATGAGCGGTGTTCGAGGAGGGCGTGTTCGATGATGTGCATGGCGATCTGCTCCTTGGTATCGCGCTCGAGGGGCTCTTCGCGGTCGGGGTAGACGAGTGTGACCTCGTTGTCGCGGCTGTCAAAGCCGATGCCGGCTTGGGAGACATCGTTGGCGACGATGAAGTCGCATTGCTTCTTCACCAGCTTTTGGCGGGCGTAGTCGACGAGGTGCTGCGTCTCTGCGGCGAAGCCGACGAGTACCCCGCGATAGCCGAAGACATCGCGCATGCTGCCGAGGATGTCGGGGGTGCGCTCGAGCTCAAGGGTGATGCGATCGGCGTTCTTTTTGATCTTTTGCTCCGAGACGGTGACGGGGCGGTAGTCGGCGACGGCGGCGCAGAGGATGGCGATGTCGGCGTGGCGGCTCATGTCGCGTACGGCCTCGTACATGTCCTGTGCGGATTCTACTTGGAGGAAATCCACGCCCGCGGGGATGTCGAGCGAGGTGGGTCCTGAGATGAGGAGGACCTCATGTCCCTCATGGATAGCGGCTCCCGCGAGGGCATAGCCCATGCGGCCCGAGGAGCGATTCGTCAGGTAGCGCGCGGGGTCGAGGGCTTCTCGTGTCGGTCCCGCCGTGATCAGAAACTTCATGGGGCTAGTCTAACACAGGCTGCCAGAGCGATCAAGCCTTGGTGTCATCTTGCGGGGCGAGGATTCAAACAACTTGCAAAATAGTTTTGATTCATTAGAATAGGGGGCACGCGATCGGGGGTACAGGTATCCTCGATAGCGTTTCTTTTATATCATTATATTTATGAATACTCATCCAGTAATAGAAAATATCCTCTCGCGCTGCAGTGTGCGCGATTTCTCAGACAAAGCCGTGGATCGCGACATCGCGGAGCAGCTCATGCGCGCCGTCATGGCCGCTCCCAGCGCGATGAACAAGCAGCCATGGCGCATCGTCGCCCTTGATGACCGTGCGACGCTCGACGCGCTCAGCGAGGCTCTCCCCTATGCGGGGATGGCGAAGAAGGCACCTCTCGGCTTCGTCCTCTGTGGGGACAGCGGATCCTTCTTCCCAGGGGCAGAGCAGGAGTACTGGCTGCACGATCTCGGAGCCGCGACGCAGAATCTGCTGCTGGCGGCGCATGCGCTGGGGCTCGGTGCCGTGTGGACGGCGGTGCATCCTGATATGGAGCGCGTAGCGGCAGTGCAGCACGTGCTGAGCCTGCCTGAGCACATCATCCCCTTCTGCTTTGTGCCTATGGGCTACCCTGCGGGCGCGTGCAAGGCGAAGTGCAAGTGGGATGAGGACAAGCTGCGCTGGAATAGCTGGGAGGGCTAAGCGCGTTTTTTCTGCACGGCGGCTGAGGATTCCTGCCGCCGTGTTGCTTGCTTCTCAACAAGGGGAAACAATCAAGCCTTGACCCTCGCGCTCTTTTCTGTACAATGGGGAGAGAATGAAAGAGCCCATCACACGCAAAGTCGACCACATCTCCGTCGCGCGCTTTTATGAGA
>CAYJLP010000230.1:0-2675 GCA_964371115.1 uncultured Akkermansia sp. | reverse complement strand
AAGGCAAGTCCATCATCACAAACGTCAAGCGTTGCTCCAAGCCCGGACGCCGCCAGTACGTCCCTAGCAGCGAAATCCCCACCGTTATGAACGGTCTGGGTATCTCCATCGTCTCGACTTCCCAAGGAATCATGACAGGTGCTAAGGCGCGCAAGCTGCAAATCGGTGGTGAGCTCCTCGCTCTCGTCTGGTAATCTTATCCACTCTAACCTCATTGTAAAATTATGTCACGAGTTGGTAAAAAAACCATCACCATCCCCGCCGTCGTCACCGTATCGGTAGACGCCAACACCATCACGGTCAAGGGTGCCAAGGGTGAACTGAGCTGGACGATGCCCGAAGGCCTCACACTCAACATCGACGGCACCGAGGCTACTCTGGTGCGCAAGGATGACTCCCGCAAGCTTCGTGCCCTCCACGGCACAAACCGCTCCCTCATCGCCAACATGATCGAGGGCGTATCCAAGGGCTTCGTCAAGGAGCTCGAAATTATCGGCGTCGGTTTCAAAGCCGCCGTCAAGGGCCAGGACCTCGACCTCGCATTGGGCAAGTCGCACCCCATCCTCCACCCCATCCCTGCCGGCCTCACAGTAACTGTGACCGACAACACGAAGGTGAAGGTTGAAGGTATCGACAAGCAAGTTGTAGGACAGTTCGCTGCTGAAGTCCGCGGCTACTACCCACCCGAACCTTACAAGGGCAAAGGTGTTCGCTACGTAGGCGAGCAGGTACGTCGTAAGGAAGGTAAGAGCGTTGGTAAGTAAAAAACATTGACTATATTATAATAATATGAGCACAATCAATCGCAAAGCCATCCGCAGCCGCGTCCACGCCCGCATCCGTAAAAAGATCTCTGGCACCGCCGCACGCCCCCGTCTGGCCGTCCATTTCTCCAATCAGCACGTCTACGCTCAGCTCATCAACGATGAAGCAGGTGTAACCATCTGCTCCGCAAGCACGCACAACGTCGATGAAAGCAAAGCCAACAAGGAAACTGCCGCCAAGGTAGGTGCCCTCATTGGTGAGCGCGGTATCGCTGCTGGTATCACAGAAGTCGTCTTCGACCGTGGTGGTTTCCTCTACCATGGGAAGGTGAAGTCTCTCGCAGACGCTGCTCGTGAAGCTGGACTGAAATTCTAACCCGAACAATTCACACAACAATGAACACGGAAGAAACAAAAGCTCCCGCAGGTGCACCCGCACCAGCAGCATCTCCCGCACCCGCAGCAGCGGGCGCACCTCAGTACCGCGGTGGACGCGGTCCCCAAGGTGGTCGTGGCCCTCAAGGTGGACGTGGTCCCCAAGGCGGTCGTGGCCCTCAGGGTGGACGCGGACCTCGTGGTCCCCGTCGTGACGGACGTCGCAACGAAGCTCCCGTTGAGGAAGGTCCTCAACTCATGGAAAAGGTCGTCTTCATCAACCGATGCGCGAAGGTCGTCAAGGGTGGCCGCCGCTTCTCCTTCTCCGCTCTCATGGTCGTAGGTGACCAGAAGGGCAAAGTAGGCTACGGTTTTGGTAAGGCCAACGAAGTGTCCGACGCGATCCGCAAGGCCACCGAAGCCGCCAAGAAGGGTATGAAGAGCGTCGTCGTCGTCAACGGTACTATCCCCCACGAAATCTACAGCGAATTCGGCGGTGGCAAGATCATCCTCAAGCCCGCAGCTGCTGGTACAGGTCTGATCGCTGGTAACACCGTTCGTGCCGTCCTCGAAGCCGCTGGCGTACACAACGTCATCGCGAAGTCCCTGGGCTCCTCCAATCACGCCAACGTCGTCAAGGCAACCATGAAGGCCATGCTCACTATGCGCACAGCCGATCAGGTGCTCTCCGCACGTGGCAAGAAGAAGAAGGAATCCTCCATCTAAGTCATCACCCCTAACTTTGATATCCTATCATGTTAACACTTGACAATCTCAAGCCCAATCCTGGTGCCAAGCACCGCAAGAAGCGTCTCGGCAACGGCGAAAGCTCTGGCCTTGGCAAGACCTGCGGTAAGGGTCACAAGGGTCAGAAGGCTCGCTCCGGTGGTTCCATCCGCCCTGGTTTCGAAGGTGGTCAGATGCCCCTGCATCGCCGTCTTCCTAAGAAGGGCTTCAACAACACCCGCTTCCGCTCCACGATTGCTATCGTCAACCTCAACCAGCTCGAAGCCTTCTTCGAAGCAGGTGCCACGGTGACCGAGAACGAACTGCGTGCAGCTGGTCTCGTAAAGGGTGAAGCCGACGCCATCAAGGTACTCGGCAATGGCAACCTCTCCAAGGCAATCAACCTCACGGTTGACTTCGCCAGCAAGTCTGTCGCAGCAAAAATCCAAGCCGTAGGCGGTACACTCACCGTCTTGAGCCAAGCTTAAGCTCACACACACTTCTTTGCAGAGGCCGGACAGCGCAAGCTGTCCGGTATCTGCGCTGGAAGAGGGACGCGTCTAACAGAAACTCTGCGTCTTTTTTCCTTTACAAACACGCTCTTACGCGTTACTCTCTTACAGCGACTCAGCTCGCCTATGTAAACAAGCAAGGTCGGCTTGCTACCACAGCCGCCCCTCTCACCTGACTGGGTGACGAGCGTTCCCTTTCCCAAACAAACGAGACACCCCAACCATATGATCTCCGCCTTCGCAAACTGCATGAAAGTTCCTGATCTCAGGAGCCGCATCCTATTCACCCTCGCCATCA
>CAYJLP010000229.1:0-2680 GCA_964371115.1 uncultured Akkermansia sp. | reverse complement strand
AGCGAGACGGGGAAGGCCTGCGTGAGGATGTCGCTGACCTGCACGCCCTCCTTGATGAGGGAGGGACCAAAGTCGCCTCGTAGCACGATGTTGGCGAGGTAGTCGATGTATTGGGAGAAGGCTCCCTGATCCATGCCGTAGAGGCTCTGGAGCTGCTCCATGATGTGCTCGGGTAGCTTGCGCTCACCGAGGAAGGGGTTGCCGGGCAGCAGGCGTATGAGGAAGAAGGTGATGGTCACGAGGGTGAAGATCACGAAGATCCCCTGCACGAGGCGTTGTAAAATGAGTTTGATCATCCTTAGTCTTTCTGGGGGCTGAGTTCGACGGCGTCAAAGGGCTGCATCTCCATGAGGCAGGTGTGGAATCCGCGCACGAGGGGGGAAACGAGGTAGGTGCGGTGTCCCCAGTAGAGGGGGATGATGGGCTGCTGCTGGAGCATGAGATGCTCGGCGTCTTCGAGGCTGCTCATGCGCTGCTCGCGGCTCACGCTGCGCTGGGCGGCAAGGAGTTGCGCGTCGTAGGCGGGCGAGGCCCAGCCTGTGTTGTTGTTGCCACCGCCGCTGCGCCAGAGCTCGACGAAGTTCGACGGGTCGAGGAAGTCGCCGCTCCATGAGGAGGAGGAGACTTGGTAGTCGCCGTTCTGCTGTGCGGCCTTGTAGGCTGTCCATTCGTAGACGCGTATCTCGGTTTGGATGCCGAGCACCTGCAGCCAAAAGGATTGGATAGTCTCAGCCATGATGCGCTGCACCTCGCGCGAGCTGGTCATGAGCTCGATGAGGGGGAATTTCTTGCCCTTGCTATCTCCCGCGTTGGCGTAGCCCGCGTCTCGCAGCAGCTGGCGCGCGAGCTGCTCGCGCTCGGACTGTGTGCTGGGTAGCTCGGGGAGGCTAGGGGAGAAGCCAGTGCTCGGGGGGGTGAAGCCCTGCGTCGCTTCACCCGCTCCGCGCACGACGCGACTCACGAGGGTGTCGCGGTCGATGGCGAGTGAGAGCGCGCGGCGGACGCGCTCGTCGTTGAGCGGTGGGCTCTGGGTATTGAGCCTGTAGAAGGTGCAGCTGTAGTAGGGCGATTGGATGAATTGGTCTCCTCCGCGCTCCTGGGCGTAGGCGATCAGCTCGGGGGGGACGTTGTTGGTGATGTGAAGCTTCCCATCAAAGAACATGCGCGTCTCGGTGAATCCATTGACGATGGGTAGGAAGCGCACTCCACGGTTGCGCACATCGGCGGCGCGCCAGTAGTCAGGCGAGGCCGCGACCTCCAAAAAGTGATTGAATCGGTGCTCGCGTAGCAGGTAGGCGCCATTGCCCACCCAGGTCTCGACGCGTGTCCATGTGTTGCGACGCTCCAGCATGCCTCCGTGTGCCTCGACATGATGGGAGGGAATGGGGAACCAAGTGTAGTGTAGCAGCAGCTCAAGGAGGTGAGGCGTAGGGCCCACGAGGCGTATCTCGAGGGTGCGGGGATCGAGTGCCTTCACGCCAACTTGGCTCCAGTCGGCCTTGCCCTGATTGAACTCGGCTGCTCCCGCGATGGGGTAGAGCATCTGCGCGTATTTCCCACCAAAGCTGGGGTGGAGTAGTCGCTGGTAGGCGTAGACGAAGTCCTCCGCTCGCACGGGGCGCCCGTCACTCCAGCGTGCGTTTTCTCGCAGTTGGAATCGCCAGACACGTGCGTCGGCGTCATGGCTCCATGACTCGGCGACAGCGGGGTGTACCTGTGTCACGTCGACGGGGTCGGGGCGCACGAGTCCCTCAAGTAGTGTGGAGATGATGCGTCCGTCGGAGACGGCGGTGGCGAGGTGGGGGTCGAGGCTCTGGGGCTCGGAGTTGTTCCCCACGATGAGGATGCCCTGCTGCGCGGCTCGCTGCACAGAGCTTTCTTCCTCGCTACAGCTGGGGAGAAAACAGCATATCGCCAAGACGAATAGTACTGTGTAGACAACAGGAGGTAAACGATACATGATAGAAAATAACAAAAAGATGCGCGAGCTGCTGCGTTGTGAGCAGCGCGGCTATTCTAGCATCCCCCGCCGCTTCTATCAAGCACGCACTATGCCGAGGGAAAAAAAGCTCTGTCAACCCGCTGGAATTGCCCTTGACTGGACATGCCTCTGTGATAGAATGAGCCTTAGAAGGTGGCTGGTACATTTCACTGATCTATCTGGGAGAGCTGTTGTTGCAAATAATAATAGTTTGACAAAGAGTAAAAAAATGATATTATGAGGAATCTTTCTGTCATATACTGTATTCCTATTCAAATTTAGAAATACAGTGGGATAAAAGAAAATGTCTTCTCTCTCATATTTCCGTGGATATTACTAATTATTATATTGGCTTACTCTCGCTGATCGACCCTTTACTAATGTTCTTTTTAATTGGGTTATGCTTAGTATTTAATGCGATAATAGTCTATTGTGTATTACGAAGCCTCTTTTTTGATAATGATAGTGGCGGGGGTGGCTGTACGGCCGATGGCGGATACGCCAGAGGGTATCGTAGAGGCTACATTGACGGAAGTCGTTAGTTGACTGGGCTGATGATGAAAATTTCTAGAAATAAACTTTAAACGCTTGTAACTATGGATAAAATCAAGTTCGCTGGTTTTTTTGTACTTGTTGCTATAAGTATAGTATCAAAAATAAACATTGCAAAGATACTCCTATTTTGCTAGCATAAGGCAT
>CAYJLP010000228.1:0-2683 GCA_964371115.1 uncultured Akkermansia sp. | reverse complement strand
GCCCCCCACATCCTCCCCCCGCATGCAGCCCCCCATGCCACCGCAGCCAGCCCCCATCATGGATGCCAACGGCGGCTTCACCCCCCAGTGGTACGAGCAATTCGAAGACCTACGCGACTACGCCCCCACACTCAGCAAGTTCCAACGCCCTGAAGCCCTCGCCAAGAGCTACGCCTCCCTCGAGCGCCTCCGCGGCTACCCCGGCATCGAGGATACACGCCGCATGGGAGCCTTCCGCCGCTCCGTCGGTCTCCCCGACCGCGCCGAGGACTTTTCGCTCTCCCGCCCCGATCAGCTCCCCGACGAGCTCTGGGATGAGGGACTCGCCACCAGTATGGCACAGACCGCCTACGAATACGGCGTACCCGTCGCCGCCATGGATGCGCTCAAAGAAAACTACTGCCGAGAGAACATGCGCCACCTCCAGCACTACCGCCAGCAAGAGGAGCAGCGCATCAAGCTCGCCGACGCCGAGCTCCAGCACGAGTGGGGACTCGACTACGAGGACAACATGTCCGCCATCACCTCCGTCTTTGCCCGCCTCGGCATGTCCGCCGGCGTCGAGGTCGTCCCGCTGCTCCAGCACCCAGCACTCCGCGGCGACACCTCCTTCCGTCGCGTGCTCCTCGAGGTCGCCCACGCGCTCGGCGAGGCTCCCCACCGCGAGGGCACCTCCCCCGACTCACGCAAGGAAGCCCACCGCATCGCCCACGACCCCAGCCACCCCCTTCACGAGGCCTACATGCGCAGCAGCCACCCGCAGCACAAGTACGCCAACGAGCAGTACGACCGCCACGCCTTTGGCCGCCCCATTTCTTAGTTGCTCTTATTGCTTGTAGCGGTAGTTGAATACATGAACTAAGTGAAGAGTCTAGGTTTCTTATGAAACCTAGGCTCATTCATGATCTATCAATTCAATATTCAACAACCGGAATAGAATAATGAATTGCATAACTTTTTCATCGACGATGCGCCTCCTTTTTGTATGATGAGCCTATGCCAAACAAGCCTGATCCCCAAAACCAGCTGATAGGAATACGCATGCCTCGAGTACTCTACACCAAAGTTCAAAAGCTCGCGGCAAAAAGAGAGGAGAGCATCAAAGATACCCTGCTCAGCCTGATAGCCCTGGCGACCTCAGACATTCAATTGACAAAAGAAGATTATGCTGAAATTGATCTGCAAGTCGCACTTGCTGAAGAAAAATACCGAAAGCAATAGCCAGTCAGTCTCATCCTTGCGCACGCTACACGCAAAAGAGAGCTATGAGGATATCACCTCATAGCTCTCTCTTTATATTTCTTTAACTCCGCGAGGGATTAAGGCTTTTGCGTAACTTGCAGCGAGTAGATCTTGCCCTCTATCTTCGCACCTACCGTCTTGAGAGGCAGGGGGAAGGTGGAGATCTTCTCCTTGTGCGTGCTCTTGAATGTAGTCAGCACAGGCTTGTCTGCGACGAGCTTGCCATCGACCCAGAGCTGTGTCTTGCCCAGTGTGCCGATCAGCTCGACCTTCACACGCTTGCCCAGAGGCAGCTTGTAGTCATAGGCAAAGCTCAGCGTGTCATCACGACGGAAGCCCACACGACCATCCGCCATGACAGGCATGAAGGCCGCCTTGCCATCACTCAGCAGGATCTGATCCTTGCCCGCAGCACTCGCATTGATTTCAATCTCAGCTGTGAGCTGGTAGTTGGGATTCACAAAGGCACCATTCAGTGCCATGGGTGCTTTCACATCCTTCAAAGAAATAGCTTTTTCGAGCTTCTTGGGCGCGACGGGGAAGTAGCCGAGGCGTGGCACGAGTGCGCGGTGCTCATCGTAGCTACGAGGCACGATCTCATCACTCCATGTCTTCTGCGCCACGATGGCAATCGAGCTATTGATGCTCTCAGCGATGTCGCGGAAGTGGTAGCCGGGGTGCTTGATGTCGATCATGTCATTCCACACGGCAAAGGTAGCACCGAGGAATTGGGGGTGACCCGAGGGGACGGTGTCGCTGGCAACGTGGTTGGGCTTGAAGTGCTCATAGACCCATTTCTGGTTCTTGTCCATGCGGTAGTAATCCGCAAAGGGGACGATGTAGAGCGCGCCGTCATCGGTGTTGATGACATCAAAGCCTTGGTTGATCGAGTCCCATGCCTTTGCCCATCCGCCGTTCCAGAGGTTGAGCTGGACACCCTTTGCGAGGACAGGGATGGGACCTTGCTTCTTGTTGAGGCTGCCCCAGACACGTGGCTGGTAGCCGCGCTTCTTGACATACTTCAAGATGGAGTCCGTGTACTGACGGTAGCTCGCAGGGGTGCCGTAGAACTCATCCGAGCCGACGTGGAAGGTGAGGCCTTCGAAGACCGCCTTGCCTGTCTTCTTGTCTGGCAGCAGGTACTCGTCGAGGACACTGGAGACGAACTCGAGCGTCTCGGGGCGCGAGGCGTCGAGCATTTCGCAGCGGCGTTTCTCGTTGTTCATGGGTCCTTGATAGATGAGGTCAGGGCGCATGCGTGTGAAGCTCAGCGCGTGCGCAGGGCTGTTGATCTCAGGGACGATAGCGACACCTTGCTTCGCCGAGTCCTGGATGAACTGGACGAATTCTTTCTTTGTGTAGTGGAGGTCCTGTGAGTGGAGGGTTTCGCCCTTCGCATTCTTGTAGTTGGACTCCAGACGGTAGCCAGCGTAGCTTTCCT
>CAYJLP010000227.1:0-2696 GCA_964371115.1 uncultured Akkermansia sp. | reverse complement strand
GGCAGAGGGCGAGGGCGAAGAGGAAGCCCATGCCCAGCGCGCTCACGCAGGTGGAGAGCAGGCCTGAGGATTCCTTCTGGAAGGCATCACTCTTTTTCCCAATGGCGGGGAAGGGGATGAAGTCCATGAGGATGAGGCCCGCGATGCAGAGCAGAGGTCCCATGTAGACGGGAAGCTCGTTTTGCAAGAAGTAGTTGAACGCACCGCTGAAGCTCAGGCTAAAGCCGATGATGATGCCAATGAGGATGTAGGCGAGCACGCGGCCAAGCGTGTAGAGGAGGGCGGCGAGGACAGAGCCGCGAGCTGAGGCGACCTGGCGCATCAGGAAGCTGACGGCCGCGATGTTGGTTGCCAGGGGGCAGGGCATCACCGCGCTGGTGATGCCGAGCCCTAGCATGACTAAGAGGAACCAAGTCATGGGGTGATTTTTAGTGAGAGATTAGGACTGGGCGAGTGCCTTCTTGATCTCGTCGACGACGTAGGCCTTGAATGCGGCTTCATCGCCCTTGTGCTGCCAGATCTTTTCCGCATTGACGAAGCTCTTTTCGGCGCCGCCCTCGATGTTCTTCACAATGAGGCTCGCGTACTGGAGCTTGTACTTGTCATCAGGGGAGATGCGCAGGGACTTCAGCGCGAGCTTGCCAGACTGGAGCTCGGTGGCGAAGTTGGCTTCGACGGCTTCCTGGATCCACTTTTCCATCTTGTTGCAGGTCACGCAGCGCTGGACGTTGTGGTAGTAGATGGCCTCGACTCCGGATTCGATGGCGGGAGCAGCGGCGGCGGCGGCATCAGCGGCGGCTGTCTTCTTGTTGTCCATAGCCTTGTAGATGGCAAAGCCGACGAGGATGAGGATGACCCAGACGACGAGCTGCTTGCCCATGTTGCCGCCCTTTTCTGAGGAGCAGCAGCCGCCACCGCTAGCACAGCCGCAACCGCGACCGGTGGCGGCGGGTTGTTCTTCTGCAGGAGCAGAGCTGCAGCAGGTGGAGGGGGCTGGGGCGGTGGGTTTTTCTTCTGCAGGAGCAGAGCTGCAGCAAGAGGCAGGGGCGGCTTGCGTGGCTTTCTCTTCTGCGGGTGCTTCGCAAGCTCCGTTGCAATCACAGCCACCGCTGGGGATGCCGCTGTTCTTCAGAATCTCGCTGAGCTGCTCGTGCGTGGGGACGTGCCCCTTGACCAGCACCTTGCCATCAATGGCGAGGGCGGGGGTGGCCATGACGCCGTCAGCTGCCATGTCCATGGGATCGGAGATCTTGACGAGCTCGCAGTTGAGATTCTGCTCGGCGATGATCTGCTTGGTGAGATCGGTGAGGTCGCTGCACTTCTTGCAGCCAGGTCCGTAGATTTTGATGGTATTCATGAGTTTTGAGTTATGGTGGGGTTGTTTTTGATAGGTGGGGTGGAAAGGGGGAGGGGGGTGCTAAGCCTCTTCAGAGTTTTCGATGAAGCGGTCGATGCAGCTGAAAAGTGTGCTCAGGCAGCAGATATTGAGGCTGTAGAATACCTGTTTGCCCACTTGGCGGCATTTGATGATCTGTGATGACTTGAGGACTTTGAGATGGCTGGAGATGGTTGACATGTCGCGCTGCGAGTGCTCGTGGAGGTCGCAGACGCATCGCTCTCCATTCATGAGAGTCTGCACGATACGCAGGCGGATGGGGTGGCCTAGGGCTTTGAAGATGGCCGCCTTTTTTTCGAGAGTCGCCGCGCAGAGCGAGAGGCTGTCGGAGGACGCTGGCTGTGCGAGTGTGTTGTTCATAGGGATTATCATATTGATATTTTTCCAAATGTCAATATGATTTTTGTGCTGCTGTGTCATCTTTTGTTTGAGGGTGGGGGTATTCTTTGTACCAGCAGAGAAGCAACGCTGGCGAGCCAGCACGGGCAATATTGAATTTCCAGCACTGCTCAAGGAGCTGCAAGCATTTGCCGATTCGATCATCAACAAGAGGTATGAGCATATCCACTCGATAAAAGTCATTGGCATTGATTATACCTGAAGCTGCGGGCTAGAATAAAGATTGACTCATGGATGTATTGCGATAAAATAACAGAGATGAACAAATGCTTTTTACCTTATAGCTGCACCTATAGTAGTCAACGCGAGTACAACAAATACGCCGCCATCCTCGATCGCGGGCATGGCGAGACAGTTTATCTAGAGATGACAGGCGCTCCTGCATGGGCGGTCGCCTGCTGCGAAACTCCTGAAGAGAAGGGGGTCTGGTATTTCGACGACGCGCGCGCGGTGCGTATCTGTGAGGCCTATCGTCGCGTGCGCTATAGTTCACTTGAAGCCTACGAGCTCAGTGATCAAGAGCTGCTCGCGCTCGATGATTGGTACTCCATCACCGATTGTAGCGAGGAGGTCATGACCGAGATACGCGCTGAGATGCGCCAGACGCTTGAGTATCTCCAGTACATGCTCAACGAGGGAGTCGTGTGAGCTAGAGTTTTTTTCTGAGCCACGTGTATGATGTGGCTCACGGTCGTCGAAGCCCCGCATGGGGCTTTTTTCGGCACTCCGTCAGAATCGTATCATGATTTCCTCACTCGATAAGGAGGCTAGGCAGTGTCTACGCGAAATTTGCTGTAGTTCTGAACCATAGTCTTATCGATGCTATGCACACTGCACCAGTAAATTAGGAGAGTGTTTTAGCATATCGTGTCGCTATACCTCTGCACCCCTTAAGTAATAA
>CAYJLP010000226.1:0-2733 GCA_964371115.1 uncultured Akkermansia sp. | reverse complement strand
GATCGCTTAAGGTCTAGACCTTAAGAATCCAAAATGCTCCGCATTTTTAGGGGTAGTGCCACCCTATATACAAAAAAGCGGCGCTCACATCGAGCACCGCTTTTAAAAATAAATCAGACGTGTGAATTACAGAGCCTTCGCCGTGGCGACGATGTTCTCCACATTCATCCCCATCTCGCGCAGCACAAGATCCCCAGGTGCCGAGAAGCCGTACTCATCAATACTGATGATACCACGCGCATCATGCACATAGCGGAACCACAGGTCCGCACGTCCCGCTTCAATCGCGATACGACGCATGCAGCTGCTTGGCAGTACTTCCTCACGGTAAGCCGCGTCCTCACGCTCAAAGCGCCACATCGAGGGCATCGACACGACACGCACACCGTCACCCAGCTGCTGAGCCGCCTCTAGTGCCAGTATGAGCTCCGAACCCGAAGAAATAATAATCAACTCAGGCTCCGCAGTCTTCTCCTTGCGCGCGATATACGCTCCCTTCAGCGTTCCCTGACGGCGCGTTTCCGCACTCAGATCAGGCTGCACACTACTCAGGCTAGGTATATCCTGACGCGTGAAGATAAGCGCCGTAGGTCCGCTCACACGCTGCATCGCGCACATCCACGCACCAGCGGTTTCTTCCTCATCAGCAGGACGCACGACATCCAGATTCGGAATGAGACGCAGTCCCGAGACAGTTTCGATAGGCTGGTGCGTCGGTCCGTCCTCACCCACCGCAACAGAATCATGCGTCAGGATGTAGGTAACAGGCAGGTGCGCCAGTGCCGCAACACGGATAGACGCGCGCATGTAGTCAACAAACACACAGAATGTCCCCGCACTCACGCGGAAGATGCCATCATAGGCGATGCCATTACAAATCGCGCCCATCGCATGCTCACGCACACCGAGCCAGAAGTTGCGTCCTGTGTAGTCGTCCGCAGAGAAATCTCCCGCGCCGTTAAGATAGTTCTTGTTGCTCGAGAAGAGGTCAGCACTCGTGCTGAGCAGCCCTGGGCAGGCAGCTCCAAGAGCGTTCTGCACGGTCGAACCCGAGGAACGCGTCGCGAGCTTCTGATCACCAGAGAAAAGAGCAATGAGCTTGTCGCTGACCTCAGGGGACAGCCCCTCAGTCGAGAGTTCACAGCCCGCACGCAGCTCCTCCATGAGCTCGGGGTTGCTGCTCTGCCATGCGAGGAAGAGTGTCATCCAGCTGTCATAGCTAGCAATACGCTGCTGCTTGACCTCCGCCATGTACGCGCGTACCTCATCGGAGACATAGTAGAGCTCCTCAGGCAGTCCCCACGCGGCGTGGGCTTCCTTCCAGAGCTTCGCACCACCTTCACCGTGACCCTTGGTCGTGCCTTCAAAGCCAGGTACACCCTTCGCGATGACGGTGCGCGCGATGATGAGCTTTGGACGACCGTTCTTCTCCATAGCCGCGATGCGCAGCGCGTTGGAAACAGCCTCCATGTCGTTGCCGTCAATCGTCACTGTATCCCAGCCCATGGCGCGATACAGTGCCTCCGTGTCCTCGGTCTGTGTGCGGTCGAGGGGAGCGTCGAGCGTGATGCCGTTGGCATCATAGATGAGCACGAGGTTGTCGAGCTTGAGGACACCTGCGATGGCGGCCGCCTCACGGGCGATGCCTTCTTGCATGCAGCCGTCCCCTGCAAGACAGTAAATATTCTGAGTAAAGATCTCGCACTCAGCGGTGTTGAAGCGCGCAGCGGCGTGCTTCGCCGAGATGGCAAAGCCGACCGAGTTCGCAATGCCCTGTCCGAGAGGTCCCGTGGTGCACTCGACACCAGGGCAGCACTTGAACTCAGGGTGACCGGGGGTCTTCGATCCCTTCGCGCGGAAGGCCTTCACATCGTCGAGGCTCAGGTCGTAGCCGCTGAGATGCAGCCATGAATACAGGAACATCGAGCCATGTCCACCCGAGAGGATGAAGCGATCGCGGTTGAGCCAGCGGGGCTCGTCGGGGTTGATGTTGAGCAGTGAGCCGAAGAGAACGGCACCGATCTCAGCACAACCGAGGGGGAGTCCCATGTGTCCAGAGGCCTTCTCGTAGATCGCGTCGATGGCGAGACCACGGGCTTCCTGGGCAGCCTTTTGTAGGAATTCTGTATTCATGCGCGGGAGAGTATAGCAGAAAATCTCATTCTGTAAAGAGTAAACAAAAGCGAGTTGTCCATCAGGCTTAGCGCGTGGTGTGCCTAACAACTGACGCAAAAATCCACAAGAAAAAACTCCCCAAATCGCGCACAATATGATATACATGAACTCATGTACAAGAAATGTATGACGATTATCTCATTGGCCGCGGCGGTATTCACCTCCGATATGCTGCACGCAGCCCCACAGGCTGATCAAATACTCCAGTCCGTGCGCCGCTCCATGGTGAGCCAAGGCGAGCGCGACGTGATGGGCAACATCCGCAAGGGGCGCGCGAAGACCCCCTTCAGCATCAGCGCGCGCGGCAAGACGCTTGTATTCCAATATCTCATGAACAAGGCGTGGCACCGATTTGACGTGCGCATCAATGAGCGCGCCGCCGATCTGCTCATCGTCGATGGCCGCGGTCGCGCCGTCGCCATGCCTGCCAAGCAGTACGGGGCAAAGATCGGCTCGACGGATGTCTCCTACGAGGATCTCTCCCTGCGCTTCCTCTACTGGAAGGGCGGCAAGGTGATGGAGAATACATCTGATAGCCGTATCAAGGGCCGCGACTGC
>CAYJLP010000225.1:0-2735 GCA_964371115.1 uncultured Akkermansia sp. | reverse complement strand
GGATGTCGCGGGGATTCACCCCGCAGTCTATCATATGCGCCATACGGCAGGTGACGGTGCGAGTCTTGCCCGTGCCGGCACCTGCGAGGATGAGCACGGGGCCATTGAGTGTCTCTACCGCTTGACGCTGAGCTGCGTTGAGCTGATTGATATCAAAATGTTCTGCCATAACGAGAGGCAACCGTAGCACAATTCCTCCTTCCGGACAAGCCGAATTTTTGCCTCCTTTTTCATCACGCAAAAAAGAAAATAAAAAAAATACAAAAAAAACATCTCAAGCTGTAGAATATGTAAAACGATTCGCGTTCTTCCATCTGACGGGATACAACCTTCCCATAATCTCACAATGAAAACAACACTCCATTTCTCCGCCCTCATCGCTCTCTCCGCCCTGTTCATCGCTCCAGTCATGGCAGACGACACCGCCGCCCCCGCGACAGCACCTGCTACTAGCACAGAAGAAGCAGGTCCCAAAGGACCTCGTGGCAAAGGCAAAATGACTCCCGAAATGCGCAAAAAAATGCTCGAACGATTCGACAAAGACGGCGACGGCAAGCTCAGCGAAGAAGAACGCGCCGCCCGCAAAGCAGCCCGCGAAGCACGCGGTGGCAAGGGCAAAGGAGGCGAAGGCCGCGGCCAAGGTGCTGGCATGCGCAAGCAGATGATTGAAAAGTTTGACAAGGACGGTGACGGCAAGCTCAACGAAGAAGAACGCACCGCGGCCAAGGCCGCCCGCCCACAGAAGCCCGCAGGTGAAGGAGCCGAAGGTCAAGGCCCCCGCGGCAAGGGTAAAATGAACCCCGAAATGCGCAAGAAGATGATTGAAAAGTTTGACAAGGACGGTGACGGCAAGCTCAGCGAAGAAGAACGCGCCGCGGCCAAGGCCGCCCGCCCACAGAAGCCCGCAGGTGAAGGAGCCGAAGGCCAAGGCCCCCGCGGCAAGGGTAAAATGAACCCCGAAATGCGCAAGAAGATGATTGAAAAGTTTGACAAGGACGGTGACGGCAAGCTCAGCGAAGAAGAACGCGCCGCGGCCAAGGCCGCCCGCGAAGCACGCAAGGCCAACAAGGCTGCTGCTCCTACGGCATAATCCCCCCTTTCCTCGTACACTAATTGTAAAAAACAGTACCTCTCCGCAGGGGTGCTGTTTTTTTTTGAAAAAAATCATGAAACATCTCCTCCCTCTCTGCCTCCTCAGTACCAGCATCGCGCAGGCTGCCAGCGACAAGCCCAACATCCTCGTCATCCTCGCCGACGATCTCGGGTCAGAATCGCTCTCCTGCTACAAGGTTCCCGGTGCCACCACGGCCAAGACCCCGACTCTCAACAAACTCGCGCAGCAGGGTATCCTCTTCAACCACAGCTGGGCGGCTCCCCTGAGCACCCCCTCGCGCGCCTGCATGCTCACAGGCAAGCACGGCTCACGCTCAGGTGTCATCACCCTCGGGCAGGAAGTCCTCACCGAGGAGCTACTCCTTCACCGCCAGCTCAAGGAGAAGAGCGGCTACGCCACCGCCCTCATCGGCAAATGGCACATCTCAGATTTCCCCTACTACCCCATTGACTACGGTATTGACCACTTCGTCGGCATCATGAAGGGCGGCACGCGCGACTACAGCGCACGCCAACTCGTCGTCGGTACGAACGTCGAGGGCAACGCGAACTACATCACCACCGAGCTCACCAACCGCGCGCTGAGCTGGATCAAGGCACAAGATCAGAACAAGCCTTGGTTCTGCTGGGTCGCCTACACCGCCCCCCACACGCCCATCCATCTCCCCCCCGCGCATCTCCACTCGCAAAAAACACTCTCGGGCAGCAGTAATGATATCGAGCGCAATCCCCAGCCCTACTACATGGCGATGATCGAGTCGCTGGATAGCGAGATAGACCGCCTGATTCGGAGCATCCCCGCCGAGGATAGAAAGAAGCTCGTCGTCATCTTCATGGGAGACAACGGCACCGAGCGCAAGCAAATCCGCAGCCCTTACGACCGCATGCAGGGCAAAGGCTCACTCTGCCAAGGCGGCATACGCGTGCCCCTCATCATAGCTGGCTACGGCGTCCCCCGCGCAGGGCAGAGGGAGGATGCGCTCGTGTGCGCCACGGACATGTTTGCCACTGTCAGCGAGCTCTCAGGCATCAAGCTGCCCCGCTATGAGGATAGCTACAGCTTCGCCCCACTGCTCAAGAAGGCAGCGAAATCTCCCCGCAGCTACGCCTTTGCCGAGGGGAATACTCGCCAGAGAGGCTACTCGAACACCCTCACCGATGGACGCTACAAAGTCATCTACCCCAGCGATGGCGCGATTGAGTTCTACGATCTCTTGGCTGATCCCTATGAGAAACAAGCCCTCAATACAAAGAAACTATCACCCCATCAGCAGCAAGCCTACGACAAGCTCCTAGCGACACGCAGCGCGCTGATGAAAGACATGCAGGGCAAATAATCAGCACACACTTACTCACAGGATAGCCCACTTATTCACAGGTAATACCCAGCTATTCTCATAGTTATTCACAATCAGCGACCCGGTAGGGGTAGTTTTTTAACTTGCCCTATCGGGTCGCACTATGATAGTCTACTCCTGTATAGTCACGCATATCTACTAACGACATGACAAAAGCAACCCTCATCCTTCTATCAGGTCTCAGCGCGCTCTCCGCCTCAGCAGGCGAACGCGAGACCTTCGACTTTGGCTGGCAGTTCAAGTACTTTGGTACAGGCAATCCTC
>CAYJLP010000224.1:0-2764 GCA_964371115.1 uncultured Akkermansia sp. | reverse complement strand
AAGGGGATCTTGCAAAATTAGCAGCTTCGGATTTTGCTGGCAAATTCTCGCCAAAATGCTGCAAAAGACGTGCTGTGACGGTCATTTTGGAAATCTGTAATTTCTGAAAACTAATTTTGCAAAGCCCCCCTTAAGTTATGTTAAGACTAAATATATAGCATATTTTTATTTACATGTCAATTTTCTCACCGAGTATAACAAGAGGATTTCTAAAACATACCTCAGCATTCTACCTCGCGCCGCTGCACTCTGCCCACCCCATTTTGTTTGATGAACTCTCACCAAATAAGAATAGCTAGATGCGCTGCCTGCCCCTCACACGCAAAATCCATCCATGCACACCTGACACAGAACCCCGATTTTTTTGTGTCTGCATAGGCGAGGATGGGCTTGATTTCAACTCTCACCTATGCTTTAATCAAGCATATTGAGGAGAAATTATTTCATGTAAAGAGTAACGATCAATATATAGCTAGCATCATGAGTCAAATAGAAGCACAATTAGAGAGCGTAAAACTTTTAGAACCAAACAGTCTTGCGAGGCATGCCGCGTCGATTTATCTTCTTATGGCGGGGGAATTCTGCTATTCTAGCTTCAGCATTCATCTACGCTCCACCATGGCCACCTCAGAAAATAGCACATCGAGAGATCAGGGATTTCATCTATTGCATCGCTATATCTGGCTGATTGAGACGATTGTGGGACTCGATGGGGCGAGCTTTGCGCAGATACAGCAGCGATGGGCGAGCTGTAGTCTCAATGTGAAGAAAGAAAAGTTCCCCCTCAAGAGCTTTCACAACCACAAGACCGCCATCCAGCAGCTCTTTGGCATCCACATCACCTGCCGGCGCAAGGGCGGCTACCGCTACTACATCGAGTCAGAAGGCGCCCATCAGAACGGGCAGCTCAAGGACTGGCTCGTGCAGGCACTCACGCTCAACCAGATCACTGAGGACGCCCACGAGCTCTCCGAGCACATCCTGCTCGAGCCCATCCCTGGCAATACCAACTACCTCCCCCTCATCATGGCCGCCATGCGCGATGGGCATAGGCTGCGCATGCGCTACCGCTCCTTTTGGGCGGAGCACGCGAGCGAATACCCCATCGAGCCCTATTGTCTCAAGCTCTTTCGCCAGCGCTGGTACATCGTCGCGCATAGTGAGAAGAGCAGCCCCGAGGAGCCGCGCATCTATGCACTCGACCGCATCGAGGCGCTGAGCAGCACCGAGGAGAGCTACAGCATCCCCGAGAGCTTTTCTGCGCAGCAGTACTTCAGCGACTGCTACGGCATCGTACGCAACGACGACCCCCAAGAAGTCCTGCTCAAGGTCTACCACGAGGGCAACAAGCATCGCTTTCTCGCCTCACTGCCCCTCCACCACAGCCAGCAGTGCATCGAGCAGGGCGAGGGCTACAGCCTCATGCGCTACCACCTGCGCCCCACCTACGACCTACGCCAGGAGATCCTCTCACATGGCACCGACATCGAGGTCATCAGCCCGCTGTGGCTGCGCGAGCTCATCGCCGAGGTCTACCGCAAGCAGTACCTCCTCTATGCGCATGGCGTGCGCGTCGTGGATGAGCCCTCCTAGCGCCTCAAAAGCCCCGTGCGACGTGTGAAAGAGGCGGCTGAGTCACAGGCTCGCCCTTTTTTGTTTGACTTGCTTGCGATATTAGTCTTGCATTTTGTTACCAAATATGGCATACAGTTGCAAGTTTACACTCGTAAAGTCATGCCCAAAGATACAACCATCAAAAAAATTCTTGTTATCGGCTCTGGACCCATCGTAATCGGTCAAGGCTGTGAGTTCGACTATTCTGGCACTCAAGCATGTAAGGCACTGAGAGAGGAGGGATATGAGGTTGTATTGGTCAACAGTAACCCTGCGACCATCATGACCGACCCCGAGACCGCCCCTCGTACCTACATTGAGCCCATCACCCCCGAATACGTCGAGAAGATCATCCTGCGCGAGAAGCCCGATGCCCTCCTGCCCACCCTCGGTGGACAGACCGCGCTCAACTGCGCCATGGAGCTCGATCGCCGCGGCATCCTCGTGCGCAACAAGGTGCGTATGATCGGTGCGAACGCCGACGCCATCGACAAGGGCGAAGACCGCCAGCGATTCAAGGACGCGATGATCAAGATCGGTCTCGATGTCCCCTCCTCCGGTACGGCTCACACCATGGCCGAGGCTTGGGAGATTGCCAACAACGTCATCGGCCGCTACCCGCTCATCATCCGCCCCGCCTTCACCCTCGGCGGCACAGGCGGCGGTATTGCCTACAATAAGAAGGAGTTCGAAGACATCGTCTCCAACGGTCTCGATCTCTCCCCCGTCACCGAGGTGCTCATCGAAGAGTCTCTCCTCGGCTGGAAGGAATACGAGATGGAGGTCATGCGCGACCGCAAGGACAATTGCGTCGTGGTCTGCTCCATTGAGAATCTCGACCCCATGGGCGTTCACACAGGCGACTCGATCACTGTTGCTCCCATTCAGACGCTTTCTGACCGCGAGTACCAGATCATGCGCGACGCCTCCTTTGCCGTCATCCGCGAGATCGGTGTGGAGACAGGTGGCTCGAACATCCAGTTCGCCACCGATCCGAAGACTGGTCGCATGATCGTCATCGAGATGAATCCCCGCGTCAGCCGCTCCTCCGCCCTCGCGTCGAAGGCGACGGGCTTCCCCATCGCGAAGCTCGCGGCCAAGCTCGCCGTCGGCTACACGCTCGATGAGCTGCAAAACGACATCACCCGCG
>CAYJLP010000223.1:0-2815 GCA_964371115.1 uncultured Akkermansia sp. | reverse complement strand
TGAAAAACATCGAGCCGGGTCTCAAGGCCATGTTCGTCGACATCGGCTATGAGAAAAACGCCTTCCTCCACTTCTGGGATGCGCTCCCGCTCGCGCTCGACTCCTCGCTCGAGGAAATTCAGCGCGAAGGTCGCCCCAAGAAGAAGCAAAAGAAAATCACCAGCAAAGACATCCCTGACCTCTACCCCGTCGGCTCCGAGATCATGGTGCAAGTCACGAAAGGCTCCATTAGCTCGAAGGGACCTCGCGTCACGACCAACATCTCGCTAGCAGGTCGCTACATCGTGCTGATGCCCTTCACCGATCAATTCGGCATATCGCGCAAGATCGACGATCCCAAAGAACGCCAGCGCCTGCGCAAGATCGTGCAAAAGCTCAACGTCCCCGAGGGCATGGGCATCATCATGCGCACCGTGGCACAGGGGCAGCGATTCCGCCACTTCGTCCGCGACCTCGCCATGCTGCTCAAGCAGTGGCGCGACGTCGAGGAGAAATGCGCCTCCCGCCCCGCTCCGCTCTCCGTCTATCGCGAGCCTGATCTCATTGAGCGCACCGCGCGCGACTTCCTAACCGACAGCGTGGACTATATCATCTGTGACAATCAGGAGACCACGCAGCGCATGCAGGACATCGCGGGTAGTATCTCGCGTCGCTCAAAGCGCTACATCCAGCACCTGACCACGCGCAACCCCATCTTTGAAGAGCTCGGCGTGCAAAAGCAGATCAACGAAGCCTTCCAGCGCCAGGTCCTGCTCCCCTGCGGCGGCTACCTCGTCATCGATGAGACAGAAGCACTCATCTCCATTGACATCAACACAGGGCGCAACAAGGGGCACAAAGACCTCGACAAAACCATCCTTGAGACGAACATGGAAGCCGCGCGCGAAATCGCCCGCCAACTGCGCCTGCGCAACATAGGCGGACTCGTCGTCGTTGACTTCATCGACATGCGCCACCGCAAAGATCAGGCGCAGGTCTACAAAGCGATGAAAGAAGCTCTCAGACGCGACAAGGCAAAGACGCAGGTCATGCCCATCACCCCCATCGGCCTCATGGAGATGACACGTCAGCGCATCAATGAATCACTGCTTGACTACGTGAATGACCATTGCCCCTACTGTCATGGTCGCGGACGCATCAAGAGCGTGATGACCATGAGCGTAGAAATCCAGCGCCAGATCAAGGCCATGATCATGAAGTACCGCGAAACCGTCGGCGACATGGTCGTAGTGGTGAACAGCGATGTACTCTCGCGCTTTAAGAACGAAGATGCGAAAATCCTCATGGAGCTCGAGCGTCAGTGTACAGGGCGACTGATCTTTCGCTCGGACGCCTCCATCCATCGTGAGGCCTTCGCGATCATGGATCATGCGACAAATAGAGCGCTTTATCAGCTCAATATGCCGAGCTGAGGCGAGTTCATTATTTTATTAATCAAGCCAGCACCCAGTCCATCGCGGCTGGGTGCTGTTGTGTGTAGAGAGGGGAGAGGCAGACGCGAGAGAGCTCGAGGCGACTCTCTCGGAATATATTTTTTATTAGAAGAATCGAGGAGCGTGTCTAATGGGATAAATCTCATTAATCTAGGGGGGATTCTATTTTCTCGCGAAGCGATTTTCTGTATTTGCTTATTTAGAATGGTGAGAATTTAGTCCTCATTATTAAAGAGATATTATAATAATAGATCTTTCGCTTTTCGTGATTAGTTGGGTTACTCTTGATAATAAGGGGTGATGATCCTGTCTCTGAGGATGCGTGTTGGCATGTTGCCTACTTGACATGGGGGCTTGATTGCGCTAGCATGCGGGCTATGAAACTCATCAGTTGGAATGTGAATGGCCTACGAGCCGTCTTGGGAAAAAACCTCGTCGCAGACATGGACGCCCTCGCGCCCGATATCCTCTGCCTCCAAGAGATCAAAGCACGCCCCGAGCAGGTGAAAAGCGAGTGGATTGACGCCTGGCCTCACGCACTGTGGAATCCCGCCCAGCGAGCAGGCTACTCAGGCGTGCTTATCCTCTCGCGCCACGAACCACTCTCAACCGCCCTCGGTATCGGTATCGAGGAGCATGATGCCGAGGGACGCGTGGCAACGATGGAGTTTGAGGATTTTTATCTGGTAAACTGCTACACGCCGAACTCGAAAAACGAGCTGCTGCGCCTCCCCTACCGACAGGTCTGGGACGCGGCATTCCGTGACTACCTCGTGGGGCTCAATGAGAAAAAGCCCGTGATCTTCTGCGGAGATCTCAACGTCGCCCATGAGGAGATCGACCTCGCGCGCCCCGATGCGAATCACTTCAGCGCAGGCTTCTCAGATGAGGAGCGCGCGGGTTTCACATCTCTACTGTCGAGCGGCTTTGTTGATTCCTTCCGCCATTTCTATCCCGATACAGCCGCGGCCTACAGCTGGTGGAGCTACCGCGGAGGCGCACGCGCACGCAACGTGGGCTGGCGCATTGACTACTTCGGCCTTTCCGAGTCGCTCCTCCCGCGTCTCCAGTCAGCCTGCATCCATCCTGAGGTGATGGGATCAGATCATTGCCCAGTAGCAATAGATTTTGAATAGCACCACTACGTCCTCCACCTCTAAATATTGACCACGCACAGGTGGCAGAACTAGTGGCAAAGTCAGCCAATCCGCACCCTCCCTGATCCAATCAGCGAGGGTGCGAACTTTTTTAATGGAGAAACCAAACTCGCCAACAATAACTTACGTAATTTGAAAAAAGAATCTACACAAAAAATGCAAAAAAGTTTAAAAAGCTGCTTGACGCATCAGGGGGTCTCGTGTATACTCCTGCCACCCCAACAC
>CAYJLP010000222.1:0-2841 GCA_964371115.1 uncultured Akkermansia sp. | reverse complement strand
ACAAGCTCGGTGAATTCGCCCCCACCCGTACCTTCAAGGCACACGGTGGTATTGGCAAGAAGTAATCACTAAGTAACACCAACACATTAATCACGATGAACCGTTTCTACACCATTACAGTACTCAGCCTCATGCAGCTCTGCATCGGCTCTGCGTACGGTGTAGAGACTGGGACATCGGGTTCGGAAAGCAAGATCGCACAACTCGAACGACAGCTCGCTGTCCTCCGAGAAAGCTACGCCCTCGCCCGCCAAGACGCGGCTGAAGCCCGTAGCCAGATGAACGAAATCACCAAGCGCCTCGACGCGCTCGGTGGAGCCGCCCTAGGACAGGGCGAAGAACGCCTCATCGAAACGGTCGCCCAACTCGAAGCCGCCCGCACCGAGCTAGAGCAGCTGCGCAAGCAAGCCCTCCACCTCAGTGGCACGGTCGAAGCCTACAGTCAGGCCGCCCTCGTCGAAGACCCCGAGGCCACCCTCGCCCTCGAAGCCGCCCTCCGCGAGCTCGAAGTAGCCCTCGGCTACCGCGCCGCTCCCAAGAGTGCCCTGAGCGGCAGTCTGAACAACTCGAATGTCGTGAGCATCGACAGCGAGTCCGGACTGCTCGTCATCAATGCAGGCCGCGAAGCGAAAGTCAAAGTGGGCATGCCCATGGAGATCTCGCGCGGCGACCAAGCCATCGCTCATGCGATCGTCACCGACGTACGAAAGAAAGTAGCAGGACTCCTCATCCAGAAGAGACTCAGCGACTCGCTCGACGTCCAAGTCGGCGACAGCGTATCCATCAAAACCACCGAATAATACCTTCAAGAAAACCCATTACCATGGAAGTGAAATCAGTATACAAAAATGCTCGCATCTCTGCGAAGAAGATGCGTGACGTAGCAGCCGCCGTGCAAGGGATGAGCGTATCCCGCGCCACCGACGTGCTCAGCTACTCCCCCAAGAAGGGTGCCTACCTTCTCAACAAGACACTCAAGTCAGCTGTAGCCAACGCCGAGCACAACAACGGCCTCAACGCCGACGAGCTCGTACTCAAGAGCGTTCGCGTCGACGAAGGCATCACCTACAGCCGCTCCATGCAGCGCGCCCGCGGATCTGCTAACCGCATCCGCAAACGCACCGCTCACATCACCGTCGTCCTCGCAAGCCCAGAGGCATAACATATCCTAACGAAAAGAACATAAGACTATGGGTCAAAAAGTAAATCCAATCGGCTTCCGTCTTGCCGTGACCAAAGACTGGCGTTCCAAGTGGTACGCCACAGGCAAGGATTATGCCGCTAAGCTCCACGAGGATCTCAAGATTCGCAAGTTCATCAAGGACTACACGCAGAGTCTCAACAAAGATCTCAAGGGTGCCACCGCCGCTATCTCCAGCATCGTCGTCGAACGCGCATGGAACAGCATCCGCGTCACCATCTCCACCGCACGCCCCGGTCTCGTCATCGGGCCCAAGGGTAAGAACATCGAAGAAATGACCGCCGCGCTTGCCAAGCTCTGCAACAACACGCAGATCAAGCTCGACATCATGGAAATCCGCCAGCCTGAGCTCGACGCCCAGCTCGTCGCAGAAAACATCGCCACTCAGCTTGAGCGTCGTGTTTCCTTCCGTCGCGCCATGAAGCGCGCCGTGCAAGTCGCCATGGACTTCGGAGCCGCAGGCATCCGCGTCCGCTGTGGTGGCCGTCTCGGTGGAGCCGACATCGCCCGTGCTGAGCAATACCGCGAAGGCAAAGTGCCCCTTCAGACACTGCGTGCTCCCATCGAGTACGGCTTTGCAGAGGCCAACACCCTCTACGGCATCATCGGCATCAAGTGCTGGATCAACAAGCGTCCTGGTACCGGCAACGCCCCCAACGGAGGCGAGCGCCGTCAGCAGCGCCCCCGCCGCGACCGCGACAACCGTCGTGATTCCTAATATCTCAACCCGAAATTAACACAGAAGGAGAAATAAGCTATGCCTTTAATGCCCAAACGTATTAAGAATAATAACCGTAAGATGCACCGCGGCAACAGCGGCGGCAATGCAACGAGCGGTGATTATGTCGCCTTTGGCGACTTCGGATTGCAGGTACTCACCCGCGGCTGGATCACCAACAACCAGATCGAAGCCTGCCGTATCGCCATCAACCGCTACCTCCGTCGTAAAGGTCGCGTCTACATCCGCATCTTCCCTCACAAGTCCTTCACCAAGCGCCCCCCCGACACACGTATGGGTAAGGGTAAAGGTGGTGTCGAGGGCTGGGTAGCCGTCTGCCGTCCTGGCAACATCATGTTCGAAGTAGGTGGTGTCACCGAATCCCAAGCCCGCGAAGCACTCCGCCTCGCCTCCAACAAGCTTGGTATCCGTACACGCTTCGTCTATCGTCAGGGAGTCAAGCCCACCGCGTAACAGCAACCGCATCCAACTAGAACAACTGATATGCCAATTAAAAAAGCAAAAGACTTCCGCGGCATGCCCGCGAAGGAACTCGCAGCCCACATCCGTGGGCTTCGCGAAGAGTACTTCAACCTGCGCGTCCAGCAGGCCACCGGACTTCTCGAGAACAACCAGCGCCTTCGCATCGTACGTAAGGAAATCGCCCGTGCCCTCACCGTCCAATCGGCAGGTGAGACTACTGCTGATGCAGAATAATACGAACCCCAAAAGGAACTTTAATCAACCATGAGCGAAGAAACTACAACACAGCCTCAGGGCCTTCGTAAGAGCCGCATCGGTGTCGTCGTCTCCACCAAGATGAACAAGACCATCGTTGTTGAATACGTCGCCCGCGTCCCCCATCCCATCTTCAAGAAGATCGTTAAGAAGAGCAAGAAATTCTATGCTCACGACGAGAACG
>CAYJLP010000221.1:0-3011 GCA_964371115.1 uncultured Akkermansia sp. | reverse complement strand
CTTGTAGATGAGCTTGTAGGGCTTGGCCGTCTGCATGGGGATGGCGTAGACCTCGGAGCTGGCATTCCATGGGAGTCCTGCGATGGAGAACTGTGGGCGGTCGAAGTAGCCCACGACCTTGCCATCTGTCTTCACGCAGAAGGCGGCGGCGTTCTCGCCGTCCGTGACCTTGATGAGCTCGCCCTGCTTGCTGGCTTTCACATCAATGGAGAGCTTGCCATCTGCCTTGTACTTCGTCCAGTAGCCGTTGAGCTCGGAGCCGCTCATGCTCTTGCCCCAGAGATTCACCGTCTTGCCATGCTGGTGCATGAAAGCAATGCGGTACTTGGGTTTTGGGTAGCCCTTCGCCTTGATGAGTGCCTTCGCCGCGTCGGCCATTTCCTTCGTGAGCTTGTAGTGGTAGTCGCCGTACTGATGCTTCTTCACATCAATGGGGACGAACCAGTTGAAGATCTCAAAGTCCTCGGTGAAGTCGGTCTTGGTCTCATTGCAGATGCGGATGTACCAGTCGAGATGAATACGGGCAGGGTCGCTCCACTTTGCATTGACAGGATTCTTTCTCAGCGACTCAAAGAGGTCGGGGTAGAACTGTGGGTTGATGCCCAGCTTGTGGAAGTAGAGGTAGAAAGAGTACTGGGCAAAGCCCCACTGAGCCCAGCCGTTCATGTCGTGGAAGGGCACACCCTTCACGCCCTGCTCAAGGAGGTACTTGCAGGGATTCTCCATATCGGTGGCGGTGGGATTCTTGTCAGGCGAGTAGAGGACGCGATCGAGGATGAGCTGGGCGAAGAAATTGTTCGAGCTCTCCGTCATGCTCGGCCAGTTGAAGGCCGCCTGATGGCTGTGTCCTACCTCGTGACCGTAGCCCCATGAGCGCTTGCCCTGCACGATACCAGGGGCGATGACTTCGTTTCTCAGGGTGTGACCGTTGCTACCGTTGCTGTAGCCGCAGCCATACTCGGTGGAGAACATGTGGGCGCCCCCCTCGGTGGAGAAGCCCAGCATGCGGTTGTTGATGGGATCTTTGTACTTGTTGAAGCCCATCACATCCCAGATGGCGCGGACACCAGCATCCCAGAATTTGACAGATTCTGTAATCTTGTCTGGGCTGTACTGCTGGAGGTGCTTTGTCGTGAGGATCATCATGGACTGCTTGCCCACGATGTCAAAGACATCGGCGGTGGCCTTGGCGATGAGACGCTTCCAGTCCGTGTCGTCGTGCTTCGCAATGTCGAAGTAGCCGTTTACCGTGCCGCTGCCTTCGAGGAAGTGGACATTGACGGGCTTGGGATTGGGATTCTTTGCCAGATCGGTGTTGTAGCTGATGTAGAGCAGACCAGGTTGAGTGATCTTCACCTTGTTGATCCCCTCGACGAGGGGGTAAGTCGTCCGCTGGAGGGAGAAAGCCTTGTTGCTGATGAGATCGACGAAGGAGCCATGCGTGGGACCGACGAGCACGTAGATCTCTTCACCAGCCTTGGCATAGATGCCTGTAGGATTATCAAAGGGATTGAGCGCATTGATCTTCTGAAGATCGCGGGCGAGCTCGGGTGCGGAGAAAGCGCGGTAGCTGCCGATGCGGAACTCACCGCCCTCGTACTCGCCTTTCTTGATCTTCTTGGCCACGCTCTGGAGCTCCTTGGGAAGAGCGGCAATGTCGGCGGCGGAGGCGTTGCTACGCAGCTTGGAGCAGCTCAGATCGGTGAAGACCTTTTTGATCACCTCTTGGTTGGGAGTCTTGCCCTGCTGGAGGAACTCAATCTCGCGGAGGGAGAAGGAGAATTTCTTGCCTGCCTTGTCCTTGACAATAGCGCGTACGGCCTCGACATTCGTCAAGCCCTTGGGGAAACGCAGGAGACGCGAGGCGGGGAGCGTGAAGGTGCGCGCCTTGCTCCACTTGCCCGCGCGCTTGAGCTCGAGCGTCACCGTGCTGAAGCTCGCGCTGGCGAAGTGCATCACGTCGATGCGCACGGGGGCGGCAAAGGTGAACTCACCCTCGACGCGCGAGGTGGAGGGAATGTGCCAGTTCGGAGACTCCATCGAGCCGTCGATGGCCTGCTTGACCGTATGGGCACCACTATAGGCACCCTGCGGGGAAGTAGCAGAGACAGGAGTGTGAGCGATGGGCTTGGCGGGCTGGAGAGCGGCGTGACTGAGAGGGAGTATCCCCAGTCCCATGAGGAGGAGTGTAGATCTAGTGTTCATCATATTCAAATGGGAATAGCCCATCATGTGAAACAATACTCTAGCAAATCTCCCCCCCGTCCGTCAATCCAAATCCAAATCAATGCCGAAGGTCTGGCTGAGAGCGTCGGTGTCGAAATCGGCGGTAGCGGTGGGAATATCCACGAGCTGCTCGGGATCTATCTCGCGCAGGGAGAAGAGCAGACTCGGATCACTGTCAATGAGACAGCCTGCGGCGTAGACCAGAGCGGCGGCGTGGGAGCAGGGGCTCGCCCAGTCGGGGCAGGTGCAGGAAAAACGCCAATCCGTGGAGAGAGGGAGAATCCCGTCCTCGGGGTGGCAGAGCGCATCCATGAGAGGAGCGTCGATCTTGCCCTCGAGGAGGGAGACGAGGGAATCGAGGCGGCCGCGGCAGAGCTGGCGCAGGGTATCTATACGCTCGTCATCGAGAGGCTGGACGTGGAGATCAAGCTCGTAGAGCTCCTCTCCGCTGATGAGACCGCGGATGCGGCTGGGAGAAAGCTTCACATCGAGAACGCAGCCGTGGCGTAGGAGGGAGCGGCCGGAGGAGAGCTGCATGCCCTCTTGCTCGCAGTGGGCGAGCTGGCGCATCCATGCGGCGCCCCATGGGTGGGAGGCGAGCTTGCGGCTGGAGTTTTGGATGGGGAGGAGATCGTCGTGACCGTCGGCGCGTAGCTGGAGGAGGCGTTGCTGGGCGAGGGAGGCGAGGTCTTTGACGCGGAGTTTTTTGGGAGGGGAATCGTCGTAGCAGGGGGGCATGGGTGGGGGGGGGTGGAACAAATAAATACAGAATCAGCACCACTCAA
>CAYJLP010000220.1:0-3014 GCA_964371115.1 uncultured Akkermansia sp. | reverse complement strand
GCTCTGCATGCTCCCCGTTGGGACCATGAGCGTGGCCGTGGTCATGAGACGAGGCAGGGGCGAAACCTACGCTCAAGAGGTAGGTCAATGCGGTAAACTGGGCGATTTTCATGCGCGTCTCTTAGTGTTTGTGTTGCTTTCCGTGGTTGTGGTTACCATGGCTATGTTGCCCAGCCTTCTTTGCCTTGGGTGGTGCGCCCACTGGAGGACTCACTTCTGTTTGAGGGCTCGGTTGGGCGAATATATGCTTTTGCTTAACAGATTGGCGGAGCTTTCTGACTCGATTGTGCGTGGATGGAGCAGCGGCGAGTGCGATCTGAGCGCAGATGAGGAGTGAGGCGGATACGGCGATGGATGTAAAAGGTATTTTCATAATAATGATAAAAAATTAAAGGTTAAAATGGGGGTTGAGGTACTTGAGCTTGGCTTGCGTCTTGAGTAGAACGGTTAAGTTCTCAAGGTAGCTAAGCTCGCGTAAAAAACGTTCATGTCGCATTTCGGAGAGCTCGCTGAGTTTGAGCTCTCCAAGCTCATAAAGTTTTTGTTGAGTCTGCACGGCGGATGTTAACTCAGCGATACGTTGAGATTCCGAGCGGCAGTGCTGGAGCGAGAGTCGCTCCTGTGACTGGAGGGATTGTGCCTCCGTCATCAGGCGACGCCACGCGCTGATGTAGGCGTGGGTTTTGAGCGCGCGCTCCCCCGCAGTCAACGCAATCGCCTCGCGATTGCGATTCCAGAGAGGTAGGCTCAGCTCAAAGCCCAGTCCGAGCTCATTGTCCCCGCCATCACGTGCGAAGCCAGGTGAGAGGCTGAGCTCAGGATATTGCTTGCGAATGGCGCGCTTGAGCTCCAGCTCACTTGCGCTGAATTGCGAAGAGGCAGCCTTCAGCGAAGGAGAGGCGAGCAGCTCCTGCGCCGTGGGGGCTCCTATAGCTGCAGGGGTGCTCTGAGCGAAGAAGTCCTCGACGCGTAGCTGCGTCGCACTGGGGTGTAGCCCTAGTGTCCGCACGAGCTCGAGGCGCGCTTGGAGCACATCATCTTGCTTGTTCTGCTTCTGGGTGATGAGCTCGTTGAGACGCTGATGGGCAATTTGCTTCTCAGCAAAACTCAGCTCTCCTAGAGCATGAAGATCATCGGCCTTGTCGACCTCATCGCGTAGCTGCTTGAGGCGTGTGCTGATGAGTCGCTCTTGGCGCTGATTGAGTAGCAAACTCACACAGAGCTCCTCCAGATTCGAAAGGAAACGCTGCTCCTCGGCTTTCATCTGCCAGTAGTCAGTCTCTTTGTATTGCTCGGCGATTTGGCGCGCGAGGCGAGGTAGACCAGTAACAGGGATGCTAACGCTGGGTGCAAGGGCAAAGTTCGTCAAACTCGCGCTGAGATTGCGCCCTAATTCTCCCCCAAGGGAGGGATCAGCCCAGAGGCCGGAGAAGCGCGCAACGCTGGTACTCTTTGCATAGCTGAGTCGCTGCGCATTGAGTTCAGGGTTGAGTAGTAATCCAATGCGCCTGAGCTGTGCCTGCTTGAGATAGCGGGATGGCGCGCTAAGCTGACGGCTGAGCTCTAGCCATTGCGCGGTGTCGCGTCCCAGATCAATGGGCGCGGGTTGGTAGGTGCTGCATGCGCTCATGGCAAGACCAAGGACACAGAGCACCCCAAAGGGTTTGTTCATATATAAATTCTATTTAATTTGATAAAAATGGTGTGAAAATTCAGATTTTAGCAAAGTGAGACATCACCCTTGACAAGGGATGTCATCTGAATATTCTATCAAATCAATAGAGGTCGGTAGGGCTCAATCAAGACACGCCGCTCCTGTGGTGGCGCATGCATCAGAGGAGCAATATCCTCCTGCGGTATCTCCAATGAGCAGAGTCCCAAGTATTCCACATAGATCATCACCAAGGGGAGAAATACGGGAGTCGTGGATAGCTCTGCCTGCACGATAGGCTCGGCACTATGGTCACAACGATGGGAGTTCGTATCGTCACCATCCTGCGTAGAACCATGATGGTGGTGATGTGAATGCCCATGCTGCTCGTGCTCCGAGCCGAGTGCCGCAATCGGTGCAAGGCAATCGTCCTCGACACAGCGGCAGATGTTAGCACAGCTCATGACCAGCAACACTGGTGCGAGTAGCAAAACTAACAATAATTTCTGTGTAGACGAGAAGGACATGAAACGATGGCGATAAAGCTCTACCCCAAAGCTAGCAAATATGGTCGCCTGTGTCAATCGCAAAATTACCTTCTTGTGCAAGAAGAGCGAGTTTATATTAAAAATCTGCTTTCTGGAAAACTCAGGATGATTGTCTGCTGAATTTCGCATGTTGGACGGTCGGTCCAACGGGTGAGAGTTTGCCATTCACTCTTACAGACAAAGACCGATACGAAAAGCCTATGAGCAGAATTCAAATGACACAGGAAAGCATGCGCATCTCTACCACCGAAGGAGACGTATACCAAGGCGAAATCAAAACCTACTTTCTAAACACCATGAAAACCACCATCATCCTATTCGCGTATCGTGGAGAAGAAGAATTTCTTCCTATTCCAGCAAGTCATCTGGCAAAGTCCTTCCCTTTGCCTCCGTCCACTGCCACGACCCCATACCCGCTACGTTACCAGCTCATCTCACACCCCTCCACTCCTGCCTCCACTACAAGAATAGCTTCTTCGATAGTGGCAGCAACCTCAACGGAGGCGAGTGCATCATGGGTATGCTAGATGCCATGCAACAAGCAACAGACCTCGTCCAAAACACCGATGGCATCATCATCAAACTCGCCCCGACACCCTCATGCTGCGCCCTCAATTCATCCTCGACCACCTCAGCAAAGGCGCATGCTGGTACGCCTCATCCTCCGTGGACGGCATGTTCTCTGGCATGTGCTATGCGATGAGCCGACAGACTTTGGACAAGTGAAGAAAATAGCTCTCCGTATGCCGTGGGAAATCAGCACAGAGGAGCGCAGCTACCCCGAAGACATGAGCATATGCAGCATGGCAGTGCTT
>CAYJLP010000219.1:0-3040 GCA_964371115.1 uncultured Akkermansia sp. | reverse complement strand
CGCCCAAGTTCGACCCCACGGTCACTGTATCCTTCCACCTGACGGTGGATCCTCGTAAGTCCGACCAGATGGTTCGTGGCTCCGTATCACTGCCTCACGGTACAGGTAAGAACGTACGCGTCATCGTCTTCGCCAAGGGTGAAGCCGCTGCTGCTGCTCTCGCCGCTGGTGCTGAGAAGGTAGGTCTCGAAGACCTCATCAAGGAAGTCCAAGGCGGTTTCCTCGACTTCGACAGCGCAATCGCTACTCCAGACGCCATGGCTGAAGTACGTAAGATTGCCCGTGTTCTCGGTCCCCGCGGTCTGATGCCCAATCCCAAGACAGGTACTGTCACCGACGACACCGCCAAGGCTGTCCTCGAAGTGAAGGCTGGTCGCGTTGACTTCAAGGTCGACCGCAATGCGAACATCTCCGCTGCCGTAGGCAAGCTCTCCTTCGACAATGACAAGCTCATCGAGAACGCTCAGGCACTCATTAGTGCCGTGGTCAAGGCTCGCCCCGCAGCAGCCAAGGGTGCCTACATTCAGGCAGCCACCATCGCTAGCTCCATGAACCCCGGTCTGCCTCTCAGCCAGACTGAAATCGCGAAGTAATTAGACCGAAAGGATACATCATATGAACGCTGATAAGAAAATCATCATCGACGCGCTTCAGGAGCAGGTGAACGCCTCCCCCTTCCTGCTCGTCATCGACTACACCGGTGTCACGGTACCTGAGTTTACCCAGCTTCGCGCCTCCCTTCAGGCCGCTGGTTCTAGCTGCATGGTCGCCAAGAATACCTTCATGATCAAGGCTCTCGCCGATGCAGGTCTCCCTGACATCTCCGCTGCCCTCAAGGGACAGACCGCCTTCATCATGGGCAACGAAGACGTTTGCGCTGCCGCCAAGGCTGTGAATGAATTCGCCAAGAAGAGCAAGAAGGCTCCTTACAAGGCAGGTATCCTCGACGGCGCTGAGCTCAGCCCTGAGAAGATCAAGGCTCTGGGTGATCTGCCCAGCCGCGACATCCTCCTCGGCCAGCTCCTTGGTACGATCAACGCTGCAGGCTCCGCCCTCGCACGTGTTATCAAGGCCTACGTCGACAAGGAAAATGGCGATGCATCTGCTGACGAAGCAGCTGCCGACGAAGCACCCGCTGCTGAGTAATCGCTCCTTTATTAACAAATTTGAACTGATGGTAGCGTGATGCCTCAACCACGTCACGCTATCTGAAACCACTAATAGGCTCTCTGTCGGCTCTCCGGCCGGTGAGAACTGAAATGGGTGAGAAGCCCTCACCCGCGACAAGAACCACTAGATATATATAGAAATACACAAAATGGCTGATCTCGATAAAATCGCTGAAGAACTGGGCACGCTTACTATCCTCGAAGCTGCAGAACTCGTCAAAATGCTCGAAGACAAGTGGGGCGTCTCCGCAGCAGCTCCTGTAGCTGCCGCTGCCGCTGCACCTGCTGAAGCAGCAGAAGAAAAGACATCCTTCGATGTCGAACTCACTGGTGCTGGCACCAACAAGATTGCTGTCATTAAGGCAGTACGCGAAGTCAAGTCCGGACTCGGTCTTGCAGACGCGAAGAAGCTTGTTGAAAGCGCTCCTGCCATCCTCGTCGAAGGTGCTTCCAAGGAAGACGCCGAGAAGGCAAAGGCTACTCTCGAAGGAGCTGGCGCACAGGTGACAATCAAGTAAATTTTGCACCTATCAGGACGCAGGAGTGAGGAATTTCCCTCCCTCCTGCGTACCTGTCTCATGATCACTATTTGGTTATTAAATATAACTAAATGACTGTCAATGAGTCATCGACGGATTAACCCGTTGGTTTACACATCTTCCACATAACTCCTCGCGGTAGACCCGACGAGGGAGGGTCAGCAGAGCCGCTGATCACTCCTCGTCGGTTTTACGACGGAAACCGAGCCCCGCATCCGGCCTAGGATGCCCCCACACCATTATCTCAGCACTCCATGTCTAAGCCCAAGCAAGAGCGTATCAATTTCGGGAATATCACGGAGGTCATTGACCCTCCGAATCTGATTGAGATTCAAACCAAATCCTACGAAGAATTCCTCCAGAGATTCTCCGAGCCTGACAAGAGGCTCAAGATTGGTTTGCAGGCTGTCCTCAACGACCACTTCCCCATTGAAAGCTACGATGGTCAAATCAAGCTGGAATACGACCACTACGACATCTCCCCGCCAAAGACCTCGGACTTTGACGCGATCCGCGCAGGAGAGACCTACAGTGCCTCCCTTTATGTGAAGTTCCGCCTGACCTGCGGCGACTACACCGCCGACGAGAATGTCTACATGGGTGAGATCCCCATGATCACCGATCGCGGTACCTTCGTGATCAACGGTGCTGAGCGCGTGATCGTCGCCCAGCTGCACCGCTCCCCCGGTATCTGCTTTGAGAAGTCCCGCCACACGAATGGCAAGGACATCTACTCCTTCCGCATCATCCCTGACCGCGGCTCATGGCTCGAGGTGCAGTTCGATACCAACGACCTGATGTACGTCTTCCTCGACCGTCGCCGCCGTCGTCGCAAGTTCCTTGCCACGACCTTCCTGCGCTACCTCGGCTTTGAGACAGACCGCCAGATCGTCGAGCAATTCTTCACTATCCAGAAGCTCAACCTCAATGACGTCATGGGCGATGAGCTCGAGTACCTCATCCCCTTCGAAGACGTCAAACCTGGCGACGAGAAGGGCAAGGGCACCGTCATTGCCAAGGCCTACGACCCCTTCAGCCTCGCGACCATCAAGAAGATGATCGAGCTGGGCATCAGTGAGATCGAAGTCATCGACCAGCGCGAAGAAGAGACCCTCGTCAAGACCCTCAAGAAGGACCTCGCCTCCGACCGCGAGACCGCACTCAAGGAAATCTTCCGCAAGTTCCGCCCAGGCGACCCCTCATCCATCCAGCAGGCCGCCGCCGCACTCGACCGCCTCTTCATGGAAGAGAAGAAGTACGACCTCACCCGTGTCGGTCGCTACAAGATCAACCAGAAGCTCGGCCTCGACGTCTCCGAAGACTGCCGCCTCA
>CAYJLP010000218.1:0-3047 GCA_964371115.1 uncultured Akkermansia sp. | reverse complement strand
CGCGGCACGCACAACGCCATCTCCTGCTACCCCGGTCTCGAGCTCACGAGCAACTACTCGATGAACGTCGTCGACCTCTGCCCCGTGGGTGCGCTCACGAGCAAGGACTTCCGCTTCAAGATGCGCGTCTGGTTCCTCAAGAGCACCCCCACCATCGACGTGAACTGTGGCACAGGCACCAATATCAACATCTGGACGCGTGACCAGCAGGTCTACCGCATCACGCCCCGTCAGAACGACAGCGTGAACAGCAACTGGATGCCCGACAGCCACCGCCTCAACTACAAGTACATCAACAGCGACGAGCGCATCCTCAACCCCATGGTACGCACAGACGCCGGTGCTGAGCTCCGCCCCACCATCTGGGACGCCACGCTCAAGCTCGCCGCCGAGCAGCTCCATGCCTGCGAACCCGCCAAGACCGCCATCATCGCGTCGGCACGCATGACGAACGAAGAACTATTCCTCGTCCGCCGCCTCGCCGACAAGCTCGGCATCCGTGAGGTCGCCACCGTGGCACGCATGGCAGAAGACGACGGCATGCTCATCAGTGCTGATCGCAACCCCAACAGCACGGGGGCGAAGCTCATCATCGGTGAGACCCCCACCACGCTAGAAGGCATCTGCTCCGGCATCAGCACAGGACGCATCACCGCCATCCTCGCGCTGGGAGAGGACCTCACCGAGGCCGCAGGCATCAACCCCGATTGCCTCAAGAAGCTCGACTACCTCCTCACGCTCGCCCACAGCAGCAACGGCACGACAGCCCTCGCGGACATCGTCCTGCCCGGCGTCACCTTTGCCGAGAAATACGGCACCATGATCAACGTCACCGGCCGCATCCAGCGCCTCAACGCCGCCTTTGAGCCCATGGGCAACACTCGCGACGACTGGAGCAT
This sequence comes from uncultured Akkermansia sp., assembly GCA_964371115.1. Classification (GTDB taxonomy): domain Bacteria; phylum Verrucomicrobiota; class Verrucomicrobiia; order Verrucomicrobiales; family Akkermansiaceae; genus Akkermansia. The sequence goes on along the minus strand of CAYJLP010000218.1, from coordinate 2,148 downwards.
CCTGCGTGACCTCATCACCCAACTCGGCGGCACCGACGAGCGACTTGAGAACCTGACCTCCGCCCGCCAGCTGCTCCCCCTCCTCGCGGAGGAATTCGAGCCGCTCAAGGGTCTCACCTGGGCCTCTATCGGCAATGACGGCACCCCCGTCATCGAGACAGACGTCACCATCCCCCTGCTGAGCCGCAACTAGTCCTATCCCCCACATTCACCTCATGATCTCATACCTCATTGACTGCTGGAACTCCGTGATGGGCAACCCCACTTGGTTCTACCTCATCACCACGCTGGTGAAGCTCGTCGTCGTCTTTGCCGTCCTCCTCCTCTTCGTCGTACTCTCCGTCTGGACTGAGCGACGCGTCGCAGGCTGGATCCAAGACCGCCCCGGCCCCAACCGCGCGGGTGTCCCCATCCACCTCCTCAAGCGATTCGGCAGCAAAGAAGAGCAGCCTCTCAAAAAGTGGCTCGACTACTTCGGCATCCCCGCCGATAGCATGGTCGGACGCGTGCTACGCTTCCTGCGCCTCGATCGCGAAATCCCCCTCTTCGGCTTCATCCAGCCCATGGCTGACGGCGCGAAGCTCTTCTTGAAGCAGGAGATGACCCCCTCCTTCGTGCGCAAGGGCTACTTCATCGCCGCCCCCATGCTCGTGCTGGGTCCCCCCCTCATCGCCGCCGCCGTCATCCCCTTCTCCTCCCACGTCGACACCGTCTTTGGTACGATCGACATGGTCGTGGCGAATCTCGGAGTCGGCGCGCTCTGGATCTTTGCCATCTCGGGACTCTCCGTCTACGGTCTGACGCTTGCGGGCTGGTCGTCCAACTCAAAGTACCCCTTCATCGGCGGTCTGCGCGCTACAGCGCAGCTCATCTCCTATGAAGTCGCCATGGGTCTCTCCATCATCCCGCTGCTCATGATGTTCTCCACGCTCAATCTGCAGGAGATCGTCAGCGATCAGGCGGCGAATGGCTGGACACTGCTCCCCCTCTGGGGCGAGGGACTCTGCATGCAGCGCTGGGCACTGCTCGCACCCATGGGCATCAGCTTCATCGTCTTTGTCACCTGCGTCTTCGCCGAGGCGAACCGCACGCCCTTCGACATGGCTGAGTGTGAGACCGACCTCGTCGGCGGCTACCACACCGAGTACTCCTCGATGAAGTTCGCCTCCTTCTTCATGGGCGAATACGTCGCCATGGTCGTAGGCTCCGCGCTCGTCGTCACCCTCTTCCTCGGTGGCTGGTCCATCGGCTTTGGCGTCGACACCCTGCTCGCCGACTGGGCAGCACAAGCTAGCGCCACCGCACAATGCGCCGCCGCCAGCACCTGGGAGAGCATCCTTGGAGCGGCAGCTGGCTGGCTCGTCGTCATCGCGCAGTTTGCCGCCTTCTTGGTCAAGCTCGTCGCCTTCGTCTTCTTCTTCGTATGGGTTCGCTGGACATTGCCTCGCTTCCGCTGGGATCAGGTGATGAAGCTCAGCTGGCTGGTCTTCTTTGAAATCGCCGTGGCCAACATCATCCTGACCGCCATCATCATGTACTTTGTGAAGTAATACCCCTAAGCAATACTCCCCCCACTTTTCTATGTCTTATACCCCCATCAAACGCCCGAAATTCTCGCTGGCCGACAGGATCTACCTCGTCGCCTTCGTGAAAGGCCTCGGACGCACCTTCAAGCACTTGGTGCTCTCGCTGCTCGGACGCAGCCGCTCCAAGGAAGAGTTCAATGGCAAAGGCATCGGCGTCTGCATGCCCTATCCCGACCAGCGTTGGGATGACAGACTGCCATCCTACTACCGCGGAGCCCCCGCCCTCGTCCGTGGTGACGACGGACAGGAGCGCTGCGTCTCCTGCCAGCTCTGCGAGTTCATCTGCCCCGCACGCGCGATCGCCATCACGCCCGGAGCCATTGATCCCAACGCCGCTGGTGCAAAGCGTGAGAAAGCTCCTCAGGAGTTCTCCATCGACATGTTCCGCTGCATCTACTGTGGCATGTGCGAAGAAGTCTGCCCCGAGCAGGCCATCTTCCTCTCCCAAGAATACCTCATCACCCTGACCGATCGCGAAAGTGGTATCCGCGACAAAGAAGCCCTCTACCGCCTCGGTGGCGTACGCAAGGGTCTGGTCAACAAATGGAATCAACACAAGTAA
>CAYJLP010000217.1:0-3175 GCA_964371115.1 uncultured Akkermansia sp. | reverse complement strand
AAGCAAGAGTCCTAAGAGCTATGAAACTGCTCCCCCTGATCAGCCTCCTGCTCCTCGCCTGCGGCGACGAGAGCGCGCCTCCTGCCGCATCGAGCAGCCCGCCTCGTCACTATGACTTCTCTGCCATGAGCTGGAGTGGGGATCGCAACGACCCCGCCCACAGCGGACAGGTCGACGCCATGGGCGACAAGCTCACCGCCGTCTGGAAGACGCAGCTTCAGGGCGGCGTCTACTCCTGCCCCGTCATCAGCGAGGGCAAGCTCTACGTGACGGATGAGAAGAAGATGCTCTACTGCGTGGAGCTCTCCAGCGGGCGCATCCTCTGGCAGCAGGAGCTGCCGCATGCCGTCTTTGCCCCCCTGCTGCTGCATGAGAACATCCTCTACTGGGGCGATACCTACGGCATGGTCACCGCCTTTGACCTCAAGACACAGAAGCCCCTCTGGAGCTTCCAGAAATCCGAGGAGAAAATCATGTCCGGCCTAGGCCTGAGCCCCGATGCCACGCAGCTCATCTACGGCGGCTACGACTTCCATCTGCGCGTCCTGTCACGCGTCGAGGGCAAGGAACTATTCTCACTCAAGACGGCGAACTACATCAACGGCACTCCTGCTGTCGTGGGCGATCGCGTCTACTTCGGTGGCTGTGATCACCACCTGCGCATGGTCAATCTCGCCGAGCAGAAAGAAGAGCTCAGCGTCAAGCTTCCCTCCTACATCCCCAGCGGCATCGCGTCGGATGGTGAGCGACTCTACGCCGCCTGCTACGACGGCAGCCTCCAAGCCCGCCATCTTGACGGAAGCCCCCTCTGGGTCTACGACTGCCCAAAGAAGAGCCCGAGCTATCAGAGCTCCCCCGCCGTCAATAGCCAATACGTCATCGCCGTCGAGAAAAACGGACTCGTCAGCGTGCTGGACAAGAAGACAGGCGCGCTCCAGAGCAGCCACACCACTATTGGCGACGTGGAGCTCTCACCCCTCGTCGATGAGCAGCGCGCGCTCATCTGTGACAATGACGGCGTGCTCGACCTCGTCGATCTCGCCACAGGGGAGCTGATCCACCGCGAGAGATATGGTACCGTCGTCACGGCTCCTCTCATCAGTCAAGGCGGCTACCTCATCCTCTGCGACGAAGAGGGACGCGTCAGCTGCTATCATTGGGAAAAATAATTATGTTGCTCGAACTCAAACACATCAACAAAGCCTATGCTCAGCAACAGGTGCTGCGTGGACTCAATCTCAACCTTGAATACGGTGAGCATATCGCCATCACTGGTCCCTCAGGCTCGGGGAAGAGCACGCTACTCAAGATACTCGCTGGCATAGAGCAGAAGGATTCTGGTGATATCCTCATCGAGGGGCACTCGATGAGTGACTTTACCCTACAGCAGGTTGATGACTACCGTCGTCGACAGATAGGCATTGTCTTTCAGCAGCATTACCTGCTGCCACAGTGTACAGCTCTGGAGAATGTGCTGCTGCCCACACTCTGTCTGCCGCAGCGTCGCCCCGCCGAGGAGCTGGAGCGTGCAAAGTACTTCCTCGACAAGGCGCAGGTGATGCACTGTGCTAGCAAATTTCCTGCACAGATGTCGGGAGGTGAGTGTCAACGCGTCGCGGTTTGTAGAGCTCTTATCAATGAGCCACAGATTCTGCTTGCCGATGAGCCGACAGGCTCACTCGATCATCAAAACGCTCTTGAGTTGCTTGATCTTTTCCGCTCCCTGACTGATCGTCAGATGGCGCTCATCATGGTGACACACTGGCCGCAGGCCGCTGCAGCGATGAGTCGTCATTATGAACTACGCGAAGGTGTGTTACTATGATCATCCTGCTCGCTCGTAATCTGTACCATGAGCTCGGCAAGAAGCTCTGGCTCTTCCTCAGTATAGCGCTTGCCACGGCCCTCATTACAGGTGCACTCATTCTCGGCAGCAGTGTACGCCAGAGCCAGCGAGACGCTGCCGAGCGACGCCTCGGGCGTGTCGAGTCTGCCATCATCCTGCAGAATCAGTGGTTTGGCGCAGATCTGCCTGAGAAGGTGAATGCGGATTCCGAGGCTCTCATTCATGTCAAGGCATTTGCCTATACGGCCGACTCCGCACCCATTGAGTTGAATCTCTATGGCGTGGATGAGAGCTTTTTCCCCTTTGTCTACGGTCTCGATCTGCCACAGCAGGCCATGGCGAACCGCGCCGCGCGTCAGGCATTGGGCTCGGGGGAGGTGCAGATACGCATCCCGCTGAGCTCCTCCTTTAGCGAGCAGATCTCATGGTCACTCGATGAGACACCCATCACGGGCATGCGCGTGCAGCTCAGCGAGCTCCCCGAGGGGGCGGAGGCTCTGCTGGACTTCAACCCGCTCTCCGATCAGGCGGGACAGGCGCAGCTCTTCCTCCCCAAAAAGGTCTTAGAAGAACAACTCAAGCGCACGGGGCAGTCGGATATCCTACTGCTCAAGAATGCTGCTCCTGATAAAACGCTTTTTAACGCCCCCATCGCGCTGGAAGACTACGGGCTGAGCTGGACTCCACTCAAGGATGGCGGCTACGAGCTGGGAAGCCAACAGAGCTTCATCCCCGAGGCACTCGGCCGCCTCGCGCAGGAACTGCCCAGCTGCCAGCGCGCGCTGATGAGCTACTTTGTAAACAGCATCGAGGCGCATGGCAAGAGCACGCCCTATTCCTTCATCACAGGGGAGGGCGATGACATGGGGCGCGACGAATGCCGCATCACCCAATGGCTTGCTGATGATCTGAATCTCGCGGTGGGCGACAGCCTGCGCATCCGCTACTATGACATCCAGTCGCAGGGCGAGTGGCAGACACGCGAGCGAGAGCTGCGTGTCGTTGGCATCGTGCCGACGGAGGACAGGCGCGAGCTCGTCCCCGCCTTCCCTGGATTCGCCGAGAGCGAGAGTTGCACCGATTGGGAATCCAGCCTCCCCATTGACGCAACCACCATACGCGAGAAGGACGAGGCCTACTGGAAGCAGTACAAGAGCAGCCCAAAGATTTTTGTCTCCCTAGCCACCGCGCAGCAGCTCTTTGGCTCGCCACAGGGGCAGTGGACCGCCCTGCGATTCGACACAGACGCGCGCGCCGAGTTGGAATCCCTGCTCGCGCGTGAGACCACGCTCTTCACCCCCATCCCGCTGCGCGAGCAGAGCCAGCAGG
>CAYJLP010000216.1:0-3201 GCA_964371115.1 uncultured Akkermansia sp. | reverse complement strand
GACATTTTGTCGCAGTCAGGGGAGAAAAATCTGCTTGCCCAGGCGATGCTGTACCATCTATACTCTCCCTTATGCGTACAGCAACACTATCACTCCTGTGTCTCTGCCTGGGGACGACCATGCAGGCTGAGACCCAACAGCCTCGCTACTCCACAGCTGGCTTTTATACCACAACCAACTCTCCTCGTCAGGTAAGCTCGCTCAATCCTGATTGGAAGCTCAAGCTGGGAACCATCCCTGCTGAGCAGAAGCCCTACGCCTCAGATTATGACGATAGCTCATGGAGCAGTGTCAACCTCCCCAACGGTCTAGAAGTCCTTCCCCTCGATGCGAGCGGGGGGGTGAACTACCAAGGTGAAGCGTGGTACCGCAAGTGGATGACGCTCCCCAAAGAAGAAGCAGGCAAGCGTCACATCCTCTATTTTGAAGGTATCATGGGCAAGAGCAAGCTCTATGTGAATGGCGAGCTCATCAAGGAGCACGCGGGCGGCTATCTCCCCCTCGCGGCCGACGTCACAGGCAAGCTCAAGACAGGGGAGAAGAACCTCATCGCCGTCTGGGCGGACAACGCCGATGACCCCGACTGCCCACCAGGCAAGCCTCAGCATGCGCTGGACTTCTGCTACTTCGGCGGCATCTACCGCGACGTCTGGATGATCAGCACCTCGCCCAAGCTCTACGTTACAGATGAAAACATGGCGGGCAAGGTCGCGGGGGGAGGCATGTTCATCGCCACGCTCTCCGCCAACGCCCAGCAGGCCGAGATGGAGGTCAAGCTCGACATCGCCGGCAGCACCCCCACAGGACATGCGCGCCTCGAATGGATCAACCCCGATGGGCTAGCCGTGCTGACTCAAACGCTCAAGGTCAAGCAGGGGGAGAACAAAGTCAACGCCACCCTCGTCACGCCCGCTCTCTGGTCGCCGCAGCATCCCCATCTCTACACGCTACGTGTCAGTCTCTTTGATGAACAGGAAAAACTCTGTGATGACTTCACGCGCCGCGTCGGCATTCGCTTCATAGAGTTCTCCCATGACAAGGGACTCATCCTCAATGGCACGCCCTATGCCCGCAAGCTCATTGGGGCGAATCGCCATCAGGATTTCGCCCACATCGGCAACGCACTGAGCAACTCGCTGCACTGGCGCGACGCGGCCAAGCTCAAATCACTGGGCATGGAGGTCATCCGCAACGGGCACTACCCACAGGACTCCGCCTTCATGGACGCCTGTGATGAGCTGGGACTCTTCGTCATCATCAACACACCAGGCTGGCAGCACTGGAGCAATGCGCCCATCTTTGCCGAGCGTGTCTTCAACGACATCGCGCAGATGGTGCGTCGCGACCGCTCACGCCCCTCCGCCTTCCTCTGGGAGCCCATGCTCAACGAGCTCGCCGAGGGCGGTAGCTTCAAGACGGGGAATTTTTCCGAACTCGTCCATGACATCGTCAAGAAAGAAATCCCCTACACGGGGACGAACTACACCGCCTGCGACGATCACGTGAAGGGCAAAGAGGCTTACGACGTTCTCTTCACCCACCCGAACCTCAAGCGCGATGCTGCGGGCAAACTCTCTCGCGAAGGTCGCGACAAAAAGAAAGTATACTTCACCCGCGAATGGGGCGACAACGTCGACAACTGGAGCTCGCACAACTCCACCTCCCGCGTCGCGCGCAACTGGGGCGAGATCCCCCAGCTCATTCAGGCTCAGCACTACGCCTCGCCCACCTACGACTACACCTGCTACGAGACTCTGCAAGAGGCGCCCGCCTTTCACTTCGGCGGCACACTCTGGCATAGCTTTGACCACCAGCGCGGCTACCATCCCGATCCCTTCTACGGAGGTGTGATGGATGCCTTCCGCAGAGAGAAATACTCAGCGGCTATGTTCCGCGCGCAGACAGATCTGCTCGCGCCCAATGTCTTCATCGCCAACGAGCTCACCCCCTTCTCCCTGCATGACGTCACCGTCTTTAGCAACTGCCCCCGCGTGCGCTTGACGAGCACCATCACAGCGACTGGAGAGAAAAAAGTGCTTGAGATGACACGCAAGCCCAAGCAGCGCTGGGTCACCTTCCCCAGCATCTGGGATCATCAGGCAGACAAAGCCGTCGTACGCAGCAAGGAGTACCGCCAGCGCATCCAAGACGTCAACCTCCTCGTTGAGGGACTAGACAATGACGGAAATGTCATCGCCAGTCAGACCAAGCGCCCTGCGCGCCGCCCCTCTCAGCTCCAGCTCACTGCTGACACCATGGGCATCACCCCCGTTGCGAACGGCGGCGATCTTGTCGTCGTCACTGCTAGCATCACGGATAGCCAAGGCAATGTAAAGCGACTCAACAACGGTACCGTACGCTTCAGTATCGAGGGCGCAGGCGAGCTCGTCACCGACAATGCGAACAAGGAGGTCCCACTGCTCTGGGGGGAAGCCTCCATCCTCGTGCGCACCACGACACAAGCAGGAGAGATCAAAGTCAGCGTCGCACCCACCCTCCAGGGCACCCACACGCCCCGAGGCGCGAGCATCAGCTTCCCCAGCATCCCCTCCCCTCAACCGCTGATTGGAGATACAACCCCAACAGAAAAGACAAGCTCCGAGAAAGCCTCCACCCCAGACACAGCCCCGAGCAGCGGACAAGAACTCAGCCCTGAGCAACGAGCCGCCATTGAGAAAAGCCTCCGCGAGGTCGAGACACAGCAAGATCAGTTCGGTGAACAACGCTGAGAAACGGAAAATCTCCCTGAAGTACACCTGAAATTACACCTAACAATCAACCCCTAATAATAGTAGCAAAATTAAATAATAAAGAAACTCAAAATTCATTGAACAAAAACGCCACCTCTGCTGTCTCATCTATATCGGCCAACTCCTGAGACTAGTGAAGGAGAGAGCATGACGTCTCATCAAAAAAGGACTGGCTGAGTTTCATAGGTAGTAAGTTGGTGCGGGCGTAGAAGAAATTCTACGCCCGCCATTTTTCCCCTACGGGGAATCGCTAAAACAGCAACAAGATCTTCACGAAGAAAGTCATTAAAATCAGCGCCACTGGGTACGCCGTCGCATACGCAATCACAGGCGACTGCATATCCGTCTTCCCCGTAATCGCACCGAGAGCCGGTGTGGAGGTCATCCCGCCACAGATCCCCCCAAGACTCTCAGGCAGCTTCATCTTAAAGACAAATCGCGCAAGGACATA
>CAYJLP010000215.1:0-3271 GCA_964371115.1 uncultured Akkermansia sp. | reverse complement strand
ATTTTTGCCGTGAGCTACTCAACGCGCATATTCCGGTGACCATGCGCTATGAGAAAGGGCATGATATCAACGCGGCCTGCGGGCAGCTGCGGTTGCGCAAGAAAAAAGCGTCGGAATAAACGCCGACAAGCTCCACATAAAAGAGATGCGAAGCATCTTTTCATTCTGCCACTGCAAATATTATTACTTTGGCAGTACTTAATAAAGGAAACACGGCCTGCGTAGCAGCTCACTGTGAGGCTATCAAGTCGTAATTTGGCATAACAGTCGCTACGCGACTGCCCCTTCGGGGACTTATACAAATTACTCCTTGACACCCCCACAGTGAGCTGCTTTGAAGCATGTACTTCCTTTTGTTGAATGAAAAATAAGATTTTTCACCCAACAAAAGAAAGGTTTTGATATGATGGTTCTGAATACGAGTTTATTACATTATCTATTACCAAAGTAATAATATCACCCTTCATCACACCACCGCCCTACTCACGCCTCCTCCTCCAGCACATGCCCGCCAGTCCCAACAGCGAAAGCATCACCGAGCTTGGCTCAGGCAGCACCCCTGCCGTCGCCAGCACCAACGGACCACTCAGCGTCCCACCAGTCGTGTCATCGTGATCGACGCTGAAATGCAGCATCCCCTCTCCCTCAAAGTAACTCACACACGCTGAGTTCAAATCCACCCTCTCCCCATTCTCATTGAGATGGTAGAAATCATACTCACTCGAGTCCAGCCCCGCCAGCAAGCCGCCCACATACACCGACATCATAAAAGCGTCCCCCTCATTCATCGTCAAATCAATATCCCAGCTCATCCCCGCATCAGTTTCCACCTGCTTCACCTGCGTGATACTCACCCCCTTGTCACTATTGACATCAAAGCTCATCACCATCTGCTCCCCATCAGCAGCATCAAAGACCAGTGTACTATTCTCATTCGTTGCCAAATCACGCTGCGCGCTCAGTGCCTCGCCATAGTGCAGGATATCCCCCATGACGATCTCACCCGCCGCCGCATTGAGCACCCCGCCAAAGACGCGTATATTCTCCGCGCCTTCTATCCCCTGCTTGCCAATGTTGAGTTTGTGATTCTTTGACTTCACCTCATGACTCATCACGATGTCCAAGCGTCCGTCGATATCAAAGCGATCAATGACCGTGGTCTGCCCCACGTCCGCGAGCTTCAGGTAGCTTGATGAGTCGACATGCACGGTCTTACTGATGATGTTGCCATAGGTAGCCACACACGAGCCCGTATCGCCATCAGCGAGGACTTTGAGATCTGCATGGGAGTCATTGCCGTACCACGCATAGGCATTCTGCTGGTCGTGTGCGCTGGTGTAGATGTGTACCTTGCCTCTCAGTGCCCCTATCTTCGCGCCCGAGTCTTGCGCAAAAACACCATAGGCGTTTCCCTCTTCAGAAATGGCATGAATGTTGATCGATATTGTCCCCTGATCGTCAGGGTTGCTCTGCAAGGCGGCTTGGTCAAAGCCGACGCTATAGCCCGTCGCCATCACGTTCAGTCCGTAGCTATGACCTGTCTCCCGCTCGACATGGATGAGTGAGCCTCGTATCGTTCCAACGTTGCTACTCTGAATAAAGACGCCCTTTGAGCTGGATTTGACAGTTCCGAGATTGAGATTGCCTACTTCACTATCGAAGAGGTAGAGTCCCTCCTTGCTCGTATCCACGCTTCCAAGCGTGATATCACCGACCTCCGCGCAGTCAAGATAGATGCCCCGCTCGCTCGATCTGACGGCGCTGATATCGAGATTGCCTACTTCGCTATAGGAGAGATAGACTCCCTCTTTGGTCGCCTGCACAGCCCCGATTGTCATATCGGCGACATGGCTCTTGTCAATTTTGATCCCCGTAGCAGCACTGATGGCGCTGATGTCGAGGCTGCCCACGGTGCTTTCAGAGAATTCTGCCCCTGTGGTCTGTGCATCCAGAATGCCAAAATACAAGGTGGGGTATTCTTCGAGCTGTGAGGCACAGAGCTGAACGCGGTTCGCGTAGATGGCGCGCGCGGCTGACGGCACGAGGATATTTTTCCTCGACTCTGACGAGCTGTAGGCATCGAGTTCGCTGCTCGCGAGCGTGACGCTCTCGGTGTAGGAGCTACTCTGCGCGTGTGCTGGGGCGAGCATACTCAAGACTGCGGCGAGGCCGAGGAGGCTGGGTCGGGATAGATTTAGCTGCTTTAAATTGGTGCTGTTCATGGGATGGGGGATCTGAATTTATTTATTATATTTTCACAATCAAATAATAGATTGTAATAGGCACAAAAATACGTAGGATAGCCTATATCTACCTTCTGCGATTCGCAATCAATTTAGAGTATCTTTTAGTCCCAGTGTTTTACACTCAGCTGAAATGTGGTCTTTCTTGACGATGCTCTCAAGGGAGAGCGCATACAGGGTATTCGCCATGATTTAGCGCGTTTTCGAATATATTTTCATGTTACATGTTCGTTTTATTAGGCTTATGTCAGAATATTTTTTCGCTTTTTTCTTGCTATTATACAATTCCGTATTATAATGCCCGCCCATGAAATCGATTATCCTTACTGGTATCATCGCATTAAGCCTCAGCGCAACACTGCACGCTGACATCGTCAGTGATCTGCGCCCCACTATCCAAAAAGTAGCCAAGAAGCACGGTCTCGACCCCGTCCTTCTCGAAGCCATCATCCGTCACGAGTCAGGGCATGCCCGCTCCTCCGCCGCTCGTAAAAAAAATAATCTCGCGGGCATTATGGGCCGCCGTGGTCAGCGTAGCTACGCCACGAAAGAGGCCTGCGTCGTCCACCTTGGTGCTATTCTGAAGCGTTACAAGCAGCGCGGCCGCGTCACGGTCGATCAGATCGGTCCTATCTACTGCCAGAGCAGCTCGCCTTGGGAGAAGCATATCAAGACGATGATGCGTCTCATCCGCTCGGGACGCTACGGGCGCATCAGTTAGTTTGTTGCCCCAGAAAAAACGTACTTGTTTACATAGGCTGCTCTCGTTTGAGCAGCCTTTTTTTGTTGCAGTCGCACCGTTCGGACGCTTCGCGTTTGCGACGGTGGAGAAGTGGCGCGCTTCGCGCGCAGATGGACGGGGGCGTCAGTGTAGGCTGTGGCGGTCATGCTGGTTTTGCCACGCGGGCGCGTGGAGTTTGGCTGCACTGACGCCCGGCTGAGGCTTACGCCTCCTTACTGCCGTGGGCGCACACCGGCCGTGGGCCCCCACGGGCGAGCCCCCTGCCCCCCCCCGGGGCGGCCCCCCC
>CAYJLP010000214.1:3134-3278 GCA_964371115.1 uncultured Akkermansia sp. | reverse complement strand
TCCGGGGATCGTTCCCCGGCGGGTCTGGGCAGAGCCCAGCGGGGTCGAGGGGCAGTGCCCCTCGTGGGGTGCGGGGCGCAGCCCGGCGGCCGCGCTGGCTCGCAGCTCCAGCCGGGCGGGAGTTCTGGTCAATCAGCACCCGCC
>CAYJLP010000214.1:0-3124 GCA_964371115.1 uncultured Akkermansia sp. | reverse complement strand
TCTCCGGCGATCGTTCGCCGGCGGGTTCGGGCAGAGCCCGAGGAAGTGCTGGATCGCAGATCCAGCGGGCGGCAGTTCCGAGCTATATCAGCACGCGCCCGCGTGGCAAACCCAGCATGGCAGCAACGCCGCCAACTGACGCCCCCGTCAACCTCCGCCCGAAGGGCGGCAAATCTCCACCGTCGCAAACGCGAAGCGTCCCAGCGCAGAAGAAAAAAGCCAGCCTCCGAGGGATAAAACCTTACGCCAGCACACGCTGCTCCAGCGTCTGCATCGCTCCATCTGCAGCGATCGCCGCGACCATCTCCAAGTAAAGCGACACGAACGCCTCCGAAGCCTTCAGATCCGTGCTGCTAAACGCCGAGAGCGCGAGGAAATCAAGCGGCTCGTCCGAGGCAATCAGCGCCTCATCGGCAGGATTCATCCATGGCTCGGCGACCTCAAAGGCCTGACCCTGGTCATCCTTGCTGAACTTCAGATACTGGCGATACGCCGCGATGAGATAGGCGACGCGTGTGAGATCCGCACCATTCTCCACCATACGAATGAGATTCGGCATCACATAGACGGGGAACTTTGAGAGACCATCGTAGCAGAGACGCGCGAGCTGGTCACTGACCGAGCGATTCGCAAAGCGCTCGATGAGCGTCTGCTTGTAGAGCGTGAGACTCGTATTCGCAGGAGCGGTGAGCAGGGACGTGATATCGCTGTCCATGAACTCGCGGACAAAATCCACAATACGCGTGTCACGCATCGCCTCATCCACCTTGCGATAGCCGCTTAGCAAAGATGGATAGCTCAGCAGCGTATGCGAGGCATTCAGCAGACTGAGCTTCATTTTCTCATAGTCCGTCACATCCGTCGTCATCTCCGCACCCACCTCTTCCCATGCGGGACGGCCGGCGAGGAAATTGTCCTCAATCACCCATTGAATAAAATCTTCGCAATACACGGGAGCCGCATCCTGCGTGCCATTCTGCTCATTGAGACGCTCGATATCCTCGGGGCGCGTCGCGGGCGTGATGCGGTCAACCATGCTATTGGGGAAGCTCACATTCTGCTCAACCCAAGCGGCGAGCTCCGCGTCTTGGGCCGCAAAAAAGCTTGTAAACGCGTAGCGAGCCGTATCGCCATTGTGCTGGAGATTGTCACAGGTGAGCAGCGTGATGGGACCACTGCCTGCCTTCATACGGCGGCGCAAGCCTTCGGCAACGACACCAAAGACCGTGCTCAGACACTGAGGATCGGCGATATCGGCGGCGATTTTCTCCTCTGTGAGAAGAAAAGTACCCGTGGATTTGTCAATATTGTAGCCCCCCTCGGTGATCGTCATGGAAAGAATGCGGATGGCGGGATCGGCGAACTTGTTGAGAATTGCCTCTTTATCCTCACCTGCCCAGAGCAGCTCAACAATAGAGCTCACCTGGCAGAGCTCATCGCTGCCGTGGCGACCGCAAATCGTCAGCGTGTATTGGTTGCCCTGTGACTTGAGAGCGCGGTAGAGCTTCTCATCGGAGGGCAGCAGCATCACACCGCAGATCCCCCAGTCCTTTGCACCGCCAGCGGCGAGGAGCTGATGGGTATAGAATGCCTCGTGAGCGCGGTGGAAATTGCCAACGCCAATATGGAGGATGCCTGCGGTGATGCCTTGGGATGAGGGAGGGACAATGGGAGAAATCAAGGGGGAAGTCATGGGATGAAGAGATCTAAAATTTTAGAAAAAAGCTAAAAATCGCTTGTATTAACTCTATCACGCATTTCCTCCGTGTCAACAAGATATTTTGAGTTTTGGCAAGGTGGGAGAATGAGAAATAAAAAATTCCTTTGCCACGTGGCGGGAAGATATGTTAGTCTAGCCTGAGATATGACTAGAGTAGCACTCCTTCTTCTGACCTCCCTGCTTGCTGGGGCGGCACCGCAGCCGCAGCCACGCCCACTACTGGCTTCTCCTCTGACACAAGCGGACATCATGCCGCAGCTGGGGCTGATGTGGATGAAGCACGATGAGCAGGCGGGGCAGCAGGAGTTCGCGCTTGCGGTGGGATTCCATGCGCTGTACAACCCGCGCCTCTATCCGGGGAAGAACATCGAGATCACCGCTACGGACGCGACGGGGGCGGTGATCCCTGCCAGCAGCTATTATGAATTCAACAAGGGGCGCGCGACGATTTTTATTGAGTTCTCCCGCATGCCACAGGGCGGCTGGGTCGCGCTGGAGGGGCAGGCGAGCATGAGCAAGCAATATCGTGAGGAGAGCTACAGCATCAAGCCTGCGGGGGCGCAGCAGAGCGTCGAGGGGGAGGGATTTGCCCTCTCCTGCTCTGTTGACGGGAGCAAGCCGCATGAATTCCTCTATAGAGAGAAAGGCTTTGGGCATGTGACCTATATGCAATTCTATGATGCACAGGGGCGCGAGATTGAGCCGCTGGCGAATAGAACGCTGGAGAACAATGGTGTGGTGCGCGAGATGGTCTTCATCTTTGCGCCGACGGTGGAGGCGAGTAGCCTTTCTTTTGCGGTCAAGCGGCGCGAGGCGCAGGCGGCGGTGGACGTGCCTATCAAGCTGCGCATCAACCTAGCGGGAGGGGACGTCTCGGCGGAGGCGATGGGGGTGCGTGTGCCTGCGACGCAGCTCGCGCCGCTGTCGGCGGGATTGGGATCGCTGCGTTGGGTATTTTATAGCCAAGCGAGACGTGCGGGGGTGGCGCGTGGGCGGTATGAGGCGGTGAATCTGGGATTGCTTTATAGCCCGCCTGAGGGGAAGAAGGTGATCATCAGACCGCAGCAGAAGATCCAATTTCATGATGGGCGTGGGGGGATCTTGCCGGCGCATCTGAGCTTTGTCACGGCGCGGGAGAATGGGGACGTGTTGTTGAGCTTCCGCGTGGATGGGGTGGCGGCGAGTACGCCATTTGGGCTTTATGGGGCATTGCAGGCGGAGCTGGGGGGTGAGAGCGTGCTGCTGCCGATCAAGCTGGATATTGGGGCATTTCCTGAGGAGGGAAGGTAGAATGACAATTCACAGACTCCACATGGAAGAGATGCGGAGCATCTTGGATTCTTAAGGTCTAGACCTTAAGCGATCTCCGGGGATCGTTCCCCGGCGGGTCTGGGCAGAGCCCAG
>CAYJLP010000213.1:0-3330 GCA_964371115.1 uncultured Akkermansia sp. | reverse complement strand
CCCGCTGGGCTCTGCCCAGACCCGCCGGCGAACGAGCGCCGGAGATCGCTTAAGGGCGAGACCTTAAGAATCCCTTGATGTGTCTCTGCCACGTCGTGCCCACGCAAAAGGCGGGATTGACCGCTTCCCAGTCAATCCCGCCCCAATACTCTAAATCTGTACGCTTATTTCACCTTGCGCAACGCAGGGATATCAATACGACGCAGTCTATCATTGCTCTCCTCCGCCAGCTTGCGGTCAAGGAAGATATGATACGGCGGCTTGTTCGTCGTGATGCTGATCACGCCATTCGGTGTCGGCTCATCAATCGCCTTCTCCAGCTCCGCCAGATTATGCACTTCCTTCCCGTTCACCTTCTCCACAAAGCAGAAGCCCACGTTGTTATAACCCAGCGTCGCAGGCGTTGGCAGTACCATCGTCAGTCCCACGAGCTCCGTATAACCACGCTTGATCAGCTCCTCACTGCGTTTCTCCAGCTCCAGATATTCCGCTGGCAGTCCCCCACGCATCATGTTGCGCACAGACGACATGTACCCCGCACTCAGCGGTTGGAACAAAAAGCCTCCATGCAAGATATACCTCGGAGCGTCCCCCGCCTGCACGTCGCTAAAGAGGTGCTTGGTCAGATAATCACGGTTGAGCTTAATGGTCAGATCCAAGATCTTGCCATCACGCGCGACTTTCATCGCGACCTCATCCCCGACCTGATGCACGCCCTGCGCAAAGGCAAAGGCGTCCAGCGAGCCATACAGAGGATGTTCACTCTGACCACGGCTGTCAATCTTCTTCCCATCTATCTCAAGGATCAGATCTCCTACCTTCAGCCCCGATTGCTGAGCCGCGCCACCATGATGTACTTCACTGATGTAGTACCCAGGTGTTTTCTCATCGACTTTCAGATAGCGCAGCAGCACAGGATCCTTCACAAAGCTACGCGAGACGCCCAGAATAGGCGCACCGAGTTTCTCCTTGTCCTCCTGCTTCAAGAAGGTGTCAATCACCTCCGCATTCACGAGATCCAGCGTTTGCAGCTTGTCATTATAACCGACGCTCAGCGCAACGAGTTTCCCATCCTTGATGACAGGCAGACCCGTGGCCTCACTGCCACTGATGGCTTGACCACTGCTGGCAACGAGGCGGGGCGAGGAGTAGCTCCCCTCCGAGCCGCGCTCGACCTTGATGTCAATTTTCTGCGCTTGATTGCCGCGTACGGTCTTCCAGAGCGTGGCTTCACTCCCAAGTCCGAGAGCCTCGCCGAGGCTGAGCGCATGGCGGGTTTCAAAGAATTCCTTCGCCTGCTCCTTGTCCTTGAGTTCGATCAAGGTGAGGTTGCGGTCAGGGTCATGCTTGATGATGCTGGCAGTGGCTTTCTGCGAGCTGTTGGGCAGGCTGACTTCGATGTAGGTCGCCGCACGTCCGATGCTGCCGATGGTGAGGATGCGTCCGTCTCCGAGGTAGAGTCCGCGCGCGCTGCTCTGTGAGGTGGCTTTCTTCTGCCATGGGCGTACGATGTCGTATTCCTGATGCGTCGCGGTGATATCCACGAGGCTATCAATGGGGGTAGCAGGCTTCGCCACAGGGGCGACGACGGCGGGCTTGGCAGGGGCAGGCGCAGGGGTAGCGGCTGCATCCGTGGCTGCGGGCGCGCTGGGCTCGTCGGCTTTTTTCTTGCTGATAGCGGTGCGGGGTGTGGGCTCACAGCTGCTGAGGAGGACAGCGGCGGTGAGGCTGGCTGCGAGCAGGGAAAGGGTGGATGATTGCATAGATGATTTCTTCTTTTTTAAAATAGGATGTCGCGTGCTGGCTGCCATTACTTGGGCTGCGCGTCGAGGCGTGCGGGCTGGGCGATGCCGTAGCTAGCCCAGATGCGCTTGTTGGCATCGTTGATGGATTTGCGGTCAAAGACGAGCGGGTAGTTGCCTTCTTCCATCTCAATGACGGTGAACTCACCAGCCTTGCTCTCGTCGGCGGGGTAGAGCAGCTCGTAGAGGTGGGCGAGGCCTTTGACCTCGACGCCGTTGACGCTCTTCACGACGCGGTTGCCGTAGCTGCTCAGACGCGAGTTGACTTCATCGGGCAGCACGCGGGTGAGCATGACGAGGTCTTCGCGGGGATTTTCTTTGCTCTTGTAGAGGAAATCGTTGACGGTGGTGATGATGTTGGCCAGCGGGACGCGGTGGGCTTCGATCTCATTGAGCGTGATGGGCTGGAAGATGAAGCCGCCGTAGCTGACGTAGCGGGGCTGCTCGTTGAAGCTAGGTGCGCTGAGTTTTTTATTAGGCAGGGCGATGAGCTTGGCGGTCTTTTGCATTTTCTCGCCCTTGCGGATGATGTCAAAGGTGATGGAGTCGCCCATGAAGGAGCGCTCGGCGAGTTCTTCGAGGCTGAGGCGCTCTCCCTCGAGCTCGATCATACCAGAGCTATCGACGGGCTTGCCGTTGATGGCGGTGACGACGTCGCCGAGTTCGAGGACTCCGTCGGTGCTGCCGCCTTGGACGACGCGTCCGACGACGACTCCGAGTCCGTCATCAGCGAGGCCGTAGTGGCGACGCATGCCAGGGTTCTGCGGTTGGAAGAAGTCGGTGCCCAGCGCGACGTATTGGTCGTAGCTGCCGTCTTCGATGTCTTTGAAGAAGCGCTTGATGACGGGGGCGGGGATGATGTAGCCGGTGCTGTTCGCCTGCAGGAGGCCTTGGAAGGCGACGCCGACGACTTTGTCACCGAGGAAGACGGGACCGCCGCTGTTGCCAGGGTTGATGGCGGCGTCGATCTGGACGGCGAGGTGCGCGCTGTTGCGTGCGTGGCTGTAGACGGAGTTCTCGATGCGTGAGACGATGCCGCGGGTGACGGAGAGGCGTGAGCCGCCGATGGGGTAGCCGATGGCGCGGACGGTGTCTTCGAGGCGGGGGAGCTCATCGCTGAACTTGAGCTGCTGACGTTGCGGAAGTGTTCGCAGTCTTCTCCGCTGATTTCGAGCAGGGCGAGGTCGGCGTCATGGGCGACGTATTTGACCTTGGCGGGGATCTTGCGCGCGTCGGCGTATTGGGAGATGTAGAGGGTCTCGGCGTCAGCGATGACGTGAGCATTGGTCATGAAGAGGCCAGGCCCGACGAGGAAGGCGGTTCCAGTGCCGCCGCCGTAGGTGCCGGTCTGCCATGGGGTGGCGTAGTTGTTGCGCTTTTTGGAGGCTTCGACGCGGACGATGCCTCGGTAGTTCTTGGGCAGGTTGAGGGTGTCTTTGCGCTCGGGGGCGGGTTTCTTGGCCTCGGGCTGGGGCTTGGAGACGCTAGCGGGGACCTTGCCTTGGCTGACGGCATCGGCGATGGGCTG
>CAYJLP010000212.1:0-3334 GCA_964371115.1 uncultured Akkermansia sp. | reverse complement strand
CAGTCCTCCCACTGGGCAAAGCAGTAGCGACCATTGTAGTAGATCTGCACCCAGGTGCCTTGGCAGACGGAGTCGTACTTGCCCTTCTTGTCGCGCTTGTACCATGGGATGACACGCGCGGCCTCGGGCTTCGCGCCTCCCTTGTAGATGTCATTGTAGGGGAGGGCGACGTAGAAGGGGTTGAGCTTGGGCGTGAAGGCTAGCGGGATGAAGCGGCGCGGGCAGCGTGCGCGCACATCGGGGTTGTCATAGCCGCCAAAGTTCTTGTTCCACACTCTATCCCAGCTGCTTGCCGTGTTGGGCGTGGGGTTGTTCTCCGTCGGCAGCTCGCCTACCCAGAAGTAGGTGGCCATGATGTCAAAATGCCAGCGGTAGGTGCCGCGACGTTGCGGAGCTTTGAGGAGCTTGGGGTCGGGGTAGCGTCCTTGCGTGGCTTTGGTAGGTGTTACGCGGCTGGTGACGCGGTTCTTGAGGACGGGGCGTTGGTTGGAGGCGTCACTTGTATCGGTGAGAAAAAGACCACAAGCGATCAACGCAAAACTGAGATGGTGTGCGAGGCGTGAGAACAAAGACATCTTGTTAGTATGTTTGAATCGGAAGGATAGTCTAGAGGTAGCTACCGAGCTACCTCTCATGAAATATATACAAAGCGGAAAAGTTGAAAAAATCTCCCGCGCTGCCCTCTACTCTACCCGTGATGGAGCACGCTGTCAAGCGCAACTGGTAGTTTCTCCGTGGCATCGAGCGTGTAGTGCAGCCCGCGCGACTCCTGACGCCGTATGGCACAGTCGATAATGAGCGATGCGGTGAGTGCGAGGTTGCGCAGGTCGACGATCTCGGGCGTGACGCGGTAGCCCCAGTAGTATTCCTGAACTTCGCGGTTGATGTTGCGCAGGCGCGCGGCGGCACGCTGGAGGCGGTGATTCGTACGCACGATGCTCACGTAGTCGCGCATGGTGCGGCGTACCTCGTCCCAGCAGTGGTAGAGGATGGCGAGATCGTCACGCTCCGCCTTCTCTCCATGCACCCACTCGGGGATGGGGTATTCCTCGATGCCGTAGACGAGAGGTTGGGCGGTGAGCATGCGCTCAATGGCGCGTTTGGAGACCACGAGGCATTCTAAGAGAGAATTGCTAGCTAGGCGGTTCGCCCCATGCAAGCCCGTGCTGCCTACCTCACCCGAGGCGTAGAGACCACGCAGCGAGGTCAGTCCGTTGACATCGGTCTGCACGCCGCCGCATTGGTAGTGGGCGCTGGGGACGACAGGGATCATGTCCTTCTCCGCGTCGATGCCGTAGCTCATGCAGGTCTCATAGATGTAGGGGAAGCGCTCCGCCATGAAGCCCGCAGGCTTGTGCGTCATGTCCAGGTACATGCAGGGGTGCGCCGTGCGGAGGATCTCCGCATTGATGGCGCGCGCGACGATGTCGCGTGGCGCGAGGCTCTTGCGCGCATCGTACTTGTGCATGAACTCCTCGCCATCGGGACCCCGCAGGACACCGCCCTCACCGCGCACGGCCTCGGAGATGAGGAAGGTCAGCCCCTCGCGGTTCGAGCTGCTCGGATTATAAAAGGTCGTGGGGTGGAACTGGACGAACTCCATGTTCGCGATGCGCACCCCTGCGCGCCACGCCATGACGACGCCGTCACCTGTGGCTGTTGTGGGATTGGTCGTGTACATGTAGACGCGTCCTGTGCCGCCCGTGGCGAGCAGTACGCGGTCGCTGCGGAAGATCTCCACATCTCCTGTCTTTGAGTTCAGCACGTAGGCACCCAGCACGCGATCCTCTGTCACGAGACCGAGCTTGGCCGTGGTGATGAGATCCACCGCGTAGCGGCTCGTCATGAGGGTGATGTTGGGATGCTGGCGCGCGCATTCGAGCAGCTTGGAGCTCATCTCGAGGCCTGTCGTGTCCTTCGCATGCAGGATGCGGCGCTTGCCATGTCCACCCTCGCGCCCCAGTGAGTAATCACCGTTGTCCTTCGTATCAAAATCTACTCCCCACTGCACGACCTCGCGGATGACGGCGGGCGCCTCTTCGATGATGGTGCGTACGACTTCTTCATTGCACAGTCCCGCCCCCGCATTGAGGGTGTCAGCCACATGCTCTTCAAAGCTGTCATTCTCATCCATCACGGCGGCGATGCCGCCTTGGGCCTTGGCTGAGCTGGATTCGAGGAAGTCCTCCGTCTTGCACAGCACGATGACGCGCCCATGTTCTGCTGCACGGAGGGCGAAGCTCAGCCCTGCGATGCCACTACCGATGACGAGAAAATCAGAAGTAATACCCATAGTTGTCTGCGCACAGTATAGCAGATAGGGTAACAAAGTCACGCCCAAAGATCACAACAGGGCGGGACTCATCAAACAAGGCAGGGAGTACATGACGTACTCCCTGCCTGAGAAAAGTATGGGTGCTCGTGCCCTGGCCTCTTGTTAACCAATCAGGTTGGTTCCTGTCATCTCGGCTGGTGTCGGGATGTTGAGGAGTCCAAGGATAGTGGGGGAGATGTCGGCGAGCTTGCCGTCGGCGAGCTTGACACGGTCCTGATCGGGGCCGCAGTATATGAGGTCGACGAGATTGGTCGTGTGAGCCGTGTTGGGCGAGCCATCGGGATTGAGCATCTGCTCACAGTTGCCGTGGTCGGCGCAGATGAGGCAGCAGCCACCGAGCTCGAGGATCTTCTCGACGCTGAGTTCGAGAGCCTTGTCGACGGCTTCGCATGCGGTGATGCCAGCCTCAAGGAAACCGGTGTGACCGACCATGTCGGGGTTGGCAAAGTTCATAATGACGACGTCGTAGTTCTCGACGGCGGCGACGAACTTGTCGGCGACTTCTCCGACGCTCATCTGGGGCTTTTCGTCGTAGGTAGCGACCTCACGAGGGGAGGGGACGAGGATGCGGTCTTCACCGGGGAACTGGGTCTCGATGCCACCATTGTAGAAGAAGGTCACGTGAGCGTACTTTTCCGTCTCGGCGATGCGCAGCTGCTTGAGACCAGCGTCGGCGATGATCTGGCCGAAGATGTTGTCGAGCTTCTCCTGCTCAAAGACGATGGGCGAGGGGTAATCTGCCTCGTACTCGCTCATGGTGATGAAGTGAATCTGAGGGGTGACGACGCGCTCAAAGCAGTCGAACTCAGGGTAGATCAGCGGGCGTGAGAGCTCGCGGGCGCGGTCGGCGCGGAAGTTGAAGAAGAAGAGCACATCGCCATCGCGCACGCGCTGCTCATCAGCGGCGACGAAGACGGCTGGATCGAGGAATTCGTCCGTCTTGCCCGCTTCATAACTCGCCGTGGCGTATTCGGCAGGTGTGCCTGCGTAGGCTGTACC
>CAYJLP010000211.1:0-3348 GCA_964371115.1 uncultured Akkermansia sp. | reverse complement strand
GCCGCAAATTCTCATCCAAACTGCCAGCAAAATCCGAAGCTGCTAATTTTGCAAATCCCCTAAAGCACTGATGTGTTGAAAAAAGCGTGTCTTTTGTTTTATCTTGGCTTGCCAAGTGCATTTTTTTTCTTATAATCAAAGGCGATATGTCGACAAAATCCATTATCTTTGCCCCTCGTGGCTCCTACAAAGAAGTCGAGCAACAAATGCTATTGACTCCCAAATACGATGCAGATGGTCTCATCCCCGCACTCGCTATGGACCACCAGACCAAGATGCCCCTCATGCTCGCCTACATGAACGAAGAGTCTCTCAAGATGACGCTCGAGCTCGGCGAGGCTGTCTATTACTCCCGCTCGCGTCAGGAGATCTGGCACAAGGGTGCTACCTCTGGTCACATCCAGAAGGTGCATGAGATTCTCATCGATTGCGACCAAGACGCACTCATCCTCTATGTCGATCAATTGGGTGCTGGTGCCTGCCATACGGGTCACCAGTCCTGCTTCTTCCGCTCACTGCCGCTCACAGACGAGATCGCGGATGGAGTTCCTGTTGAGCTCAAGGCCGCTGACGAGGGCTGCTGCTTTGATGCAGAGTCCGTCTACGGAAAGAAATAAGCATCTGCCGCCCTTTTTCCCCATCCAGAGAGTGCCTCATACGGCTCTCTCTGGAGTCTCTCGATGACCCGCGCCGAGAGCCCACACTAGCTCCTTCACCCTTCATATGAAAATATCTCCTTTTCTCCTTGCTCTCCTCGCGCCCGTGATGCTGACGATGTGTCAGAACTTTGACAACGATGCGCTTCCTATCACGACGAATAATTTCAATCAAGGTGCCGCAGAAGCCCTACTCAACGAGGCAAAGGCACTCATGGCAAAAGGGGATTATTCTGACGCGCGCGGCAAGCTCCGACGCCTAGTGCGCCTCTATCGCATCTCTGCTGTCGCCCCCGAGGCGCGTCTCCTCTACGCCACCTGCTATGAGCGTGAGAATGATCCGCGTGAGGCTTTCAAGCAGTATGACAAGCTCGTGCTCGACTACCCCAGCAGCTCGCTTTATCTCGAAGCTATCAATCGCCAAAAGCAGCTCGCACATGGCGCGGCACAGGGGAAGATCGCCACAAAGGTCTTTGGCATCTGGGATGCGCAGATGGATCCTTCGGTTGTCATCGAATGGTTGCAGAGCGTGATCAAGAATGCACCTTATAGCGAATCAGCAGCCGAGTCCTCCCTCATCCTCGGCAATTACTACCTCAAGCGTAAGATGCCTGTCGAAGCCGCCTACGCGTTTCGCCAGCTTGTAGATAAGTATCCGAGCAGCAGCTACGCTCCTGATGCCCAGCTCTCCGTGGCGAATCTCTGGGCGACCAGTGCCTCTCGTGGCGACCGCAACCTTGTCAATCTCAACAAGGCTCTTGAGGCCTATGAGGAGTTCGTTCTCCTCTACCCACGACACGCCAAAGCATCGCATGCAAAAGCTCAAGCTGCTCAGGTGCAAAGGCTCATGGTTGACGAACAGCTCAAGACGGCACTCTTCTATATGGAGCGCTCCAAGGAGTACCAGTCTGCTGTATTCACGCTAGAGGATGTCATACGCCAAGAATCGATCAATCCTACGGCCGCTGCCGAGGCGAGAAAGCTACTGCCTACCGCGCGCGCACTTCTAGCAGGATCTTAAAGGAGAGCCCTATTATCTCGATATTCGCAATCAGAAAATCTACAAACTCGCTATACGAGGCATCGTTTGGGTGCTTTTCAGCTTTATTTCATCTCGCGGATGCCGTGAGGGATCAAGCAAGTATGCGATAATGCTCGAACATAGGCTCAAAATATCGCCTCGCGAGAAAAGCTTTCTTAATTCTTTTACTTCATTTAGTCACGTATCGTCATGACTCTGAAAAAAATACTCACCACGCTCACGCTAGTCACATGCACCGCTTGCACGTTGCTGAGCTGTGGCTACCACATGGGCTTTAGCAAGCCAACAGTCCTTCAGCACGCCAAGAGTGTGACGGTGGAGATGTTTGACAACAATTCGCTAGAGCCACTCGCTGGCATCCTCGTGACCAATGCCATCACGGACACCCTCCAGCGTGATGGTACCTTTGTGCTCGCCTCACGCAGTCGTGCTGATGTTACCATACGTGGTGTTGTGAAGAAAATCACCTTTGACTCCGTACGCCCCAATCCGCAGAACACCTACGTGAGCTCAGAAATCGCTCTGCATCTCGAGGTGAGCTATCAGCTCATAGATAAAAAATCAGGCAAGGTTGTGCTCTCGGGGACTCTGGACAATGAGGCGAACTTTTACAATGAATCTGGCAACGTACAGGCAGCGCGCGAGAGTGCACTGGCCTATGCCGCGCAGAAAATCGCTGAGGATTTCCAGTTCATGGTCATGAGCAGCTAAGGAAGAAGATTTCGCTTTCAGATTAACCATGATAGAATACCCTGTCAGTTTTGTATCGCTGCCCATAGGCAATCGTGATGATATCACAAAGCGCGCCATCGACACCCTCACGGGAGTAGACGTCATCTGCTGTGAAGACACGCGTCACACGGGCATGCTGCTTGCGCATCTCGAAATACGCGACAAGAAGCTACTCAGTCTCCACGAGCACAACGAAGCGCATCGAGCCGCTGAGATTGTCACACGCGCGCAGGCGGGAGAGCGATTTGCCGTTGTGAGCGATGCAGGTATGCCTGGTGTCAGCGACCCTGGCTATCGACTCATTCAGGCATTAAAGCAGGCTGAGGTGTCCTTTACTGTCCTCCCTGGTCCTAGTTCGGTGATGACAGCACTCGTCGGCTCAGGTTTACCGAGCGATGCCTTCTTCTTTGCAGGCTTTCTGCCTGTGAAGTCAGGGAAGAAGACTCAGATGATCAGTCAAGCTCTCGAGGCGAAGTATACGAGTATTTTCTTTGAATCACCTCATCGCATTGTCAAGACGCTCCAACTCATCGCGAGTCTTGATGCAGACGCATCTATCTGTGTGGCGCGTGAGCTGACGAAGCGATTTGAGAGCTACCACCGTGGCAGTTCAGGCGAGCTAGCGAGCCAGTTTGCAAAGCAAGCAGCCAAGGGGGAGATTGTTCTGCTCATCGGAGGGCAGAACGCGCCACGCCATGCAAAGTCAGAATGAGCAGCAGGAGCGCAGCGTCAGAATCGTTTCATTATTACTTTGGCTATAGATAATGTAATAAAATACAGTGAACGCATTCTATCAGAATCATCATATCAAAAGAAAGTACATGCTCTTAACTTGGTTAGCTAATGTCCACTGAATAAATCATAATAGGCTTATTACAAGTGACAAATGATATAAGTTTGGTATAATAAGTGCCCATA
>CAYJLP010000210.1:0-3406 GCA_964371115.1 uncultured Akkermansia sp. | reverse complement strand
GGAAGAATACTTTCTTGCTGCTGGAGACACGGTCATTCTCAATGGCTCGGGCAAAAAACTGCGCTGCTGCGACAAAGAGGCAGAGCATCATCATCTGGGGTAATCCACTGGTCGCAAACTCGAGGAAAACATTGCTCAGCGCGATGAAGCCGACTACTGAATAGGCCAGATAGTCATCAAAGAGGCGACGCGAGAGGTAGAAAATCTGAACGAGCGCGATGATAAAGAACAGGCAGCTCACTGCTGCAACCACACGGTCTGGGCCATAGATCTCAGGCGAGATGTCCTCGAGGCGTGTCGCCTCGGCGTCGGCTTGTCCCGTTATCTTCAGCGCAAGAGCGAGGGTGTAGGGGTAGAGGGGTGCGTAGTTCGTATCACGGAAGTTGTCGAGATCGACCTTGTCCGTGCCCTTATCAGCGGCGGCCTTCGCATGATCGACGAGCTCGACAGGGCGGATGAACTGCGTGGTGAAGCCCTTGCCATTCGCGATGTTGCGCGCGATTTGTGCCTGATCCATCGCCTCCTTGTGGTAGAGTCCGCGGAAGGTGAGGACAAGCTGGATGGTGACGAGGGCGAGAACGAGTAGTAGCAGAATGACACGGACAGAGTTGTGTCGATTCTTTGCTGAGACGATGCTAGTGTTCATATTGCTGAGTGGTTTTAAAGATAGGCGGCGTAGAGATCGGGGCGTGCGCTGAGCTTTCGCTGGAGGGTGCGCCTGCTCAGACCGAGGAGCTCGGCGGCGGAGGTGCGATTTCCCTTGGTATGCGCGAGGGCGGCGAGGATGGTGCGCTGCTCAATGCATTCTAAATTAAATAGGGGGTCTTGTTCAAGCTTATTATCCAGAAAAGATGGCAGCAGCTCGGGGCTGGTGCGTGTCGGTGTCGACGCCTTGAGATAATCGGGCAAATCGACGATCTCGATGAGTGTATGTTCGCTCATCACTACCGCGTATTCGATCGCTGTGTGCAGCTGGCGCACATTGCCCGGCCAGCTGTAGGCGCGCAGTGCATCGAGCGCCTGACGGCTCAGCTGCTTGTCCTCCTTCGCATTCTCACGGCAGAGCTCGTGGAGGAAGGCGTGCGCCATGAGCACGACGTCTCCCTGACGCTCGCGGAGAGCTGGTAGATGTAGTGAGATGACGTTCAATCGCTGGTAGAGATCGAGGCGAAAGCTGCCCTCCTCGACCATCTCCTTGAGATTACGGTTCGTTGCGGCGACGATGCGTACATTGACGGGGATAGATTTGTTGCTACCGACGCGCTCGATGCTGCGCTCGGAGAGCACGCGTAGGAGCTTCACCTGCGTGGGGGTGTCGATCTCTCCTATCTCATCGAGGAAGATTGTCCCGCCGTCCGCCTCTTCAAAGCGTCCGATGCGTCGCTGCGCGGCTCCTGTGAAGGCACCGCGCTCGTGGCCGAATAGCTCACTCTCCATGAGCTGTGGGGAGAGGGCGGCGCAGTTCACCGCGACCCATTTTTGTTGATTGCGTCCGGAGAGCTTGTGGATGGCGCGCGCGACGAGCTCCTTGCCCGTGCCGCTCTCCCCCTCAATGAGGACACTCGCCGTCGTTGGGGCGACCTGCCTGATGCGGCGGAAGATCTCCTCCATCTGGGGGCTATCCCCCAGCATCTGGTCGAGCCGCGCGTTGGGTTGGAGCTGGGTGACGAGCTGTTCGTTCTCCTTTTCCAGCTGCCGCGTGTGGGCGGCGCGCTTGAGCAGCAGCTCCACCTCGTCGAGGTTGAGCGGCTTGTTCAGGAAATAATACGCGCCGTGCCGCCGTGCCTCCGCTGCGATATCATCGCTGCCGTAGGCCGTCATCATGATGGAGCAGGGCGGTGAGCTCAGCGTCTGCGCGTAGTCGATGAGCTCCATGCCACTCTCACCTCCGAGACGTAGGTCGGTGAGCAGGATATCAATGGGCTCGCTCTCCATGATAGAGCGCGCCGCTGCCCCATGACTGACGGCGAAGACCTCATACTCGTCCTCTAGGGCGAGGGCGAGGGCATCGCGCGTCGATTTCTCGTCATCCACGATGAGGAGTAGCGGGAGCATGAGGTCTATTAATGAAACGTTAGATGAGCCAGAGACCCTCTGTCTCGTCAAAGCCGAACATGATGTTGAACGCATGCACGCCCTGACCGCCCGCGCCCTTCACCACATTGTCCTCTGCACTCATGAGTACGAGACGCTGGGTACGCGCGTCGATAGACCAGCCCAGATCAAGGAAGTTGCTACGCGTCACGTTCTTCGTATCCGCGGGCTTATTCTGTCCCAGCAGGCGGACGAAGGGAGCCTCCGCGTAGGCGCAGCGCAGGCAGGCTTCGATCGCTGCTGCGTCCACACCCTCGGAGAGCTTGGCCACCGTCGTCGTGATGATGCCCGTGTTGACAGGGATGAGGTGAGGGGTGAAAGTGATGACGACAGGCTCACTCGCCGCGAGGCTGAGCTCCTGCTCGATCTCGGAGAGATGGCGGTGACGAGGCAGCCCGTAGGCGCGCACACTCTCATTGCATTCACAATAGAGCAGCGAGATATCCGCCTTGCGCCCTGCGCCAGATACACCGCTGGAGCTGTTTACCACGATGTCTTGAGTCTGGATGAGCCCAGCCTTGAGTAGAGGAACTAGGGGAAGAATGATGCTCGTGGGGTAGCAGCCGGGTGATCCCACGAGGCGCGCGGAGCGTATCTCGTCGGCGTGCAGCTCAGGCATGCCGTAGACAGCTTCTTCCAAGAGAGGGATATTGGGATGCACCGCGCCGTAGAAATCTTCATAAACCGCCGCGTCATTCAGGCGGAAGTCCGCCGAGAGGTCAATCACGCGCACACCCGCCTCCACGAGGCCACCCGCGTAGGAAGCCGACACACCGTGAGGCAGCGCGAGAAAAGCCACCTCTGCGCCCGTCGCCACAATCGCGTCCACATCTGAGTCCGAGAAGCACATATCAGCCCCAGGAATATTTCCGAAGCGCGCAAACACAGAAGAGAGCGTCTGCCCCGCATATTGTCGCGATGTCGCGCAGACCAATTCTACTCCTCTATGCAAGAGGAGAATGCGTAGCAACTCCTGCCCCGTGTAGCCACTGGCACCGACGACCGCTGTCTTGATTGTTCTCATAACTGGCACCTAGAGTAGCACACAGAGAGAGATTATACAAGTCCGAAGAGAAAAGGCTTGCTTTCCTATCTCCTGCTGAGTATAATCTGCCCACATTTCTCCGACTGGTAGCCGCAGGCGCCTCGTTAGCTACTGGTACATAGAGGCTTTGAGGAGAAATGGAACCATCAACCTAACCATTAAATTTAATGATCAACTCTGAACTGGAAGCCTTGATTGACTCCAAGCTTCCTACATTCCGCAAAGGTGATATCGTCAACGGTACTATCCTTGAAATCCGCCCCCAAG
>CAYJLP010000209.1:1666-3469 GCA_964371115.1 uncultured Akkermansia sp. | reverse complement strand
CCCCCCCCCCCCCCGGGGGGGGGGGGGGGGGGGGGGGGGGGGGGGGCGGGGGGGGTGATGCGTGGGACTCGCTCGGTTTGGTTGGGTTGGCTGGGCTGACTTGTTTGCTGGCTTTGTGTCTGCTCGAGTTTGGCGATGAGTTCGCGGCGCAGCGTGTTGAGCTGGCTGACGGGGAGCATGGCGTTGTGCGGGATGGAGTAGCTGCACGTGCCGAGGCTGTAGGGGGTGTCGCCGAGGCGTGAGAGTTGTTTCTCGATGGTCTCGGGGGTGAGGGGCTGGCGTTGGGCCTCTTGGAGGGGCTGCTGGCTGCGCAGGGTGATGCCGCGGCAGCTGAGGGTGAGGGGGCTGCCTATCATGCCGGAGAGGTGGATGTCGAGTGCGTTGCCCTGTGTGCTCTGGGAGGTCTTGGGGCGGGGGAAGCTTGACCAGCTCTGCTGGAGTTGCTTGTCGAGGGCGGGGTCGGAGGTCTTCCAGACGAGCTGTCCGATGTCGACGCGGTCCCAGTCGATGTTGCTCGCTTTGCCGTGGAAGAAGAGTTGGAGTCCGTCTTCTTCTGTCTTCCAGATGCGCCCGCCTTGCTCTTCGTTGCGATCTTCTCCTGCATCGAGGACGAAGCCGTCGCCTTTTGCGATGGGGATGTCGGCGTGTTGTTCGAGTTCAATAGCGCTGTAGCCGACGCGGGCGATGCGTCCTGCGAGGGCGCCGCGTTTCTTGCCAAAGCGGCCGTGGGTGAGGGCGGGGTGGTTGCTGCCGTCGAGCCAGCCGGTGTAGAAGCCGCGTGAGAAGGCCATTTGCATGGCGTAGAGGTCTTGTTGCTTCTGGGCGAGGGCTTGCTCGGTGCTTTGCTGGCTCTTGCCCATGGCTTTGTCGAGGGCGTGGCGGTAGGCGCGTGTGGTGGCGGCGACGTAGGAGGGGCTTTTGAGTCGTCCTTCTATTTTGAAGCTGCGTACGCCGGCTTCGAGCATCTCGGGGATGCGCTCGAGCGCGCAGAGGTCTTGTGGGGAGAAGAGGTAGCGTCGCTCGCCCATGTCGCGGAGGCGGCCGTCGACTTCGAGGGTGTAGGGCATGCGGCAGGCCTGCGCGCATTCGCCACGATTCGCGCTGCGCTGTCCGAGGCTTTCGCTGGTGAGGCATTGCCCCGAGTAGGCGACGCAGAGGGCTCCATGGCAGAAGACCTCGATGGGGGCATCGGTGGCAGCCGCACAGGCGGCGATGTCGCTCAGCGAGAGCTCGCGGGCGAGTACGATCTGGTCGGGGCGGAATTGCTCGTCGACGAGGCGCACGGCCTCGGGCGCGCTGAGTGTCATCTGGGTGGAGAGGTGGAGTTCAAAGCTCCATGTGCCGCGCAGCTTTTGCTCAGCGATGAAGGCGGCCATGCCCATGTCTTGGATGATGACGGCATCGACTTTCGCGTCGTCGAGGGCTTGGAGGTAGCGGCAGGCTTCGTCGAGCTCGCGGGGGAAGATGAGGATGTTCATCGTGACGTATCCGCGCGCGCCGTGGCTGTGGAGGTAGCCCATGAGGGTGGGGAGGTCTTCTAGCTTGAAGTTGTCTGCGCGCATGCGGGCGTTGAATTGTTCGAGGCCGAAGTAGATGGCGTCAGCGCCATTGGCGAGGGCTGCGCGGACGCAGTCCCAGTTCCCCGCAGGGGCGAGGAGTTCTGGTTGTTTTGTCGAGGACATAGAAGAGGGGATGGGGGGGAGGGGGGAAAGTGAAAAAGGAAAAAACTAATTGCGCTTGCCCTTGGGGGCGAGCGCGTCGCGGAGTCCGTCACCGAGGAAGTTGAGCGCGATGAGGGTGAGG
>CAYJLP010000209.1:0-1656 GCA_964371115.1 uncultured Akkermansia sp. | reverse complement strand
CCGCCCGCCCCCGCCGACGGCGCGCGCGCTGCGGGGCCGGCACACCACCCGGGCGGCGACCCGCCCCCCCCGGGGGGCGATTTCCATGCGGTCAGCACCTTCTTTGATGAGCGTGCCCCAAGAGGAGTTCGGCGCTTTCACCCCGAGTCCGATGAAGGAGAGGGTGGATTCTGTGAGGATGATACCGGGGACGGCGAGGGTGGTGTAGAACAAGAAGGTCCCCATAACATTAAAAAAAATGTGGCGCAGCAGGATGCGTAGGTGGGAGAGGCCGAGGGAGCGCGCGGCGAGGACGTATTCTTGGGAGTTGATCTCCATGGTCTGCGTGCGCACGATGCGCGCGAGGGTGAGCCAGCCGAGGGCGCCGATGGCGATGAAGAGGGGGACGAGGCTGAGCAGGGGGGCGACGCTGGCGTGCGCCCAGCCTGTCTCGGCGACGACCCACGCTGTGAGTTCACGGCTGGGTTCTTCGATGCTCAGGGAGAAGACGATGACGAGCACGATGAAGGGCAGCGCAAAGAGGATGTCCACGACGCGCATCATCAGTGCGTCGACGCGCCCGCCGACATAGCCCGAGACGAGACCGTAGAGCAGCCCGATGAGCAGTGATACGCCACTGGCGACAAGGGCGACGAGCAGCGAGATGCGCCCGCCGTAGAGGACGCGGGCGAAGAGGTCGCGTCCGAGCTGGTCGGTGCCAAAGGGGTGCTCCCATGAGGGGAGCTCGGCGATGCGCGCGAGCTGGGTGGCGTTGGGATCAGCGACGAAGGGGAAGAGGGGCAGCAGGTAGCAGAGGGTGAGCATGAGCAGCAGCGTGGCGATGGAGAGCATCGCGATGCGGTTCTTCCGCAGGCGCGCCATGGCTTCTTGGGCGGGGGAGCGTCCGTGCTGGTAGGGGGTGGGGGTGTCCATGGGGGGAGAAGGGGCGTGAAGGCGTGAAGGCGTGAAGGCGTAGGGGGAAAAACTAGGACTGCACGGCTTGCTGTCGCAGGCGGGGATTGATGAGGATGATGAGGATGTCGACGGCGAGATTCGCCAGCACGATGAGCGAGCCGTAGCAGAGGACGAGGGCTTGGATGAGGAAGTAGTCGCGGTCGGTGGTCGCATTGATGAAATGCGTGCCCATACCAGGGACCTGGAAGCAGCTTTCAACGACGAAGGAGCCGGTGATGAGCGCGGCAAAGGCGGGTCCTAGGTAGGAGATGGTGGGCATGAGTCCGCCGCGCAGTGCGTGGACGAAGAGCAGGCGCGCGGTGCCGACTCCCTTCGCACGCGCGGTGCGGATGTAGTCCTGCGAGAGCACCTCCATCATGCCGCTGCGGGTGAGGCGCGCGAGGTAGGCGCCATTGATGAGTCCGAGCGTGAGGCTGGGCAGTACGACGCAGAGCCAGTCATCCCAGCCTGCGACGCTGAGTCCGGGGACGTAGCGTCCCAGAGTGCCGCCTAGCATGGGGGCGATGACAAAGGCGGGCAGACAGATGCCGAGCATGGCGAGGAACATGAGGCCGTAGTCGAGGGCTTTTTTCTGGTAATAGGCGGCGAGCATCCCTGCGGGGATGCCGATGAGGATGGCGATGAGCATGCCGACGCTGCCGACGAGTAGCGAGACGGGGAAGGCCTGCGTGAGGATGTCGCTGACCTGCACGCCCTCCTTGA
>CAYJLP010000208.1:1824-3519 GCA_964371115.1 uncultured Akkermansia sp. | reverse complement strand
GGAGTGGGAGGAGTGGGTGGAGGGTCAGCAGGTGTGGGGGATGCGGGGGGGCTGGTGTTGCTGTTGCTGGGCGCGGGCGTGACCGCTTCTTGGGCACAAAGTCCTGCGGTCACCAGGAGACACAGGCAAGAGGGGAGAGCTTTCATTGGTGTAGGGAGATGATGGGGAGGGGGGAGGATTAGCGTGCGGAGGGGACCTGCGGGATGAGGCGTCCTTGCAGGTCTTTTTCGATGTCGCCAGAGGGCTTGACCTTGGGCAGGGGGCGGGGGGTCTCCTCGAGGTAGCGTTTCTTCTCGATTTCGGGGTTGAGGGGGCGCAGCTCTTGGGAGATGCGGTAGAGGTCATAGCCATTCAGACCACCCCAGAGGACGAGCTGACCATCACTGATGGGGCGTGTGATGAGGAGGGGCTCAAAGGCGAGACCTCCGACGACGGGCAGCAGCATCTTGTTGTGCTTCGCCGCGGTGGCGGTGAAGAGGCGCTGGTTGTACATCTTGTTCACATAGAGGACGACGCCATAGGAGCCATCCGTGCTGAGGAAGGACTTGAAGCTGCTAAAGTGCTGCAGTGAGAGCAGGGGCAGCTTGTCATAGTAGCGCTTGTGGAAGGAGACGGTGAGCTTTGCCCCCGCGTTGGCATTGTCAGCTTCACTCAGAAACATGATGCTGTAGGGAGGGTCACTGCACGCGCTCAGGCCGAGGGCACAGCAGGTGGCGATCAAGCCACCGACGGGTTTGACGAGATGTTTTTTGAGTGAATCGATCATGTTGTTATCATATTAGCAAATGGAAGGCGGCTTGACTAGCAAAAAGAGCAGAGGGCAGGGGCGTTGTGGTGAGCTTAAATGCTTCTGTTTGTAAGCGGCAGCTTTGAAAGATCGCATGCCTGCGGTTAGCATTTTTTTACTATTTTGTTTCGCCAGAAGCTTTTTTTGAACTTGAGTTGGGATTGGTTAAACATGAAACTCATCTTAGTAACGTTGGAAGTATTCCGCTGGCTTAAGTCGAGCTGAGCTGAGTCGCTATTGAAAAACATGAAACTGAGGTCACGGATGCTTTTACCCAGTGAGATAGATTGGACGTGTTGGAGCTCGGGGAAAATGGCTTGCCATGTTCCACTTTTATTCACTCCTTCCTTAAATCCGTAGACGAAGTCGGGGATCTGGACATGGGTGCGTGCGGGGTGGTTGTAGTAGCGCTGTATTCTGACGTGCCCGTCATCGTCGATGATGACGTCGAGCAGAGAGTTGAATTGGGTTAAAAAGAGGTTGCGGGCTTGATATCGCGGTGGATGATGCCCTTGTCATGCGCGTGCTGGAGGGCGTGTAGGATCAGAGCTGCCCAGTTGTCAAGGGTGGGATCGTCGATGGCGGATTTGGTGCGCTTGACGTAGGAGTAGAGATCCTCATCGTCGAGGTACTCCATGATGAAGACGGGCGAGTCAGTAGAAAAGGCGGATGACTTGATGGTGACGATGTTGGGATGGCCCTCGAGTGCGATGAGGGTCTTGATCTCGTGCTGGAGTCTTAGGATGCAGTCGGGGTTGTGACGTAGCTCGTCACGGATGAGCTTGATGGTGACTTTTTGCCGCATAGAGTTCTCAGTATAGTAGATGATACCCATGCCTCCCTCGCCTAGCTGGCGCAGGAGGGTGTAGCCGGCTGCTTGTCGCCGTCATCGGGTGTGGGGGGGGCGG
>CAYJLP010000208.1:246-1814 GCA_964371115.1 uncultured Akkermansia sp. | reverse complement strand
CGCCCCCCCCGCCCCCGCCAGAGGAGGGGGATGCTCTGCGTGCTGCCGTCACTCGCGCGACCCGGTGTGTTGATATCGAGGCTCAGAGGCGCGTTGTTGAGCTGACCGTATTCGACGTATTGGAGGTAGCCTATGCTGGGGCGGGGCGCGAACTTGGTCTTGCCATAGAGCGCGCCTCCGAGGGCGACGGCGAATTGGGGGTCGAATGTGGCGTGGTCTCGCATGCGCTCGCGCCAGATGATGGCGGTCTGTGAGTCCTGCTGGCGGCAGTGCTCGCTCAGGGCGTGCCGTATGGCAGGGATAGCGCAGGAGCCGCCGATGAGTAGGACCTAGTCGAGCTCTGCCCAGCAGCGCCCCGTGCTGCTCAGCAGCTGGTCGCAGGCTGCTATCGTGCGGCGGATGTCGGGCGCGATGTCATGCTCAAAGTCCTCGCGGGTGATCTCAAAGCCATCTGGCGTGCGGGCGCTGGGCTGGGTGCTCAGCTGGCGCTTGAGAGACTCGCAGTGTGCGCTGATGGCGTGCTGCTGCGCGTAGCGCGTGCGTGCATCGGGGGCGGGGCTGTAGCCTATGTGCTGGGTGTATCGCTGGATGATCTTGCTGGTGAAGTATTTCCCCCCCCCCCACATTGCTGACGGGCTCTCCGGTGCCGAGCAGATGGTAGCTGCTGCCTCTGTGCTCGATGAGGGAGTGGTCAAAGGTGCCGCCTCCGAGATCATAGATGAGGGAGAGTCCTTGCTGCGTGATGCCGCTGAGTCCGAGGCGTACGCTGCAGCTGTGGCCGCAGTCGCCGCTGACGCGGCGTAGCTCGTCGAACTCATCGGGGGTGACGTGTAGCTGCGTCTCATAGATTTGCTTCATGATGCCGACGAGCTCGTATTGGGTCATTAGCGAGTGGATGAGCTCGTCGAGGGATCTGATGACGCGGCGTAGCTTGACCGCGGCTGCTCGTGCTCGTCGCTGTGCGCTCTATTCGTACATGTGGCCCAGCGGCTGCGTGAGATGGATTCGCGGTGTCCGTCTTTGTAGTGGACGTGGATGTCGGTGCTGGCCTCGCCGTTTTTCAGCCAGCTGACGTTCCACGTCTCTTCCATGCTGCCGGTGCGCTCGATCTCGGGCTCGCCGAGGATGGCGAGCTGCATGGTATCCTCGAGCTCGCTATAGCGTCTCTCTATGTAGGCTCGGAGGTCGGCGGTGGCTATGGTCATCTGATCGCTGACCTGCTGGAGGGTGGTCACGTGTTTGTGCTGATGCTGGGTGACGAGTCGCTCGACGAGCTGCTCGAGGGGGGCGAAGTTGGACTGCTGGTAGTGTGTGGCTCGTCCCTTGGTGAGGTAGCGTTGCTTGAGTCTCGCGGAGAGGGCGATCACGGTGAGGGGGGCTGCTGGCATCGGCGCATTTCTGCTGCGTGTCGGCGATGTATTGATCGCGCTCGCTGCTGTCTCGAAAGAGGTCAGATTTGTTGATAATGATGGCTGATTCTCTGGCGTGACGCGAGATTTTCTCTCTATAGTAGCGGGCTTCGGACTCGGTGATGGGCTCGCTCGAGTCGGTGAGGAAGAAGACGATGT
>CAYJLP010000208.1:0-236 GCA_964371115.1 uncultured Akkermansia sp. | reverse complement strand
AGAAAGGCGTGGCGTGGATCGAGGCCTCCGAGCCCGGGGCTGTCGATGAGGATGAGTCCATGCTGAAGCTTGGGGTTGGGGGTCTCGATGATGAGTATTGCGGTGTCGTCGGTGCTGCCTGTGGCGTAGTGGGCGATGGCGTCGAGTGAGTCGTAGGTTTTGCTCTTGAGCTTGTGTATGTCGCCGTATTGTCGTGTGACTTTGTCGCGCGCGCCGTACTTGATGATGGAGATGGC
>CAYJLP010000207.1:426-3538 GCA_964371115.1 uncultured Akkermansia sp. | reverse complement strand
CCGACTTAAGACCGACTTAAGACCGACTTAAGACCGACTTAAGACCGACTTAAGATCGACTTAACGCTCTTAAGTCGGTTTTAAGTTATCTTTTTTTTAAAAAAACTTATGTACCCTTATCTCAAAATTATAGAGTACAAAAAAGGGGTACAACTAAAGAAAAAACTATTGATATAGAGCAAAAATAATCCTGTCGCCCCGACTCAATAGAAAAGGGTTGTAATGGTTAATAGCCGTTACAACCCTTTGTTATTGCTCATTTTCATCTTGACCTGCGGTTTGTACTGGTCTACAGTTGGGGGCACAAAGCAGGGGCACCAGCCCACAAAAGGGTACATGTGAGGGCGCATCTTTTAGGGCTCAAGGGGTGTATACTTTTTGCTTTGCTTTTAACTCCCAAAAGAAACTAGCTTATGGCTCACCTGAAGGGAAGCTTGCAAAATTAGTTCTGGGAAATTGTAGATTTAGAAAATGCGCGACACAGCACGTCTTTTGCAGCATTTTGGCGAGAAATCGCGGCTTTTTGGGCGCGCATAGCGAGCTATGTAAGCCCAAAAAGCCGCAAATTCTCATCCAAACTGCCTCTGTTAGATATTCACTTATCTCTCGTTCTAAATTTTGTACTACGCCTAACAAATTAAATTCACCATATGAAACAATGAAAAAAAAATGTAATTTTAATGTGGACGATGGTGTATCCCACCTATTGGCTTAGGGTGGCCCTCGCGCAGTGGGGCTACGACAAAGGCGAGCAAGAAAGCACATACCTCTTCGCATCTATCCTCACGGAGATCTAAATATCAGAACATGATTTCTATATATAATTTTTCTATTCCGGTTTTAAATTTTTGTTTTCCTGATTGGAGATGCCTCCATTTTTGTTCTCAGCTTGATTTGAGCTTGCCAAAAGTATTCCGATGCGGATAATAATCTGCCAAAATGAGTTTGAATTGCCTTTTGACTGTCCATTTGTGTTCGAAATTGTGATTTCTTTGCCAAAATTGTTCTAGAAAGCTTGACGGGTGCCATAATTGATCCTATTCTTAAAGGTGAAGGGGGCTTCTAAATTCTCGTCATTTTAAATAAGCAAATACAGAAAATCGCTTCACGAGGCAGCTTTTGAGCGCTTTTAGGCTGTATTTCCCGCGAATTTTCGTCTCAGAGGACACTCTGAGCCATCAATTCGCAAAAAATCCAGCTCTAAAATCATCTCAAAATCTTACCTCGCGAGAAAATAGAAGCCCCCTGAAAAGAAAGACAACGTAGCAATATCATGAAAGCACCACCTCCTCCCCCGCACCCCGCGGGCTACCTCTACATCCTCCACGAGTGGCAGATCCTCAGCATCCCCCACTGGCATGAGAGTGCCGTGGGGCGCAGTATCGCCGAGGTGCACCAGCTCGCCGACGGCCGTCGCCGCGATGTGTACCGCTCACGCAGCTGGCCAGGCGATAGCATCATCGAGCACCTCCACTTTGCCATCAAGTATGATGGAGTCCACCTCGCGCTGCTTTCACTGATCTTTGAGCGCATCGACGCCCAAGCCCTTGCGGACTCCATCGCGGCGACCCCTACAGGACAGTATGCGCGTCTGCTGTGGTTCTATTATGAGTTCCTCACCGCAGAGCTCCTTGCTCTCCCCGATGCTACGTCAGGTAAGTATGTCGAGGCACTCGACGCCGAGCTCTACTACACGCATGCTAATCCCACGCGATCGCGCCGCCATCGCGTGGTGAATAATCTGCTGGGTACGCGCGCGTTCTGCCCCCTTGTGCGCAGATCTGCCCCTAGCACGGATGGATCTCATCAGTCCGATGCGTGGCAGGTTGATACACTGCGCCATGCCTGCGATCGCCTGCGAGACAAGTACAGCGCGGAACTATTTAGCAAGACGGCGAGCTATCTCTATACAAAAGAAACGCGCTCCAGCTTTGCCATCGAGCATATCGAGCCCGACGCCACCCGTGAGCAGAAATTCGTCGCCGCCCTGCGCCTCGCCGAGGAGGAGGATTTTTGTACAAAAGAGCAGCTCATCCGCCTCCAGCGTCTCATCGTCGACCCGCGCTTCGCCGTGTCGGACTACCGCGATCATCAGAACTTCGTCGGCGAGCGCATCAGCCTCACCGAGAAGCGCATCCACTACATCTGCCCGCGCCCCGAGGATATCCATGCGCTGATGGAGGGGCTGCTCTGCTGCCATCGCCAGCTACTCACCGCGCAGATCCCCGCCCATATACACGCGGCTATCATCTCCTATGCCTTTGTCTTTCTCCACCCCTTTGAGGATGGCAATGGGCGCATCCATCGCTTTCTCATCCATCACATCCTCTCGCGCCGTGGCAGTGTGCCACCAGGCTTCATCTTCCCCGTCTCTGCGGTGATGAAGAAACGCAGCCGCGACTACGACGCGTCGCTCGAGCAGTTCTCCCAGCCGCTACTCGCCTGCATCCCGCACCGCCTCGACGCGATGAGCGGGCAGCTGCTCATCGAGGGCGAGACCGCGCACTGGTACCGCTACATCGACTACAGCGCGCAGGCGCACGCGCTGGCGGATTTCCTGCGTGAGACCGTGCAGGTCGAGCTCGTCGAGCAGCTGGAGTTCCTCAGAAAATACCCGCTGCTCAAGCGCCAAGTCCAAGACATCGTCGATATGCCTGATCGTGAGATCGAGCGCATCATCACGCTGGGTCTAGCGCAGGGTGGGGCGATCTCGCGCACGAAGCGCAAGCGATTCTTCCCCACCCTTCATGACGAAGAAATCGACGCGATCGAGCGCAGTATCCAAGAATTTCTCACGGAGCAAGAGGAGGATACCGAAATAAACATTGAAATTTTCCCCGAAAGCCACTAAAATCCCGCCCATGAACACGGCTCAACAAGAACTCCTCGATATCCTGCTGCAAAAATCCATCAAGACTGGACACTTCATCCTCGCCTCGGGCAAGGAAAGCGACCTCTACTGCGACTGCCGTGTCACCACGCTCGACGGGCGCGGCGCGGCCCTCATCGGACAGTGTGGCTGGGAGCTCATCACAGAAAAAATCCTCCCCCAATTCCCCAGCATCACCGCCATCGGCGGCATGACCATGGGAGCTGACCCCATCTCGC
Source organism: uncultured Akkermansia sp. (assembly GCA_964371115.1). GTDB lineage: Bacteria > Verrucomicrobiota > Verrucomicrobiia > Verrucomicrobiales > Akkermansiaceae > Akkermansia. Next base: position 430 of record CAYJLP010000207.1, on the reverse strand, counting down.
TGGC
>CAYJLP010000207.1:0-416 GCA_964371115.1 uncultured Akkermansia sp. | reverse complement strand
CAAGGCACTACAAGTCTTTACCGTACGCAAGGAGGCGAAAGACCATGGCCGAGGCAAGCGTATCGAAGGCAACTTCCAAGCGGGGCAAGACGTCATCGTCGTCGACGACGTGATCACCACGGGCGGCTCGACAATCAAGGCCATCGAAGCTATCCAAGCCGAGGGCGGACGCGTGCTTGCGGCACTCGTACTCGTCGACCGTGAGGAGGGCGGACGTGAGGCGATCGAGGCACTGGGAGTGCCTGTCTTCTCGCTCTACACACGCCAGAGCATCTTTGGCGACAAATAATTTGCTTTTAACCGAGTGCGCAGAAAAGAGATGCGAAGCATCTTGGATTCTTAAGCCATTTTGCATGCCAAAATGAGACGAAGAGAGTCCAAGACACTTCTTGGACGGTTCTCGCGAAGCGAGAACT
>CAYJLP010000206.1:0-3556 GCA_964371115.1 uncultured Akkermansia sp. | reverse complement strand
GTGCGGCTGAACTGGGTGTTGTGGCGGTACTCGGCCTGCTTCATCGTCTCTTTTTTAAAGGTAACCAGCTCGCCATTCTCATCAATGCAGAGGGCGGAGGAGAACACAGACCACATGTCGCGTCCCATCGCGCCCGCATTCTGCCTGAGGCTGCCGCCGACATTGCCAGGGATGCCTCCCATCCATTCAAAGCCCGTGATCTCCATGCTCTGTGCCGCGCGGGCGAGCTTTGCCAGCGGGACAGCGGAGCCGACCGTGAGGAGGTCTCCTTGACGCTCGATGTGCTCGAATGCTGCGCCCTTCGGCCGGATGACGGCTCCGCGTATACCGCCGTCACGCACGAGCAGATTGCTGCCGCGGCCGATGACGTAGACGGGGATGCCGCGGTCTTTGAAAAAATTCACACTGCCGCGCAGTGCCTCGATGGAGCGGGGCTCAATCCAGTACTGAGCAGCTCCGCCGATGCGTAGTGTGGTGTGCTTGCGCATGGGCTCGTAGAGCTTCCAATCCAGCTCCTGCTCGCCGACGTCTTGGAGGAGCTCCGCGATGAGGCGCAGGTCGCGCGCGAGGTTCGTCCCCGCTTCGTGGATATTGCCAGCACCCAGTGTGATGACGAGGTCACCGGGCTGGATGCGGTTGCCCGCCTCAAGCTGAGCGTCACGCACGCTGCATATATTCTTGCACTTCACGCTCCCCTGCTCGCGGACAGCGTCGATGATGGTCTGCCCTGTGATGCCCTCGATGGGCAGCTCGCTCGCGGGGTAGATGTCGGTGACGACGAGGCGGTCGAGATCCTGCAAGCAGGCACCAAAGTCGTCGCGCAGCAGCTGCGTGCGCGTGTAGCGGTGGGGCTGGAAGAGGACGATGAGTCGCTTCGGCGCGAGGCTACGCGCGGTCTGCAAAGTCGCTGCGAGCTCTGTGGGGTGGTGGCCGTAGTCGTCGACAATGTGATAATTGCGGCTGAGGTACTTCGTCTCAAAGCGACGCTTGGCCCCAGCAAAGCTGGTGAGCCCCTTCGCAATAGCGGCGAAGTCACCTCCCATCTCCAGCGCGACAGCGACAGCTCCTAGCGCGTTGAGCACATTGTGCTTACCGGGGATGCCCAGCTCGACACGTCCGAGGATCTCGCCGCGCTGCAGGATGGTGAAGTGCGTGCGCCCACGGCTCACGGACATCTCTTCGATGCTGTAGTCGGCATCTTCCCAGCCGTAGGACACGCTGCTGGGGTACTGGGAGCAGACTTGATGGGCGACCTCATCGCTCTTGCAGTAGAAAATCTTCCCCTTCGTGTTGCGACAGAGGATGTGGAATACCTCCTTGATATGATCAATGTCACGGTAGAAGTCGAGGTGCTCGGCCTCGATATTGAGCACGATACTGTGCTCGGGCAGGTAGTTGACGAGCGTGCCATCACTCTCGTCGCCCTCGGCGATGAGGTACTCACTCTGCTCATTCCAGTGGGCGTTGGAGCCCAGTACGGGGATCTCAGCTCCCACGTAGTGGCAGGGACGCTGGCGGCTCTCGCGCAGCAGGTGGGTGATGAGAGATGAGGTCGTGGTCTTGCCATGCGTGCCCGCGACGATGACGCCGCGCTTGTTGTTGAGAATAGCCGCGAGGCACTCCGCGCGACGTAGGCAGGAGGCACCATTGGCACGCGCTGCGGCAAGCGCGACATTGTCCTCACGGATCGCACTAGAGTAGATGACGATCTCGGCGTCGTGGACCGATCCCTCATTGTGCGGGCTCGAGAAGCTCAGCCCCGCGCGCTGGAGATTCTCTGTCTCGGCACTCGTGACACGGTCGCAGCCACTGACGCGATGTCCCATCTCCAAGAGCATGCGTGCGAGACCACTCATGCCTGAGCCTGCTACCCCGATGAGGTGAATCCGAACAGGATTCTCACGATCAAGGAGTCTAATGCGTAATTTTTCTATCATAATCCTCGCGTGTGATTATAGGGGACTTCTAAATTCTCGTCAATCTAAATATACGAAAGCGTAAAATCACTTCGCGATGCGGCAGAAGCCTCCTCAATATGATGGCGTTATTTTTGCTCAACGCGACGCTCCGCGCGTCTGTTCAAATTCTCTTGTGCCGCGGTATAACACATCTCGCTTCCTCGGCTTCCTATTGCTTAGATCCAGAGGCGAGGGGAGGGGGGTGGGATCGTATTTTCTTGTTAGAATATCATTCGACAAGACCGTCGCAGGTGGGCAAATCATTGACATATGTCTCCCACATACTCAGAGAATTCTTGTCAGATAGAAAAAAAATATCTATTATAGCGGCGATGTTACGCTTCTCCCTCCTCCGAGTCCCTATTTTGATCCATCCGTCTCTATGGATTACACTAGCTCTCTTCGGTGGTGTCTGGGGGATTGAATGTGTGAATACGTTCCTCTATGTTCTCTATTTTATGGTAGCGGGCTTTTTTTGTCTTCTCATCCATGAGATCGGTCATGCTACGGTAGGGCGTTTCTTTGGCGGGGGGCAGCCGCAGGTGCTACTCTCGGCTCTCGGGGGGAGTGCTGCAACCCGGGCGCACGGCTCACGCGCTATCAGGGCATCTTGATGACGGCGGCGGGTCCCTTTTTCTCCATGCTGCTTGGCGTGCTCGCCATGCTGGTTATTTTTCTGTCTAATGGCAATGATGCGGGCGATATGATGATGCGGACGCTAGCCTATATCAAGGGGGAGAGCCCGCATGTGCCTCTGGATGCACTGCCTAATGGGGTGATGATTCTGCTGCGTAGCCTCATTGTGGTGAGCTTCTGGTGGACGGCGCTCAATCTCATCCCCGTCTACCCGCTGGATGGCGGGCAGATCCTCTGTGGGCTCATGGATGTGCAGCAGATGGGGCTGGCGCATGCGGTGAGTATCTATGCGGCGATTTTATTCTTTTTGTTCTTCTTGGTCTTCGGCTTTTGGTTGCTGTCCTTCTTTATGCTGATCTTGCTCTACATCAATTTTCGCTGGTGGAGACTCTACACACAAGCTCGTCGTGATTGACAGCGGGCGCACTCTCTGATATGATCGCCGCCTATGGCTCAACAGACGGCAATATCCCCTACACGCGCTCAGGACTTCCCTGAGTGGTACCAACAAGTTATTAAGGCAGCAGACCTCGCCGAAAACTCCGAAGTACGCGGTTGCATGGTGATCAAGCCGTGGGGCTACGCGATCTGGGAGCTCATCCAGCAGCAGCTCGACGCCGACTTCAAGCGCACGGGACACACGAACGCCTACTTCCCCCTGCTCATCCCTGTCTCCTATCTGGAGAAGGAAGCCGAGCATGCCGAAGGCTTTGCCACCGAATGCGCCGTGGTCACCCACCACCGCCTCGAAGCCGTGAAAGACCCTGAGACAGGCAAGACCAAGATGATCCCCTCGGGTGAGCTCACCGACAAGTACGTCATCCGCCCCACCTCCGAGACCGTCATCGGCGCGGCCTTCGCCCGCTGGACAGAATCCTACCGCGATCTCCCCCTCAAGGTGAACCAATGGTGCAACGTCATGCGCTGGGAAATGCGCCCCCGCATCTTCCTGCGCACAGCAG
>CAYJLP010000205.1:0-3571 GCA_964371115.1 uncultured Akkermansia sp. | reverse complement strand
CGAAGCCCTATGTTTTACTTTTAATACTACCACAGACGGGACTCGAACCCGTACAGCTCTCACTACAAGATTCTAAGTCTTGCGCGTCTACCATTCCGCCACTGTGGTCTTATGCGTAGAAATAAAAACATAATTTCCTCTTATAATCAAGTCTAAAGTTCATTAATCATGCTTTTTTTGCCAGAAAATAGAATTTCACACTTATTTCTCACATCTATTACTCATAGCGTTTATATTAAAATTTACCGCTTTTGCCTAATAATAAATTGATTAATAATCACAGTGATATCTAATCGCACATGTAGTAGCTTTTTTCTTTCCAAACACTAGTTGATATGGCACAATAACTTTGTAATGAAACTCAATGCTTTTCTTTTAACCTCACTCAGTACCCTTAGTGCGATCCTGTGTTATACAAACGCACAGGAAAAATTCACAAATAATGAGGTAACTCTCGAAATCGAGGGAGACGCAGCCACAGTTGACCCTACCTTTAGCTCACCGACCCTTCTTTCGACAAGCTCTCCTCTAGAGATGGAGGAAGGCATACGCACCTACCCATCAACAACACTACAGCAGACAGACATCTACGGTCAACCCATAGCTCCAGTGACAAATCAACATCAAGCCTACGCGACGCGTCCCACCTTGATAGAAAAGTCGCACCTGTACCGTCGCGCTTCCGTGGTGTACGAATACTTTGGCGATCAGCAGATCGAGCACAGCGCAGGGGAGTTCAACTACAGTAATCTCTATCTCACCGTCCCCATGCGCAACCCTCGCAAGAACGCCTACCGAGGGTGGCATTTCAGACTCTCACTCAACTCGCGATTCACATGGATCTCAGAGAGCCATAGCAAGCTCATTGACGAGAGCTCTCTCTATACCATCTCCCTGACGCCTTCCCTCATCTACAATATAGATAAGAAGGCTCAATTCACCCTCGGTGCCGTGCCCATCGTCTCGACTGATTTTGACCACCTCTCCAGCTCCAGCTTCTACCTCGGTGCCTACGCAGCTCTGTCATACAGAGCTAGCTCCAAGCTCCACATCATGCTCGGTCTCTCCTATGTGCCCGATTACTACACGCAGGACTTCTGGCCGCTGGCGAATGTGAACTGGGAGATCCGTCCATCGTGGAATCTCCGCATTCAAGCGCACCGAATCTCCCTGTTGAAGACCTTTAGCAAAACGCGTAAGTCAGGGACGAAGTTCGACTTTGGCATAGGTCCCTTCATGCAGTCTAACACGTTTCTTTGGAGCGTGAAACGCGACCGCCAATCACAGCTCATGCGCATGGAGAGCTTTTTGATTGGGGTAACAGGCTCTGTCAGCGTCGCAACCCGCTCTGAGAACCTCATGCGGTTCTATGCAGACTTGGGAGTCAATTTTGATCAGGATATACGCTTCATCAGCAAGAATACAGGACATATCACCGAGAAGTATCAAGCTGATCCAGGCTTGTATCTACGCTTCGGGATGAACTTTTCTTTCTAAAATCAAGCCACTTGTTATCTTTTGACTCGCATTAGCGAGATGAGATTGCTATAGTAACTCAGACAGCATATGAGTGAAGCATCTACAAGCCCCTATCGTCGAATCCTGCTAAAATTGAGTGGAGAAGCACTCCGCATGCCCAATAGCAAGGATAACATCTCACCTGAAATCGTCGCCCGTATCGCAGCAGAAATCGTGGCCGCTCAGCAAGAAGCCCATCTCCAAATTGCCATCGTCGTCGGCGGTGGCAACATCTGGCGCGGTGCAAAGGCCAGCGTGCGCGGTATGGACAGACCCACAGCTGACTATGTAGGGATGCTCGCGACCGTCATGAATGCTCTCTCCATCAGCTCTGCTATCCAAGAGCTCGGCGTCGACTGCCACGTGCAGAGTGCTATCGAGATGAAGAATGTCGCAGAACCCTACGTCCGCAACAGCGCACGCGCCCAGCTGCGCAACGAGAGCATCGTTGTCTTTGGTGCTGGTACAGGCAATCCTTTCTTTAGCACCGACACGGCGGCGGCTCTCCGTGCCTGTGAGATCAATGCTGATGTCGTCATGAAGGCAACCTCCGTCGATGGCGTCTACACGGCCGACCCCAAGACTGACCCCACGGCGACGCGCTTCGACCACATCACCTACGAAGAGTGCATCCAGCGTGAGCTCAAGGTCATGGATCAGACAGCCTTCACCCTCTGCAAGGACAACAAAAAGCCCATCATCGTCTTTGACATGCACCAAGAGGGCAACATCACTCGCGCATTACTCGGTGAGCGCATTGGCACGACCATAGACGCCTAAAGAAATCACCTCACTACTTTCACCCCCTTTTTTAACCTTAGATTATCAGTATAGCAAATTATCATTATGGACGAAGAAACACTCCTATTTGAGACCGAAAGTGCCATGGAAGCAGTCATGCAGCGCATGAGCGAAGACTTTGACGGCGTACGCACAGGCAAAGCCTCCCCCGCCCTCGTAGACAACATGGACATCTACATCTCCAGCTATGGCAGCAGCATGAAGCTCAAGAGCATCGCTGTCGTCTCTACACCCGATGCGCGCAGCATCCTCATCCAGCCCTTCGATCACAGCACTCTGCACGACATCCGCAAGGCTATCGAAGAAAGCCGCCTCAATCTCAATCCCGTCATCGACGCGCGCTCCGTACGTCTCCCTATCCCTGAACTCTCAGGTGAGCGTCGTCAAGAGCTCTGCAAGTTCGTCAAAGGTCTCGCAGAAGACACCCGCGTTCGCCTCCGTGCGGCTCGCAAGACGGGCATGGACGGTATCAAGAAGCTCAAGGCAGAAAACGTCCTCACCGAAGACGGCGTTCGAGGTGCCGAAGACAAAGTACAAAAGCTCACCGACAAGTACGTGAAGGTTGTCGACGAGCAAGTAGCACTCAAAGAAAAAGAGATTCTGACCGTCTAATAGATCGCGCAGCTTTCCCACAACAACCCATACTTATTATTTTAATATGCATACTCAAACAACAACGACCAATGTGCTCGCCTCTGGCATTAAGATCATCGGCAGCATCGAATTCCGCGAAGACATGCACATCGATGGCTGCATCGAGGGCGAGATCAAGTCCCAGACTGGCAAAGTAACCATTGGTCAAACCGCCCAGATCACAGGCAATATCAGTGCTGGTGAAGTTCACATCTATGGAGACGTCGAAGGCAACATCAACAGCCAGCTCTGCCACCTCAGCGAGCAAGCCAAGGTCAATGGCGATATCACCACCGACAAGCTCTCGATGAAGCAAGGTGCACGCCTGACAGGCCGCGCCGCCATTGGTTGATTTTTTCACTCTTTAGGAAAAGATCGAAGCCTGCAGAAGAAGCTTTATATTCTTCAGCAGGCTTCGTTTTAATAGGAGGTGGTGTATTATGAATGGATAATTGTAGTTTTTGCTTGTCAAAAGGCTCAAACTATGTTTCAATCTCTGCACTTCTACGCCACAGTGGCGGAATGGTAGACGCAGGAGACTTAAAATCTCCCGATCATCTTGATTGTACGGGTTCGAGTCCCGTCTGTGGTAGTATTAAAAGTAAAACATAGGGCTTCG
>CAYJLP010000204.1:0-3626 GCA_964371115.1 uncultured Akkermansia sp. | reverse complement strand
GACGAGGAGATGGATCGCTGGGCGCTCTTTGAGTCCAAGCAGCTCAACCCCGTCCAAAAAGCCGAAGCCGAGGCTGCACGGGCAAAAAGCCTCGCCGAGCAGCGCGAGCAGCACGCCCAGCAGCAGGAGAGCAGCAGCAGCACCGAGCCCCACCCCCTGCCCAGCGTGCTCTCCCAGACCCTCACCATGCTCCAGAGGCGATTCAACATCCTGATACGCGATCGCTCCCAGCTCACGCTGCAGATCGCAATGATCGTCATCTTCCCCATCCTCGTCGCCCTCTTCTCTGGCAAAGGCATCGAGCAGCTCCTCGTCCTCACCGACAGCCAGAGCGGAGACCTCGCCAGCGACATCGCCGCCCAGCAGGCACAGGCTGAGGTACGCGCGCAGGTCGGCTCTGCGGTATCTGGCATCATTATGTTCCAAGTCATCTTGCTGGGTCTCATGGGCTCCAACAATGCCGCGCGCGAGATCGCCGGCGAGCGACTCCTGATGGAGAAAGAAAAATTCGGCGGCGCCTCCCCCCTCGCCTACCTCGGATCCAAGGTCATCTACCTGAGCATCCTCGTACTCATCCAGAGCCTCTGGATGTTCCTCTTTGTCCAGCACTTCTGGCCACTGCGCGGAGACACGATGAACCACCTGCTCTTCCTCATCCTGGCGAACGCCGCCATGACCAGCACCTGCCTCGCCATCTCGGCGAACTGCCGCACCCCTGAGCAGAGCTCGCTGCTGAGCATCTACCTCGTCGGCTTCCAGCTGCCGCTCTCGGGAGCCGTCCTCGCCCTGCCAGCGGGAGTCGCCATGATCACCCAGCCCTTCATCTCCGCCTACTGGGCATGGAGTGGCAGCATCGAGGGAGGCATCCAAGCCGACGTCCTCAAGGCCATCAAGAGCATCGTGCAGACCGACTTTACCAACTCGCACCTCTGCCTCATCGTACTGAGCCTCCACATCCTGCTAGGACTCGGACTCAGCTACATCGGCGTGCGCCGCAAGGGCTGGGATTAAGCTTTTCACACACACATACACAGAACAATCAACACATGGCTAGAAGAAAAAGAAGCAGCAGCAGAGGAGGCGGCAGCACCCCCATCGCCAACTACATCCTCATCGGCATCGCCATCATCGCGGGAGCCTTCTTCCTCAACAAGCTGCTCCAAGGCAGCAACACCACCGAGCTCGGCGAGCCGACGAAGAACTTCAGCATCGCCGACTACCGCCGCGACGCCTCGCGCTACGCCTCCGTGGGGAACCGCTACGTGCTGCAAGGCCGTGTCGAAGACATCATCGCCAACAGCAGCGACCGCCTCATCCTCATTTCCATCGAAGGCAACGCCCAAGAACGCCTCCCGCTGCTGCTGCCCTCCAGCACCAAGACCGAGGTCAACGTCACACGCGGTGACACCTTCATCTTCCAAGTCGAGTGCCAGACAGGCCGCGACGACCAGGGCAACCTCGTCAAGGGCATCTTCGTCATCAAGCAAGTCGCCGTCAACTAATATCCCTTTTCACCCCACCCACCCCCAAAATGAAAACCCCCCAAAAAGCCGCCCTCAACCACAGCATCCCCCACTGCCATGCGCAGATGCCCAGCTCCTTTGACGCCTCGGGACGCTCCATCACCGACAAATCCGGTGGCGGCGACAGCAGCTATAGCGAAGGCGAGCCCACCAACCCGCAGCTCTTTGGCATGGAGATGCCGCTACTCGACCCCGCCTCAGACACCGCGAAATACAATGGTGCGCATATGGACGTCGGCAACAACGCCATCGTACGTGCCCGCTTTGAGAAATACCTCCAGCAGACCCCTGACGACACCGAAGAAGCGCGCCGCTACCGCAGCCGCGTCCAAGGCATCCTCGATGAGACACAGAACTCGCATCGCAACTCCAAATACGTCGTCGGCAGTGCTGTGCTCATCAAGCTCGGACGCCGCCTCTACGACACGGGGCAATTCGAAGCCGACGGCGGTCAGTGCAACACACTCGCCAGCGCCATCGTCAGTGCTGTAGACGCCCAGCGCTCGAACTACAACCGCAACCAGCGCAACAAGCAAATAGACGCCGACATCGCCTCCCTACAAAAAGACACCAACCGCATGGCGAACTCGAATGCGAACCAGCAGCGCGCCGCGCAGAACACCAAACGCACCCACGCGCCGCGCAACACGACGAAGATCGCCTACAACCAGAAGGACATCGTCACCAAGACCGCCGAGCAAGTCGCCAACAAGACCGAGAACGCCGCGGCGCTACTCGCCTCCAAGATCAACTACCAGAGCCTCATGCTCGGCATGCTCATGCAGCGACGCTTTGACCACGTCGTCATCGCCGCGCGCATCTACCGCCACCTCTTCCGTGACGGCGACACGAGACTCAATCTGGACAAGAACTCGGATGCCAACAAGATGTTCCAAGACGTCTCGGGCATGCCTCCTACCGTCAACACCATGGACTCACTGGCGAGCAACGCGCGACGCGACGCGGACCAGAGCATCCAAGCCGTGCACAGCCTACTCGCGCAGAACAAACTCGCGGCGGCCACGCAGCATCTGATCAATGCGGTGGCTATTGGGGAGTACATGCACAGCGTCACCACCTTCCCTGTGGAGAGCCGCATGCGCATTGCGAACTACTGGACACTGCGCAAGCGCGGACTCACCGCGTTGAACGCGCGCGACTATGGTACAGCGGAGCAGCTGGCAACGGAGATGAAGAACATCGACGTCGACTTTGACGACTCGCTTATTATGACCTACTGTGCGGGGAAGAAGCGGCAGAGCAACCTGCATCTGCGCAATGCGATGAAAGCACTGCAAAAGGGGGATGACGCTACATTCAACAAGGAAATCAAGCAAGCGGGCATCATCTGGCCGCGCAACCCACGCCTCGATGAGGGTGAGGAAAGGCTCATGGAGATGGACAACAAGGATCCGGAGAAGGAAGAATTCCAACGCCTGTATGCACGCCATGACTATAGAACTATCTTTAATGAGCAGGAGCGATTTGAAATCGTGGCAATTGACCCTGATCTGAAGGAACGCTACAAGAGCGTGATCACCATGGTGAGCACGATCGACGCGATGCTCAAGCAGCTGGAGCAGGTCGCGCAGCAGGATCGCAGCATGGGGCCCTGCGTGGCGTATGAGACGCTGATCACGAGTATGAAGGACGAGCCGCTTTATGAGCGGGACGACGCGTATATGAAGGCGTTGAGCCGGTACACGAATGAAGCGCATAGTTTTGTATCGGCGTTGAAGGACGCGGAGCGGTGTGAGAAAAGGCAGGAGATAGGCTCGGCGCTGTCGAACTATTATCGTGCATTGGCGATCTATCCGAACTCGAAGCTGGCAAAGCAGGGAGCGGAGCGCATCTCGCAGATTATTTTGAAGGCGAAGTACTAGGAGCTATCATCGAGAAAAGCAGCAACTGCATAAAAAGCGGTGTCAAGTCGATGGATTCTTAAGGCATTTTGCATGCCAAAATGAGACGAAGAGAGCCCAAGACACTTCTTGGGCGGTTCTCGCGAAGCGAGAACTCTGAGGATAGACCTTAAGCGATCTCCGGCGATCGTTCGCCGGCGGGTCTGGGCAGAGCCCAGCAGGGTGTGGGACAGAGTCCCAC
>CAYJLP010000203.1:0-3738 GCA_964371115.1 uncultured Akkermansia sp. | reverse complement strand
GCTGGCGTTGATGAGCCATTCAAAGCCGAGGTCTTCGAGGTCTTGCTGGCTGACGTCCATGGAGTAGACGTTGAGCATGACCTGACGGTCGGTGAGGAAGGGGATGGCGAGCAGCTCGTCGATCTCGCGGAGGTTGTGGCTGGTGTTACGCACGGTGAGTGTGCGGGTTACGGCAGAGTAGTTCGCATCGGCTCCCGTGGGGAAGGGGACGCCCATGCGCTGGAGCTGTGCTTTGGCACTGAGGCGGCGGAGGCGTACACCTGATTCAGAGGAGCCAAAGTCGCCGTCCTCGTCACCCGAGTCAGCACCTCCCTTGTCTCGGAAGAAGGAGGGGTGCACGGTGTATTGACGTGTCCTGATGGGACCAAAATCGGCACCTGAGTAGGTGAGCTCGATGCCCGCGGGGACGAACTCGTACTGGATGCCCAGCTGCTGGGTGGCGAGCTGGAGGACGGTCTCAAGCGTGACGTTGCTGAGATTGAGCGTGAGTCGCTTTGCCGCTAGTCGCTGATAGGCGGGGCTGTCGGTGGTGCCGAAGTTCTCAATGATGTTGAAGGGATTACCCGTCAGGATGCCGCGTGTGGCAGCGACGCGTATCTGGCCGTTGAGTATGTCGATGAAGTCCGCGATGGTGGCCTGATCGAGGTTGATCTGAGGGAGTGTGATTTGCTTGAGCGCATCGGCAAAGAGGATCTGTGAGTCGCTGCCCATATTGAGGTCGCCTGAGGGCATGATGACCTCGACCTCGGGAGCGATTTCGTCGCGGACGCGACCATCGGCGTTCCAATGGCTGTCGACCTCAGCGAGTAATCGGGTGCGGGCGGCGTCTTGCTCGGTCTTGTAGTAGCCAGAGCGACGTTCGTGCACCGTGATCATGCCGCGCTTCGCCGCTGTATTGTAGGGATCGATGGCGGTGACTTGCTGGAAGGTCTTGAGGGCTTCGTCATATTTGGCAAGATCGTAGTAGGAGTACGCGAGTGTGAGCAGGCGGTTCACCTCGTGGACGTCGCCGACATGCTCGGGCGTGAGCGCGGGGCTGTGTCGGATGGGGTCTTGGGTGTGGCTGAGCTCGAGGCGTGCGCGTTTGTTGGTAGGGTCGAGCTCGCAGGCTTCTTTGAGAAAGGCGATGGCCTCTTCTGTGCGTCCGACTTCACGGTAGTCGATGGCTTTTGCCACGAGGCTATCGCCGAGGCTTTTGCGGATGAAGGCGCGCTGGCTCTTCGTCGCTTCTGCCTGCGGGAGTAGATCGAGGGCGGCGCGGTAGGACTCCTCCGCCTGTGTGTAGCGCCCAGCACTGTAGGCACGACGCGCCTCCTGCACCTTGATCATCGCATCGCGCAGGTCGTTCTGTCGCTGGGCGATCTGGGTGCTCATCTGGTGATTATCATGAGAGCCACTCCCTGTAGAGGCATAGGAGGATAGCGGCGTCGCGTCACCGCCCCAGGTTATGCTTGATACCGAGAGAGAGAGAGAGAGTAATAAGCTGGAAGCACGATTGGTCATCATCAGTAGTCAGCAATATAGCATGAAGATGATGCCAAGTCACTCACAAAATAGACTCCTATCGTAAAATTTTTATTATTTTGGAGGGAGTTGATAGGAGCTAGGTGGTGTGTCGTGCGCTCTCTGCTAGCTCCTCCAGTCTGCTATCTCTCTGCAAGCACGGCTTCGCATTGTCGCATGACGGAGCTGAGCGCTTCGGCTCGTGCTTCGAGCGGATAGCTGTGCCGTGCGAGGTGGCGTTTGATGTCGCAGCGCATGCGTGCTTGGATGGTTTCTTTCTGCTTCCAGTCGCGTCCGCGGTGCGGACGCAGTGTCTGCGTGAGCTCGCGCGTGATGGTGATGATGCCCTCGGGCTGGTAGTGATCGAGGATGTGTGAGGGCTTTGTCAAGGCGTCGTAGAAGGCGTATTCCTCGTCATTGAGCTCGAGCTGGAGGCCTGCTTCTTTGCCTTTCTTGAAATCCAGCGCGAGGCGCTCGAGCTGCTGGATGATGTCAGCCTCGGGGGTGTCGCCTGTGCGAGTGCGCTGCATGATGAGCTCGAGGCTGGAGAGGTAGGATTCTGCGCGCAGGCAGTTGATGCGGTGGTAGGCGTCGAGCTGCTCGCGTAGGAGGCGTTCGATGAGCTGGATGGCGAGGTGCTTGTGCTCCATTTTGGCGAGCTTGCGCAGGTAGTTACGATCGCAGATGTTGTGCGTTTCTGCGGCGTCGGTGCTCTGTCGGAGTAGGTCGCTGAGGCGGGGGGAGATTTTCTCCTGAGCTGGGGGGCTTTTTTCTGCCGTTTCCGTGCTGTGGGATAGTTCTGCGCGTAGGGCGAGAAAGTAGCTGGTCTGGTGACGCTCTTTTTCTGATAACTGACTACCGCACAGTGAGCTGTGGGCTCGTAGTGGCTGGCTTTCTTCTAAGAAGGCGTCGCGGCGTGTCTGCGTGTCTGCTTGCTTTGTGTGCAGGAGGTGTTTGACGCCTCGTGCGATGGCGGCGTTGCGCTTCTCGCTGTCCTGATTCTTGAGGGAGAATTCCTCGTAGTCGCAGCCCTCGAGGAGGTCGCGGCAGATCTCGAGCTGCATGCGCGTGTGCTTGAGCTCGGGTGAGGTGTGCTGGATGTTCAAGAGTCGCTCTCTGTCGCGTAGACTGTAGTCCTGCAGGGTCTGCTGGAGTGCCTGTGCGATGCCGATGTAGTCGACGATGAGTCCGTAGGGCTTGCCCTTGTAGGCTCGGTTGACGCGGGCGATGGCCTGCATGAGGCTGTGGCCGCGCATGGCTCTATACATATAGAGGGTGGAGAGTGAGGGGAGGTCAAAGCCTGTGAGCCACATGTCGACGACGATGACGATCTTGAGCGGGGAGTGCTTGTCTTTGAATCGCTGCTCGAGGTAGCCTCTCTGTGTCTCATCGCTGATGAGGCTCTGCCAGTGGCTGGGGTCGCTGGCGGAGCTGCTCATGACGAGGGCGAGCTTGCCCGTCTGCGGGTGCTGCTCGCTGCCGCTGTGCCAGTCGGGGCGTCGCTGGAGTAGTGCGTCGCGTAGCTGCATGGCGATGCGGCGCGAGGGGGCGACGAGTAGTGCCTTGCCCGTCTGCTGGTCTTGGCGCTGGCTCTCGTAGTGCGAGATGAGATCGTCGCAGAGTGAGCCGAGGGTGGCGTCTGAGGAGAGGAGTGTTTCGAAGCTGCTGTCAGGGTGGTTTTTCTGCTCATCCGGCTCTGTGTCTGCCTCGGTGCTGTGCTGGCGCTGATGATAGTAGCGATCGAGCTGCGCGAGTGCCTGGGAGTCGAGGCTTAGTTGATGGACTCGGCTCTCGTAGTGGATGGGGCAGGTGACGCCGTCCTCAATGGCTTGGCTGATGTCGTAGATGTCGACGTAGTCGCCAAAGACCTCGCGTGTGGAGCGGTCGTTCTCCGTGATGGGGGTGCCGGTAAAGCCGATGAAGCTGGCATTGGGTAGCGCGAGGCGCATCTTGCGCGCGGAGCCTATGCTGATCTGGCCTGTGCTCTCGACGCGCTCGATGAGTCCATAGTGGCTGCGGTGGGCCTCATCGGCGATGACGACGATGTTGCGCCGCTGGCTCAGTGCGTGGTCTGATTCGTCTGCGGGGAGGTCGAATTTTTGCAGCGTGGTGAGGATGATGCCGCCGGCCTGTGTGGTGCTCAGCAGGCGGCGCAGGTCCTTGCGGCTGCGGGCTTGGGTGGGCTGGGTGTGGAGGAAATTGCGGCTGAGGGCGAATTGGCTGCTGATCTGGTTG
>CAYJLP010000202.1:0-3750 GCA_964371115.1 uncultured Akkermansia sp. | reverse complement strand
AGACCTCCTTCCACTTCTTCACCCTCGTCTTCATCCTCGTCTTTGCGAACTGGGGCGCACCCGCCCCCGGCAGCGAGCCTGGTATCTGGCACAGCATCTTTGAGAACAAGTGGCTCATCACAGGCGGCTTCTCCCTGCTGCTCTGCTTCTCACTGATCAACATCCTCAAGATCAAGCCCATATGGGTCATCCTCGGCGCAGCTGCCACCGCAGGCTCCGCTTGGCTCGCCGGCATCTATGTGCCTGAGCCCAAGCTCGCCCCTCTCGTCCCCATGCTCGTCGGTATCGCGTCACTCTCTCTGATGACGCTGATGGACAAGAAGAACGAAGAGAACCGCGAATGGACGCTCTCCAGCTGGGGCTTTGCCAAGCAGATCATGCCGCTTCTCGCCATTGGCGTCGTCACAGCGGGCTTCCTCCTCGGCTCCACGCATGACAACACCGCCATCGCCGGCATCATCCCCAATAGCTGGGTCGAGTGGGCCGTGGGCGGCAACTCGCTGCTCTCGAACTTCTTCGCCAGCTTCGCTGGTGCATTCATGTACTTCGCCACCCTCACGGAGGTGCCCATCATTCAGGGGCTGCTCTCATCGGGCATGGGGAAAGGCCCCGCCCTCGCGCTCATGCTCGCAGGCCCCTCGCTCTCCCTTCCTAATATGCTCGTCATCAATGGCGTCATGGGAGTGAAGAAGACAGCCGTCTATGTGGTGCTCGTCATCGTGATGGCCACGATCTCAGGCTTCATCTTCGGCACATTCTTCGGCTGATTTCAGATCATTATACAGATCACATACTCAAAGGTGCTCTCTTCGGAGAGCGCTCTTTTATTTTACAAATACGAATAATATCGAATTCTGAGTTTTTATTAATATATTTATATTATAATATTATATAAACGAAAATAAAAAATATTTAAATCATAACAAAACTACCATTGAGACAAGCAAAAAAACTCGCTGCTATATTTAAATAAATTAGAATAATACCAGACATACAAAGAGACCAGCAATAAATAATATTTAGCTCATAAATGCAATACATAAACACAATATATTATGTTTTCTAATGTAAATATCTTGACTTGTAAGACCTAGCCATTAAAATACGCTCACACACCTAACAATTAGACACACCCTTATGAAAACATCAACATTATTGAGAAAAATAACACCTACACTCTGCGCAACACTCGCAACCGGAAGCCTCTTTGACGCTCAGGTACACGCAGCTGGTGAAGAGCAAGGCGGAACTGAATCGGCGGGAACACTGAAGCACATCGATCCCGTTATCGTAGAGAAAGCGACTGGAGCGCTCACGGGCAGCATCGGCAACATCACCGCCTCGCAGGATTCTACCTTTGACGAAGGTAGCAAAGACAAGCTCGTCGACCGCTACCTCGTCGGAGCTGCGCTCGAAGGTGCATCCGCCCCTGTCCCCGTACTTGGCAAGGATGACACGATCACGATCACAAACAATGTCGTGGGCTCAGGTGTCATTGGTATGGATATCAGTGCTTCGACAGTCGGCCAAGTCGATGGCACCATCGATGTCACTGGCACCAAACAAGCCACAGGTCTACGAGTCTCTGGCACCGACTTCGGCACATCAGGAGTGAGCTCGACACTGGGCAATCTCTCCGCTGATATCCACGTCGAGTCCACGGACGACGTCGGGACAGCCTACGGCATTGATCTATCGTACGGCATCATAGGCTCCATCACTGGTTCAAATATCACGGTCGAATCCAAGGGTGCCGCCACAGGGATCAATGTCGCGGGCGGCACGACGCTCGGAGCACCCAATACACGCATAGGCTACATGAACGATGTCACGATGAGCGTCGTGACCACCGGTGAGCAGGCGGCAGCCTCGGCCTTATTGCTCGGTGATGGCGCCAGCCTCGCCTTCGACCCAAAGACAACCAACGATGGCTATGTGGTGAAAAACGCAAACGTCACCGTGACGGGGCAATCGGGGCAGCTGAGCTTTGCCACCGCCCACCTGACCAAGGATACCATCTTCAACAAAGGCGGGATTGGCAAGATCTCGGGCTCGTTCACGATGAATTCCAACAACAAAAACACGACCTCCTACGTGAACATGAGCGTGGGCTACATCCTCGGCTCCGAGCTGGACTCCACTGTCGCCTCACTCGGTTTCAAAAACACCAACACAACAGACGGCTATCAAGGCAGCTCCTTAGGCTTTGACATCGACTGGAACAACACCAGCATGTACATCAATCGCGATATAGGCTTCGCCGTGGGCTCCGTCATCGTCGGCACAGATCAGATCAATGGCATGAATTTGCAGTACACCACCCTCGGCAAAAGCAACATCATCCATACCACGACAGGTGCAGGCTCAGCCGTCGGCGTCTGGCTCAATGGTATCGATCTCACCCACGGTCAGCTCCTAGGCTCCGTCAAGGCGACGGCCGGAACTGGCATCGCGGTAGGCTTGGGCTCAGGTGGCTCGGACCTCTCAGGTACATCATACGTCACTCAAGTACCTAAAAACACCATCCTCAACATCGTCGCCGGCAAGATAGAGGCGCGCGTGGAACAAGAGCTTGTGGCAGCCGCTAACATAAAAGATCCAGGCACCATGGTCATCGGCGTACAGATAGGCAATGCCTACGGAAACTACGACACAGGTTACTCACACTACAAGACCGAGTTCTCTGATAACGGAGGATTCTACGGCGAGGTCAACGCCCAGCTCGACGATGTCATCAATGAGGATGGCACCCTCGGTGTACGCAACGCCGTGATAGGCATCCTCAACTATGGTGCCGTAGACGAGAAGCTCATCGGTACAGAATACCCAGAGCTATACAAGTACCTGACAGGGGAAGACAAAGTCATCTTCAATGCCACGGCTCAGGATGGCGACAAGGCAGGCACGAGCGTCTCGGCACTCATCTACGACCAGACCGCCGAGGGCAAGAAGCTCGTCGCCTTCGGCAATGCCGTCCAGTCCATGGTCGGCGACACCGTCCTGACGACCAACAGCACGCACGCGGGCAACACCACACGTCTCATCGGCAATCTCACGACGGGTGGCGATGTGCTCAACACCTCAACTCCTGAGAAGATGTCGGGACAGCGCAAGCTCGTCTTTGAGAAGGGGCACTTCACCGTCACCTCCGAGCAGTGGAATGCTGCCGACGGCGTCACCTTCGGCGGCGAAGGCAGCTTTACCAAGGTCATCATGACCGATATCCTCACCGTCGAGGATGGTGCCAGAATCGCTGCGGGCGTGGGCTCCACACTGGAGATCAACTCCAGCACGCTCAACTTCCACGCGCAGAATGACGCCGCTACGTCCACCCTCGTCTTGGGGAAAGGCATGACACTGGATCTCAACCGCATCGCCACCTCGGACGAGGAGATGATCATCAATATTTTCCTCGAAGGCGACAAGAGTCTCTATGAGAACAGCACGCCACTCTACTTCATCGATGCTCGACTCACGGACAACTTTGATGCAGACAACACGAACATCACGTACAATCTCTACCTCAATGAGGACCTCCAGCCAAAAACAAGCAACTTCAAGATCATCCACGACGAGACTGGTGTCTACCTCTACGTCCCCGAGCCCAGCACGGCAACCCTGAGTCTCCTCGCTCTTGGAGCCCTCATGGCACGCCGCCGCCGCCGCGTCTGATCCATACGCTGCCGCTAGGCACGAGTCAACTCACGCCCCCCCCCCATTCGGGCTAAATGGCCCCCCGGGGGGGGGGGG
>CAYJLP010000201.1:0-3777 GCA_964371115.1 uncultured Akkermansia sp. | reverse complement strand
GCGGAGCATGTTTTTGAGGCAGTCCCAGCCTCGCATCAGCACGACGAGCTCGCCGACTGTGATGTTGTAATCAGGGTGATCGAGAAAGGGATTCTCGCCGCGAGCTAGGGTGGGGAAGCACGCGAGGAGTCTATCCCATTTGTCGTGATGCAGGGCATCGGATAGAGCTGCGAGTTGTGCTTGGTTTAACGTTACCACGGCATGAACGGTGTCCAGGCTCGCTGCTGGACGGGAATCATGCGTCTCGGAAGCCCCCATGGAGGCGGCTAGAGAGATCATTAATGTGGTGAATATGGTCCATTTCATTGAAGAAGAATATGGTTAGTGGGGGGAGAATAGCAAAAAGTCAAACAGGTGTCAAGCCTACGCTCTTTCAGCAGCATCTCGTTAGGCTTTATTCAGCGGATTGTTGTAGCAATTATTGCTTGCTTGATGGAGTTGATATGATATCATTGAGCGCATGACAAAGGCACTACTACTACTTCCGTTTCTGACAGCTGCTCTGCTCTCCACTCACGCCTGCGCTGCGAGTGCAGAAGCTCGCAGTGCCGCCGCTGCTGCGCGAGAATTGGCAGGTGCGATTAGGAATTGTGACATGAGCTGGATCGTGGATCGCATGTATCCTCCCGTCAAGATTTATTATGCCAACAAGCTCGCGCTGCGAGGCAATCAAGCGCGTCAGAACAACACCAGTGTGCTCATGGGCAATACCCGTGAGACAGAATCTCAAATCCGCGCCCGCGAGCAGGCGAATATACGCGCGCTGCGCTCCCAGTACGTCAAGCAGGGACAGATGCTCAAGAGCAAAGGCGTGCTCATCGAGCGCTTCACCGTCTCTGAGCCCCACGCGGAGTATCTGCTCTCACCTCCCGTCAATGTCGTGACAGGTGTGCTCAAGGATAGTCAGGCAAAGCGTCAAGCCGACAGCCTCGAAGAGGGGCGCGACAAGTGCCGCCTCGTCGTGCTACCCACCACACTCATCCTGCGTGTCCCCCTGCCACAGGGCGGCGTTGCACGCATGGAGCAGCGCAGCTTCATCTATGCGGTGCGTGATGAGACTGCGTCCTCCTCTGGGCGATCCGCCGCTGCGCGTCCTAGTAGCTGGTACTTTATTGATGCCAAGACTCCTCCTAGCACATTGCGCGCCTTCTTCCCCAATCTCCCTGCACGACTGAGTCTGCCCGCCACCTCGGAGCGTCGCCTCTCCATGTAAGCTTCTCCGATGCTGCACGACCTCATTGAGCAGACCCGCATTGATTTCTCCGATAGCGGTATTCTCTCCACAGCCAAGGGCTTTGAATACCGAGCTGAGCAGCAGCAGATGGCGCTCGCGGTCGCGGAGGCTCTCCTCGACGAGGCTCCCATACTCATCGAGGCGGGGACAGGTGTGGGCAAGTCACTCGCCTACCTCATCCCCTCGCTGCGCTTTGCGCTAGAAAATCAGCGCAAAGCCATCATATCGACGCACACGATCAATCTCCAAGAGCAGCTCTTTCACAAGGATCTTCCGACTGTTCAGAAGGCACTCAACGTTGATTTCCAAGCAGCATTGCTCAAGGGGCGAGGCAACTACCTCTGCTTCACGCGTCTCAAGCGCGCGATGGATCAGGCTCGCGACCTCTTTAATCAGGAGGAGACACGCCAGCTGCATGATCTCTGGGCATGGTCACGCGACTGCGGTGAAGGCTCGCTGAGTGAGCTACCTAGCGAGCTCGACATCAGCTTCAAGATCTGGGCACAGGTGCGCAGCGAGAATCACATCTGCACTCCGCGCATCTGCGGTATGCAGTGTCCCTATCAGGCAGCGCGCCTGCGCGTGCAGGAGGCTCAAGTCGTAGTCCTCAACCACACGTTGCTCTTTGGGTTACTCGCACTCAACGATCTCACGCGCAATGAGGATGAGGAGCAGGCAGAGGAGGGCTTTCTCTACCCCCGAGACTTTCTCATCCTCGATGAGGCGCATACGATGGAAGGCGTAGCGGCCAAGCAGCTCGGCTTTGCTCTCTCGGATAGTGAGCTACGATTTGATCTGCTGCGCCTCTTTAACACGCGTACGAAGAAGGGAGCTCTGCGTCACCACGCCACCCCCATGATGCTGCAGCTCGTGGAGGATGCCCAGCTCGCCGCTGATGAGTTTTTCCAAAACGCGCGTCTTGACAGCAATCTCGAAGCCCACCAGGGCTGCGTGCGCCTCCGTCGTCCCGAGTGGACAGATGATATACTCAGCCCCGCCCTCGATAGCCTTGCCCAAGAGGTAAAAACTAGCGCCGAGCTCGAAGAAAATGAGATCTCTCGCGCGGAGCTCAACGACATCGTCTCCCGTCTCAACGGCTATCGCGAAGTCGCCTCTGCCATGGTCAAGATGCCCAGCGACGAGCATGTCTACTGGATCGAATCTGCGGGAGAGGAGGGGCGCAGCACCCGCCTCATCGCTGCCCTCGTCGATGTCGCTGACACGCTGCGCGAGCGACTCTTCACCGCCGATCGCGCCATCATCCTCACCAGTGCGACCTTCTCGACTGGCGTGAGGCAGATGAGCTACTTTATGGGGCGCATCGGGGCGGAGGGCTCGCAGAGTCTGCAAATAGGCAGTCCCTTTGATTTTGAGGAGCAGATGCGCATCGTAGTGTCGCGCTGCATGCCCTCGCCCCCGCCCATGAGTGAGGAGGATCACTATCAGGACGCGCTTGCTGCGTGGATCTACCGCTACCTTCGTGAGTCGGATGGACGCGCCTTTGTGCTATTCACCAGTTATGGGCTTATGCGTGTCATAGCACAGCGTCTGCGCCCCCACTGTGAGGAGCATGGCTGGCCACTACTCGTGCAGGGCGAGCAGCTGGATAGACGGCGCATGCTCGATGTGTTCAAGAGCAAGATAGGCAGCGTGCTCTTTGGCACAGAGAGCTTCTGGACAGGAGTCGATGTCCCCGGTGAGGCCCTCAGCAACGTCATCATCACCAAGATCCCCTTCGAGTCCCCCTCCAATCCGCTCACCGAGGCGCGCTGCGAGGCAATCACCTCACGCGGGGGCAAGCCCTTTTTTGACTACACCCTTCCAGAGGCCTTGCTGAAGTTCCGTCAGGGGGTGGGGCGTCTCATCCGCTCTAAGAGTGACCGCGGCATGGTAGTGCTGCTCGACTCACGCATCACGGGCAAGAGCTATGGTGCCGCTTTTATGCTTGCTATGCCTCCCGAGGCGCGCCGCGAATTCCTCGACTCCCTGCCTCCTCTGTGAGCAGCTCCGTTAAATTAATTGACAATCCACTCCGTAACGGAGCAGCTATAGGCTCAAAAGGGTCTCAGGAGTCAAAGTAGCTACCACGCATGACTGCCCCAATCATGCTACTGCCTGCGGGGGGCGCTGTTATTGAAATCAGCTCCATCAAATTGGTACCATTGAGCTTATCGTTTCTCAAATCAGCACTATCAAAGTTGGAACCATTAAGCGTGGCTACGCGGCGATCGTCATTAACCCTAGCTAAAGTAACATTCACTATCAAAACTGGCATGTTGCAAGACCCAGTTCTTGAAGTATTCATGGTCTGCAGAACTTGTTGCGGGCAGCATGCTTGCTAGCAATGCGGCGCGGAGTATTAAGTGGCGGATTTTCATTGCGGCGGAATTTATCACAATCAGTCGAGACTTATAAGTGTTTTATAATCTTATTCACTAGTGTCCCGTTAAAATTCGACTTGGAACGAATCTAAAATAAATACAGCTGTTCATCTGTATTTTCACCCTCGGAATTACACGAATGCCCATTGAGCAATTCATCTA
>CAYJLP010000200.1:0-3869 GCA_964371115.1 uncultured Akkermansia sp. | reverse complement strand
TGCGAAAATAGCCCCCCTAACCTTTGATCCCCCCCCTATCTCCTGTGCGAGACTCATGCTCTGAAAAGCAAATTTTCTAGGGGCAAAAAAGCACTCGCGCAGGAGCATCAAGCAAGGCTCATTGGAAGCCCTTATTTTTGCTAGATACTTAAAATCTGCGTTTTACATTGACTGCAAATTGCTTTCGATGTACTAACTTATGTATATATAACGAATTACATTGTCAAATAAGTCAAATACATCAACTAATAAGAATTTTACTTGATATTGGGCGCAAAAAATGCTTTAATGTAAGAGTGATGACTGCTCGTTTCCCTAAAAAACATCTTCATGATAGCTTAAATTGGCACATCCTCCGCACAGCTCTACGCGCGGCTGAGGAGGGCGTATACTGCTGGGATATGGAGAAGGATATGATCATCTACACCGAGCAGTGTCTAAAGATTCTAGGTGTCCCCTTTGATGCAACCGCGCCCAATATTTTTACAGAGCCTGAGTTGGCCATCCATGAGCATGATCTCAACTTTTTTAAAACCGAGCTCCAACGCTACCTCAATTGGGTCACCGACACCCCCCTGCGCCTAGAGGTACGCGTGCGCAATTTAAGCTCACGCGGCTGGAAATGGATACGAGTCAATGGTCTCGTCGAGCGTGATGAGCAGCACAGCCCCCTGCGCCTCGTCGGTGTGTGGATCGATATCACGCGTCGCAAGATGACAGACAGGCAGGCGAATGAAGACCGCGAGCTCTTCCGCACCCTGATCAACTATCTACCTGATAGTATATATTTTAAAAACAAGGAATCACGCTTCGTCGTTGCAAACGAATCCACCGCCCAAAAGATGGGCGTCGCTACCCCCTCAGACCTAATAGGCTGCACGGATAGAAACTTTTTTGATGACTCCATGAGCTCCATCTCGCGGCGAGAGGAGATGGAGATCATGAAGACGCAGTGCCCCATCACCGCACGCGTCCACCGCGAGACATGGAAGGGAAAGGAGACCACATGGAGCCAGATTTCGAAATTCCCTTGGCTGGACGGGCATGGAGAAGTGCGCGGTGTCGTTGGTATCTCCTCTGACGTGACCCCCCTCGTCAAAGCGGAGATCAAGTACAGAAAGCTTGCCAAGCAGCTCGACGAGCGCAACCAAGCCCTCGAGAACGAAATCAACCTCGCACGCGAGATCCAGCAAGCGCTCCAGCCGCTAAAGATCCCCTCGCGTACCCTCTACATGGATGGTCAGGTGCGCAGCGCGCACTTCCACCACATCTACATGCCATCCACTGGGGTCGCCGGCGACTGCTTTGCCGTCTTTCCCGTGGGAGACACGGGTATAGGGATGCTGATCTGTGATGTCATGGGACATGGGGTGCGCGCCGCGCTCATCGCCTCCATGCTGCGAGGACTCATGGAGCAGGTCGCCTCCTTGGCCGACACGCCAGCGCTGCTACTCTCCTCGCTCAACAGACAGCTCTACCGCATCTTTAGCCAGTCGAATCTCACCATGTTCACCACGGCGTGCTATGTCTACCTCGATCTGGAACTCAAGAGGCTCACTCTCTCCAGCGCAGGGCATCCTGCCCCTCTCGTCATCGACGGCGACCAGCGAGCCTATCTCCCAGCCATCCCACGCTCCATCGCGCTGGGACTCATGGACAACTCCCCCTTCCGCGAGACAGAAATCCCGCTACAAGCAGGGATGAAGCTCATGCTCTATACCGACGGACTCACTGAGGCAAAAAATGCCGCAGACGAGGAGCTAGGCACGGCTCGCCTCATCGATCACTACAACGAGAAACAACCTCAAACCGTGCGAGATATGCTCAACATGAGCCTTGATGCAATGCACCTATTCACAGGAGCTCTACCTGTGGACGATGATATCTGCATGCTCGGTCTCGCCTTCGAAGAGAGCGGCATCGATTAGAATGATCTTTCCCCCTATCACATGCTCTCTAGCGGCGAAATGAAGCTATTGCTGCCGTGACGTAAAAAAAACATTGCCAATAACGAAAAATAAGTTTACTCTAAGGACGGACATAATAAAGCCTATCGCCGCCCCTCCCCCCGCCGCCGTGATGGTGAGAGCAGCGATAGACCTCGCCGTAATAGCTCATTTGGTGGACGCGAGCAGCGAGAGCGCAACGATCGCGGCGAGCGCGGAGATCGCCCTCAGCGCGGTGCTGGACGCTTCGGACGTCCTCAGCGCGTCGAACGCGAGCGCCCCGAGCGCCCCGAGCCCACACCAGGTCTGCGCGTAGAGCTGCGCCCCGCCAACAATATCCTCGAGGTCATCTCCCAGCAGGTGCAGAAAAACAAGCGTGTGCTGCCCCTGATGAAGCTCGCCACCCTCACCCTAGCCGCCGCCGAGCGCTGCGATCTCGTCCTCATGAAGCTCGAGGATGGCAGCTCACTGATCCACTCCAAGAAAGGCGATCATGCCTGCTGGCTCACTGAATCCGAGGCACTCGCACACCTCTGGACAGCCACATGGTTCGGCGACTACTACCGCGTCGAGAGCGTCGAGGTCGAGGCACCCAAGGGCACCTTCACCGCGATAGCCGTCTGCAAGCTCGGCCGCGAGCTCATCGGACCTGTGAACTGGCATGGCTACCAAGCCGCCGTTGCGCAGCTCCACAAAAACAAGTACTCCAAGCGCATGAGCCTCGAAGACTTCCGCCGCGAAATCAAGGTAGAAAAAGACGAGGAAACACTCGCCCGCTGGCAAGAGCAGGCCACGAAGGCCACCGTCTGGAAGCCCACCCGGGAGGGTGCTGACGAGCTCGTCTTAACCGATCACAAGAGCGTGGAGACCGACTTCCTCGCCCACCACTACAGCGACGCCTACGAAGTCGTTGACAAGGTTTTCATCAACTGCGCCACCGCGCACAAGCTACTCTCCCCTGGACTCGCCGCCCATCTGCGCATCCAGCACGACCGCGCGCGCCGCTTCCCCCAGATGATCATCCCCAATCTCTGCCACGGTCTGGCGCGCCACCACATGCCCATCTTCAAGTGGCATGGACACCACTACACAGGTCCCAGTCGCATCCGCGTCATCCCTGAGGAGATGGTTCTCGCTGACCGTATGAACAGCATCATCTCGTGGGTCAAGGAGAACTCTGGTCAAAAGGTCGACGCCATGTTTGCCACCCTCACAGGTGTCAGCGCTGGAGAGGATGAAGCAAGCATCGCCGCTGCGAGCGAAGCACACGCCCCCTACACAGCTGACCTCATCTGGCTGCTCGACCAAGGCTTCATCGTCGTGACTGACGACAACGCCATCTGGGATCCCAAGGGCATCAAAGCCCCCGAACCCGAAACCGCAGGCGACAAGCGCCCACAAAAGAAGAACGCACGCGCAGCTCGCAGCGCCAAAGCAGGCAAGAAGCCCGCGCAGCCAGCAGCAGCAGCAGCTCCAGACGCCACCGCCCCCAGCAATGAGGCAGCAGCCCAGCCCAGCCCCGAGCCAGCCCTCGTGCAAGGCACACCTGAGCAAGAGGTCTCTACACCTGGCAACTCCCCCGAGTCCCCCGCTACTACAGAGCAAGCATAAGCCGCTCAGCACTGCAATTTCCCTCGCGCACAAACGACAACATGTCGCTTGTGCGCGAGTTTTTTTAAAGGCCTGATTAAGAGGGGGGGAGTCTCACGAGCCATGAGGCGAGGCCAGTGCCCGCAGACACCGCCGACACACAGCAAAATCCACCCTGAATTAACAACACAATAAACTCAAGGAAACTAAAACAAATAAAGCATATTTTCATTGACAAGCAGCTCGACATGTGAGACTATGCCGTTCCACCCTTTTCCCGCTGTCTAGGGTGAGCACAAACTGGCGGGTGACGACATAGAGTGACCGACGTCA
>CAYJLP010000199.1:0-3879 GCA_964371115.1 uncultured Akkermansia sp. | reverse complement strand
GGGGCAACGACCGTGGCGAGCAGACCCGAGAAGAAGGAGCCCGAGAGGCCCTTTTTCTGCTGGAGCTCCTGTCCCGCACCTGTGGCAGACACGCCGATCTCAAAGAGACCATACATGCTCAGACCCATGACAAAGAGCAGCATGATGAGCACATAGAGGATCCAGGGATTCTGCATCCAGACCGCCCAGCTGCGCTCCGTGGAGCCTGTGTCGTAGAGCAGGATGTTGAACCACTCTGTCCAAGGGGCTTGGGAGAGTGTAGGGATCTGCGTGAGCACGATGAGGACGAGGGAGAGCACCCAGAAGGAGAAGAGCACGCCAAAGACGAAGGTGTAGGAGTGCAGGAAGATCTTGCGACGTGAGCCGCCTGCGAGCTCGACAAAGCTCATGATCTTGAGCCCAATGACGGGGAAGACGCAGGGCATGAGGTTGAGGATGAGACCACCGAGGAAGAGTGCTCCGACTGTCGCCCAGAAGTTCGAAGGAAGCGTGCTGAGCGAGGCGGCACTCGTGGTGCTACCAGCAGTACCTGCTCCTGCGTTACTGCTGGGGGTGGCGTCCACCTTCATATGCTTGCCATCATAGGTGAGCATACCCTTGAGCTGCACGACGGGCGAGCCGACGGCGGGAGTCTCGGGGGCGGGGTACATGCCATCCGAGTTGTCATTGCGGGGCAGTACGACGGTGTTCGTCTTGCCCTCGCGTGTCAGCGTCTGGGGCAGGGTGGGGGAGATGATGTTGTCATCGGAGAAGAAGTACACCTGTGTCACAGGCTGCTCGGTGTCGAAGCTCATGACGAGGCTCTTCGTATCGGGCTGCGTGAGCTTGATGTCAACGGGGGTGTCACCGAGGACCTCGACCTTCTTCTCCATGCCTGTCCAGCTGGCGTTCGCCGTAGCGTCACCGGGGGCGAGGCTGAGCGTGGCAGAGGCGTCGAGCGGGGGGGAGCAGCCCTCGTCATTGCAGGCTTGGGTGACGGAGGCGGCCTTGAAGCTGACCTCGGTCGTGGCGCTCTCCTCGGGGGTGACCTTCCATACAAAGCTCAGAGACGAGTAGCCAAAGAAGACACCAATCGCGCCCTCCTCGCGCTTCGGCACTTGCCAGTAGGGTCCCTCCACTTGGAAGCCCGCAGGGGCGTCGAGCTTGATCTCGGGCGTGAGACCGACGGTGCCGGGGTTGCGGTAGTAGAGGTGCCAGGGCTTTTGCGCGGCGACGGTGTAGGCGAGGTAGAAGGGCTGCTTCTTCTTGTAGCTCGTCACACTGGCGGCCATGCTGCCTGAGACAAGGGATTCTTCCTTTTGCTCCAGACTAAAGGGGGAGCCTATCCCCGAGAGCTGGGCACTGCTGGTGCTCGCGGCAAAGAGTCCGCAGGCGAGAGCAAGTGTTGTTGAGATGAAATTCATGGCGTTCACTTTAGCAAAATTTTTCCTCGTTGACAAGTTTCTGTCGCGGGGGATGACTGGCTTTGTGCCGAGAAGAGAGGGGGGGATGCAGACGATGATAGACGCCTCGCGACAGATTGTCTAACATCGGGCTCGCAAATGGAGCAAAAAAAGCGATGCGAGAGATCATCTCGCATCGCTAAGAGGGTGAGGTGTGGCGCGCGCGTGGCGTGTGCTACCCCTCACTCTGAGGATCTAGCTTATTGCTCGTCCTTTCTTCTGCGGCGTGCCAGCAGGGCGGTGAGCGCGAGCAGGCTCAGGGTGGCGGTGCTGGGCTCAGGGATGTAGTAGACGAGATTGCCTTCTAGGGACGTAGCGCCAAGCGGTGATTCGCTAAAGTAGAAGTTATCCAAGCTGTCGAGATAGAAATTGATCTCGACGTTGCGATACGAGAGACCTGAGACATCATCCATTGAGATACCATCAAGCTCAAAGGCGTTGAATCCTATGCTCGATTGATCTAAGTATGCCACGAGTTGATCGCGCGTCATGACGATGTCCAGTGTCAGCGAGCCTGTTACTTCTACGTTTTCCACGGAGATCGAGGTGAGGGTGTAGAGCTTCATCGCATGCGTGTCACCTTCTTGTGTAACGATGTCCACCATGTCTGGAGCGATCGTCAGACTGTCTGCTGCCTCTGATACTTGCATCGTGTGGTTGTGGAGGTTGAGCGTCGCGGAGTTATTCATGATCGTCGTGCCCAGACCTTGGATGCTGTCGCTCAGGGTCAGCGTCGATCCATCACCCAAGGTCACAGCGGTGGCTGTGAGGCTGGAGCCAGTGATCGTGCCTACGCCGCTTTCTGCAAGAGTTACATTCACGCCTGTCAGGGTAGCATTGGTGATGCTAGCTGCATTGCTGGAATCATGCTTGATGAGCATATCCGTCTCACCCGTGATGGCGGAAGAGGCTCCTGCTTGTCCTGTCGCTGTGAGGACACCTGCTTGGACAGAGGCGCCTTCTGCGAGATTGACATCATTGCTCATGCCTATGCCTTCGCCAAGGATCACGTCACTATTCGCCGCTGCGTTGAGAGCACCTTCACCGAGGGCATTTGCAGCCGCTACGTTGAGGATCGCGTTTTCTTCGAGACCAGTCGTTCCCTTGTAGGAGTTCTCCTGATTGAGTGTGGCTGTCTCACCTGCTGCGATGAGGAGGCTACCTTCACCAGTGATGCTTGTATCAGCAGCCTGTGTGAAGCCTCCACCCAGCTTGCCCACGGCGTCAGTGCCTTCGAGCGTGATGTTGGGTTGATCGGTACCCGCGATTGACTCTTCTACACCTGGCACGATGATATCACCTGTCGGAGGAGGAGCAGTAGCAGTATAGCTGAGCGTTCCGTCGGCGTAGCTGAATGTGTAGCCCTCGGTGATGACACCCGTTAGCTTGCTCGTATCGACAGCACCTTCTGGCGAGAATACGCTGCCGTAGTTGTAGTCACCCGCGCCATCAAAGAGGTTCAGACTGTATACGCCTGAGCTTTCCGTGAAGGTCACGCCTGTCAGGTCAAGGGAGAAGGAGTCACCGAGGATCAGGGTACCCGCATTCGTTATAGCCGAGCTGTAGTCCCAGACGCTGTCCAGCGTCAGGCTGCCACCCGAGAGTACGGAGATGCCACCAGTGATGGTGTCGCTGACGGTCACGGCAGAGCCGATGCTCACAGTACCTGTGTAGGCGGAGAAGCCAGAGATGCTGCCACCATTGACGGTGACATTGTTGCTGACGGCTTGCCCATTGAGGTTGAGCGCGCCACTTGTCATGGTGATGTCACCTGTGCCAAAGGCAGATGTGTGACCTGCGACGACGGTCGCACCCGTGATGGTCGTGCCTCCAGCGTAGCTATTGGCGGCATTGAGGTTGACCGTGGCTGTGCCAGTGATCGTCAGACCTGTAGTCGAGCCTGCCTTCTGCGTGAGAGCGCCATTGACATTGATCGTGGTCGTGGCAGCGTCGGCTGTGAGCGTGGCGTTGCCAGTACCGCTGAGGCTGATGCTATTGGCCATATTGGTCGTGCCAGCTCCGATCGCCTTGATGGTCGCGCCTGCGGCTACGTCGGCGACGAGCACGCCTGCTGCGGTAGCTGTGGCTTGGTTGCCCAGCTCGAGTGTGGCGTCACTGTTGACACTGATAGTGATAGCTCCCGCATTGCTGTTGTTGTCGACGGCGTAGAGACCTTCGCGTAGGGTGAGCTTGCCGCCATCATTGACCGTGATCGAGCCTGAGCCGTCGCGATTCGAGAGACCCGATGCGATGTCCAGTGTGCCGTCTACCGTGATCGTAGATGTTGCACTAGTAAAGTGACCCAGCATGAAGGCGGGACGTGTCCCTGCATCGCCAGATTCCGTTGTGCCTGTGACGATTAGGGTGGTATTCTCTGCGATGTTGAGGACAGACGCGCGACTATTTGCACCATCTCCTCCCATGTAGCCATCAATGA
>CAYJLP010000198.1:0-3968 GCA_964371115.1 uncultured Akkermansia sp. | reverse complement strand
GCCCCCGCCCGCGCCTACATCGGCATGGGCGGACAGGTCCCCTACCTGCCCACCAACATCTTTGGCGACAGCATCCATGGTCCCTTCTACTACGCGCCCTTTGACCCGCTCTATCCCAGCAACCTCTCCAAGATGACACGCGACATCGGAGCCGTCTGCGGTGGGGTCTCCCACTTCGCCATCTCCTCGGCGAATGCCAATGGCGTGCCCGGCATGACCATGGGCGAGCCCGGTCACTGCGCCTACGCCGTCTACGTGGACGGAAAATGGCATGCGGGCAACTCCATCTCCAAGGAAAGATCCATGCACTGGAGCTTCTGGGGGAATAGCTCATGGAGCACGCTGCAAGCCTACTCCGACATGTACGAGATGGGAGCTGTCACGCGCGATGCGCAGATGATCAACACACTCGCCGATCTGCTCGCGCAGAACAAGAACCCCAACTTCGCGCTCGACCTCTACCAGATGGCCATCACGTCCCAGCCGCTGCTCCAGCCCGCGTGGCAGAAGTACATCACCACGGCCAGCGAGCACCTCGCCCGCGCGCCAAAGAAATGGATGGCCGTCAACCAATTCCTCTGCGAATCCCTCGCGCCCTCCAGCCCCGAATCCTGCGCGAACTACCTCAAGGACACCGTCTACCCCGCCATGCTCAACCGCGTGCGCAGCCGCGAGCTCAAGATCGAGGCGAGCAAGGTCTTCTTTGACAACCTCGACAAGCAGGAGGAATCCGTCTGGGACATCGAGCCCGTCCTTCAGATGCAATTTGACCCCCTCCAGCGCGGCACCAGCATCCGCATGGAGTACTTCCGCAACCTCGTAGACACCGCCATGAGCAAGCCCCAATTCGCCTCCATGCTCACCTGGGCCGTACGCACTGCGCATGGCGACGGCAAGCCCCTCGCCAAGGCACTCATGGAATACATCGACGAGAAACGTGTCGGCAGCAAAGACCTCGTCCGCATCGACGCCGCCATCATCCGCGCCGCCGAGGAGCTCCAGGATGAGGAGATGTTCCACAAATACAGCGCGCCCTACCTCGCAGGCAAGAACAATCTCCCCCAGATCGAGCCCCTCCCTGGCAAACTCATCTCAGACACGGGCATGATCCTGCTCAGCGACTACCACCCCGACAGACCCGAGAGCGTCGCCTACCACGCCGCCGCCCTCACGCCCAAGGGAGGCAGCATCTATAGCCTGCCTGGCAAGCACCAGACCGTCACCGTCGCCCTCGACAAGGCGAAGCGCATCGGCGGCATCATCATCGTCCCCGACGGCTCACTCACCCCCTACATCCAGTGGAAGATAGACGTCTCACGCGACGGCAAATCATGGGAAACACTCATCGAACTACCCGACGCCTACGATAAAAAGCCCTACCTGCGCATCAACATCAACAAGAGCGCACCCACGGCGAAATACATCCGCATCGACTCAGGGAAGAACCAAACCCATGGCATCCAATTCAAATCCATCCAAATCTATGACAACTCTAAGAGCAAGAAGTAGCCGCCTCGCCTTACTGGCTCTGAGCCTCCTCTGCACTCCCCTCACCCTCTCGACTGCTGACGCCGCCCCGCTGCGCGTCCAGACGCATGCTGAGGCGCAGGAGAAGATGGGCAAGGACGGCTTCATCGTCTACTGCTACGGTCCCGACTGGAATAGACGCAGCATGCGCATGCTCCAGAGCTTCTGGATGCGCCCCGAGCTCATGAGCGTCGCAGGAGACGCCATCCTGCTCGCCGTCCCCTACTACGAGAAGCCCCCGACCCAAGAGGAGCTAGAGAAGCAGGGGGAGAACGTCCTCGACCCCGCCACCATACGCGGTGGGCTGCCCTGGCCTCCCTTCCAAGTCTGCCCGACGGTGCTCATGTTCGATAGCAAAGGAAAACTCTACGCGAAGCTCGTCGGCGCCGACTACCTCGGTGATGAGACAGGCGAGCTCGGGCTAGAAAACATCAAGAAGAATCTCGAGCTGCTGCGCAAGCGCGACGAGCTCATGGAGCAGGCGCGCAGCATGCCCGCAGGCGTCGAGCGCAGCAAGCTACTCGTCGAGGCCTCCGAGCTTGGCATCGAGCCCCCACAGGGCGTCAAAACCCTCCTTGAGGAGCCCACCGACGAGGCAAGCAAGGAGCTGCTCGCCTACCACAGGCACAGCGCGCTGGAGTTCATGTACCTCCAGCTCGACACGACGGACGGCTTCCTCAAGGAAGATTTCATCGAGGATGTCACCACGATCAAGCGCGCGGTTGACCAAATCTTTGAAGACGAGAACTACCGCGCCGCCGACCGTCAAGCCGCCTACAACCTCTACCTCGGCGCCATGCGCCGCGACGGCACAGCAGGCTCACGCCTCCGCACCCCCATCCGCAAGAACCTCAAAATCGACGAGACCACCCTCTACGGCCGTGCCATGGTCAAGCTCGTCGACAACTGGGGACAAATCAAAGCTGTCCGCAAGACAGGCGAGCAGAAACGCGCCCAACGCCAAAAAGAGCGCGACAAGAAAGCCAAAGAACGCGGTCAAGACCGCGCCGAGGACAAGATCAGCATTGATTAACACACCCTGCACCCCTCGCTATCGAGAGAGAGACGACACATCAAAACCGCTCGGAATCCAAAGCATTCGCGATTCCGAGCGGTTGTGCATCTGAATAACGGTTTCTAAAATCTCGTCGGCACACACGATCGCGCCCTGAGTCAGCATGCGAGTTATTTCGTCTGCCACTTGCGAATTGCCACCTCAAAGGATAGCCGAGCCATCAATGCGCAAATAATCATCACAGAAACCTACTACGAATCTTCACGCAGCGAAAGAAAAGCAAGCCTCTCAGATAATAGATATTTTCAACCAGATAGGGCAGGCTGAATGTTTTCTCTCATCTGTAAGATGATGACTCATTGGCAGGTAAAGCATATTTTAATTACAACGTAGACAGTATAAAAAATAACGCTTCACAAAGTGCATCAACTCGGCTATAATTGGCACGCTATGCCGATTCCAATGCAAAGAACCTTAGAAACGAGTGCCTCCATCGAGGGCACGTCTCTGCATACGGGTCAACCCGTGAAACTGACCATTTGCCCTGCGGAGCCCAATACAGGCTTCCGCTTCCGACGTATCGACCTGCCAGACAAGCCCTTTATTGATGCGCTGGCGGACAAGGTACAGACCGTCGAGCGCGCGACCACGATAGCCGAAGGCTCGGTCAAGGTCCACACGGTCGAACATATACTCTCCGCGCTGACAGGGATGGGCGTGGACAATGCCATCATCGAGATGGACGCCAACGAGCCGCCCATCGGAGATGGATCAGCGGCTCCCTACGTCGCCCTCATCAAAAAGGCGGGCATCGTCGAGCAAGACGCCGCGCTCAAAATATGGGAGATACGCGAGCCCCTCCAGGTCGAGACAAAGAGCGGCTCTATGGTCGTCATCATGCCCAGCAATGAGTTCCGCGTCTCCGTCACAGCCGTCGGTCCTGGTGGACGCGTCTCGCAGTACTACGATGCTGTTATCACGCCCGAGACCTACGAGCGTGAGCTCTCAGACTCGCGCACCTTCTGCTTCTACGAGGACGTGCAGCCCCTGCTAGAAAAGGGACTCATCCAGGGCGGCACCCTCGACAACGCCATCGTCATCAAAGGCGAGCAATTCATCTGTGCGGGTGGTCTGCGCCACCACAACGAATGCGCCCGCCACAAGGCCATGGACCTCATCGGCGATCTCTCGCTCAATGGTCGACGCATCCTCGGACACGTCATCGCTATCAAGCCTGGTCACGGGGTGAACACCATGATGGCTGCAGCACTCCTCAAGAGCTACAAGCAGATGCTCGCCCAGCGCCCCAAGCCCGTCGTCATCCCCGAGGGAGATCAGGTGCTCAATACACAAGAAGTCCTCAAGCTGCTGCCCCACCGCTACCCCTTCCTCATGATAGACCGCATCATCGGCTTTGAGGGGAACA
>CAYJLP010000197.1:0-3976 GCA_964371115.1 uncultured Akkermansia sp. | reverse complement strand
TCTTCGAAGATGCGGGACTGCGCACGGAGTTCGTCGGGCACCCTCTCGTCGACGACATCGCCGCCATGCGACGCGACGAGCTGCGCGAGCCCGACCTCATCGGGCTCTTCCCCGGCAGCCGACGCCGTGAAGTCGAGCGTATCTTTCCCAAGTTCCTCGACATCATTGCCACAGCACGCGATAGCCACCCCGAGTGGCGCTTTGCCTGCTCCGCGAGCTCACCCCAGATGGCACAACTCATGGAGCAGATCCGCGAGCGTCACCAGCTCCCCGCCGACTGGGTCAACATCACGCCAGAGAAATACCACGAACTCATGGATCGCTCACAGGCAGCCCTCGTCACCAGTGGCACCGCCACCACCGAGGCGGCTCTACACAAGCTCCCCTTTGCCCTCGTCTACGAAGTCCCCGCCCTCACCTACCTCATGGCGCGTCTCCTGCTCAAGATACGCTTCATTGGCATGGTCAACATCCTCGTCAAGCGAGAGATCACCCAAGAGCTGGTTCAAAAAAACTTCACCACCGAGCGCTGCCTCAATGCCCTCTCGGATCTCATGAGTGGCAGCAAGCGCCAACAAGTACTCGCAGATATGGAGACATCAGTCGCGCTACTCGGAAACGGAGGCGCAGCGGCCAAGGGGGCAGACGCTATTCTCGCACTCTTCCCCCACCTTGCAACGGCAGAGGAGACTCAATCCTCCTCTGCCGCCTCTAGGCACTCATCCTCCTCAAGCTCATAAGGTCTAGGCAAGGGGACCCCATCACCCACACCATCAGAAGCAGCCTTCGTATCGAGACAACACGCCAATACAGCGGCGATGATATCTAACGGATCCCCCTTCTCAGCAGTACGCTGCATCGACAATGTGGATGCGAACCACACGTGCTCAGGTGGCAGCTCTAGATCTATAGGCAGCGCAGGAAAATCATCGTCAGCTCGCTGATTCATTATCATTCATCTTCTGCCGCCATCAGATCACCATCTGGCGGCGGCGGGTAGGGACTGGGGGCGTGTGCCGCACGATAGAGCGAGCTAATAGCCCTGAAGCTAATATCACGCAAAAAATCACTCAACAAAGGCTCAAACTCCTCGATAGGCGCGCGACAACGTAGCGCACGCACGAGCTCTGCGGGGACATGAAAATCGTCCTGCTCTAGGTGATCTGCGACATCTCCAGACATGAGCTCACGTAGACGCGCGTGATAGCGGCGCGGGATAGGGCGGCAAGAAAACCAGCCACGCACCGTCCCCCCCTTGACACAGAGGAGACTGCCGAGCCAATCGGTGTTTTTCTTCTTGCGGCGTAGCCATTCTTTAACCTCTTGCGTTAATTGCTCAGAACTCACTGTTAGATTTTAAAAGCGCATGAACAGTGAATCAAGCAAATTGACGAAACTATCTACATCGTAACACGAAAACGGCACTCTCTATACGCAACGCGTATAATACCGCTCCCTCATGACTTCGCCGCAGCGAGCAGAGCCTGCTTTTTCTCATAGCGCAGCCAGAGGGGGTTTGCGACCAAATCCGCAGGCAGAGGCGTGCCCTCCAGCAGGTGTGCCGCCAGCTGCGCGCTCACCCACGGTGCTGTCGTGCAGCCGCGACTCCCCAAGCCCCCCATCAGATAGTGTCCCCGCGCATGAGGCAGAGGCCCCGCCACAGGCTGCGAATAGCGAATAATAGGACGCACCGCCGCGCGAGCACGCAACAGCTCATACCTGCCTGAATAACGCTGGATAAAGCCATGCAGCAGCTCTGCTGGAGCCGTCGGCGCAGGCTCCCCAGGATGCGCCCAAAGCCAATCATAGCTCGCCCCCAGACGCCAAACATCCTCATGATGGCGCACCAGCCAGTGGCCGTAGTGCAAAATCGCATCAGGCGCATCAAAATCAGCAATACGAATATCGAGAATACAGCCTTGAGACAGGCGACTCTCCAGCCAAGGAGCGACCAATGTCGCCGCCATCTCAAAGCCTATGCACCAGACAACAGCTGAGAATGACTGCCCGCGCCAGCTGAGATGCACCCCATCCTGCGCCTCAGAGATATCCTCCGCGCGCAGCTCAGCCTCGACAAAGCTCTGCCGCGCCAGCAGCCACTCACGCTGCGCCTGCACGAGAGACTCCGCATGCAAGAGCGCCGCCCCGTAGGTGATCGCCGCCGCTCCCTCACCCCGCCAGCTCGGTAGCCAAGGCAGTAGAGGACCTGCGTACTGTGATGTCTGCTCCTCCTGACGCCTCTGCATCCAGAAGGCGCGCTGGTCCCCATCGCTCAGCTCACGCCATATCTCTGTACACTGCCACCAGCTGCCGCCGAGCTGCTGCTCCGTCTCGCGGTAGTAGCGATGCGCCTCGATGAGGCACTCTTCCTGCCGCCAGTCGGGCTTCACCTTACGCCCCGGCAGAGGATTAACGAGACCTGCCGCCACACGCGACGCCGTCTCGGCAACGGGTCGATCCACCACCAGACAGGGCTGCCCTGCGTGAATCAAGCGCCAAGCGAGGCAAGAGCCCGCCAGCCCTTGCCCGACAATGAGAATGGGATGCTTCATAAAAGCTCGTGAGTCAAAGGACTTACAATAAGCGCAAATAGCCCACAACGTAGCAAACGTGCGGGCTATTGCAAAGAGAAATGGCTCTTAGAAAGGCAGTCCCAGACCGCCTGTGACCTTGCGCATCTCGCTCTCAGCGAGCTCCTTGGCACCCGTGATAGCCTCCTGCACGGCCTTGAGTACGAGAGAGGAGAGGAACTCAGCGTCATCGGGATCTATGATGGCGGGATCAATCGTCAGTGACAGAATCATGCCCGTGCCATCGGCGGTGGCCTTGATCTTGCCACCCGCGGTTTCAGCGGAGAATTGCTTGTCTGCTAGAGCCTCTTGAGCCTGTGCCATATTGGCCTGCATGGCCTGAGCCTGCTTCATTAGTTTTTGTATATTCATGGTATTTTATTTAAGAGATTTTTCCAAGGTCGCGTTACTGAATGATACGCGCGCGAAACTGCTGGAGAGCGGCTTGGATGAGAGGGTCTTGGTAAAACTCCTCCTCGCGCTTTTGGCGTGCCTCCTCAATAGCAGGATCGACCACAGGGGCTGCGGGCACGACGACAGCGGGCTTGGGCGCATACACGGGGATCTCTGGCAGCGGCATGCGCGTCGAGGCATCCGCCTCCTCGGGCAGGGGCTTGCTCGCATCGAGCTCGAGGCGCACGCGGAAGCGCTGATGACAGAGCTCCTCGATGATGTCCATCAGATGCTGCTGCGTCTCATTATCCAGCAGCGCGTCGCGCAGCATACTATTTTGAGGATGAATAGCAAAAGTAATCTCACCTCGCTCACAACGCAGGAAGGCGGCAAGCTGGATGATGGAAATCTTTAAGGGGAATCGCTGCGCATAGATCTCAAGGCAGCTCGCCCAGAGCTCGGGCGTGAGCTCGATCTTGCGCACCTGCTCCACCTGCTGTACGATGCTAGGAGCGGTCAAAAAGCTCGGCGGCGCATCGTCAATAGGCTCGAGCCGGCACTTTGTTGCAGGTGCCGGTGCAGCTTGGGGTATGGCGGTGAGCTGAGGAGCGCCAGTAGATGCTGCCTGAGGCACAAATGCAGGCTCTGGCTCAGGTCTATAGACCTGAGCGGGCGGTATCGGTTCGGCAGGAGCCTGGCTATTGTAGTCAAAGTCATCATAGACCGACATCTCTCCACTGCTCAAATGCGCCTCCAAATCAAGAAAATCATACTCGCTGGTTAAGGGCGCTCGCATACTCTCTCCCATGGGCATACGCAGCGGCTCAGGCTCAGCTGGCAATATGGGATATGTATCCTCATGAGACAATGAAGGATAAGGACGGCTCAAATTCTGCGTTGAAACAACATCAGCTACAAACTCAGGCGCGGCTTCCACGGCAGGCTCAGGCGCGGGCGTAAACATCGCAGCAGACGCGGCTTCAACAACAGGCTCAGGCGCGGCCGTAAACATC
>CAYJLP010000196.1:0-3985 GCA_964371115.1 uncultured Akkermansia sp. | reverse complement strand
TCGCCCTTCGCATTCTTGTAGTTGGACTCCAGACGGTAGCCAGCGTAGCTTTCCTTGAAGGGGTCTTTGCCCGCATCCACGTAGTTCTCGTGGAAGATGTAGTTGTTGTTGAGGTTGATGTGGAAGTCATTCATCTTGTACCATGACATGGTATCAACAATTTCTTCCAGCGTGTTCAAGGTGAAGGGTGTGCGCGCTGCATCAAACATGAATCCACGGATCTTGAATCGGGGGAAGTCGATGACCTCACCGCAGGGCACACTGCCCTGGTGGAGCTTGAGCATCTGCAGCAGGCTGCGTGTGCCCCAGTAGAGGCCCTTCTCCGTGCCCGCCTCGATGGTGATCGCCGTGGGGGTGATCTTCATGGTGTAGCCCTCATCGCCCAATTGAGCGGTGGCGGCGGGGGTGACGTTGAGCTTGAGTGTGCTAGTTCCCTTGTCGCTCAGGTTGAGCCCCTTGGGGACGATGGCTTTGATCTCAGCGAGCAGCTCGGGGCTCGCGCCGACGATCTTGACGGCTTTCTGCGCATCGACGAAGCTGAAGGCTCCCTTGCCCCCGCGCCACTGGAGCAGCTCTGGGATGACGGCGGGCTTCGCATTCACTCCTGCTGGGATGGGGCTAGCAGGCAGGACCTCGATGAAGTAGTCCTTGCTGGTCACTCTCGTGTTGCCCTTGGTCACTTCAAAGCTGACAGCGACACGCGTAGGCGAGAGTACGGGACGAATGGTGCCATCTTCGCTGATGATTTCTTCGTAGTCTACTCCCAAGAGTTTAATTTGAGCGTCTTTAACAAATGGTATGGGCAGCTGCTTCTGCTCAGCCGAGAGCTTCGCACCCACGGGGAGGGTGTTGGCTATCTCTTGGATTGTCTGAGCTTGGGCAAGTCCCATCATAAGCGTACATAGCAAAATCTGTTTTCGCATATGGAGCAAGCATATCATAATAGATCTCGGTTGTCGAGTCAACAGCCAAGTTGTTATCATTTGGTAATTTTGCGCAAGATGTCTCTTTTGGGACTTGACCGTGGATAGCTATCGTCTACTCATGCTTGCTCGACTGGGGGCTTGACTGCTATGGTTGCAGCGCGTCACCATAGTCCACGTCTGCGAGATAGAGTCCGCTGGGTGGTGCGCAGTCGCGTGCTTTCTCGTACTCATCGGGGCGTGTCAGCATGCCTGTGAGCTGCTCTGGGGTGAGCCTCCCGCGCGCCGCTGCGTAGGCTGTGCCGACCATGAGGCGCACCATGCGGTACAAAAACCCATTGCCTGTAAAGGATATTTTCAATCTCGTACCCTCCTGCTCCAGCGTGGCTCGCGTGATGCGACGACGGAAATAATCCTCGGGCGCAGGATCAGGCTCATTGCCACGTCGCGCCGAGAGGAGGCGAAAGTCATGCTCACCCACATAGCAGCTCAGCGCCTCACGCAATAAGCCCACGTCCGCATGCCGCGAGGGGATGTGCCAGACGCGATGCGCATCAAAGGGGGAGAGCACGGGGCCGAGCTCCATGAGGTATTCATAGGTCTTCCACTGCGCGGAGAAGCGCG
This sequence comes from uncultured Akkermansia sp., assembly GCA_964371115.1. Taxonomy (GTDB): domain Bacteria; phylum Verrucomicrobiota; class Verrucomicrobiia; order Verrucomicrobiales; family Akkermansiaceae; genus Akkermansia. The sequence continues at coordinate 2,438 of CAYJLP010000196.1, read as the reverse complement.
CATGGAAGTCATCCGCCACGCGCCGCACCTCCAGCACGCGTAGTGCGGCGGAGAGATGCGCGTTAAGCGCGGCGCGCCACGCGGTCTCGCTCATCCTGTTGGTCTCAGGGATGTCAAGATGGAAGTATTGCCTCAGCGCATGCACGCCCGCATCGGTGCGCCCCGAGGCGGAGATGCGCTTGGTGACGCCGAGCCCCGCCTCAGCACCGAGGATGCGGGTGAAGGCGCGCTCCATGTAGTCCTGTGCGCCCTGTCCACAGACTTGGCTCTGCCAGCCGCGAAAGCTGCTGCCCTCATAGGCGCAGGTGAATAGTAGTCGTGCCATCGTTGATTACAAGAAAACAAGGGGCGGTGCCCCAGAGAGCTCCGACCCTTGCCATGTTCGTGTTATGAAATTTTCTTAGACTTCTTCGTCGCTGCTTTCTTCAGAATCAGCGGGTTCTTCAGAGTCTTCGTCTTCCATGCCTTCATCACCAGCGGCGGCGAGGTCGCCACCTTCTGCAGGGATGGGGGTGGGCTCAGCTTCGTCGTTGTGTGTGAGGGGGAACTTGGTCGCAGGAGCGATGTATTCAATAGCCTCTTGGAGGTCAGCCGAGCCGTAGTAGGCGATGATCTCACCAGGGGTCTCGTGGGTCTTGTTGTCATCGTTCTTCATGTAGGCTTCACCCGCTGCGAGGCTGTCGGCATCGGCGAGGGTGTGGGGCTCAGAGGCACGATTCTGACCGATGGCCATGAGGATCTCGTTGCCATCGACATCGGCGGCGTAGTCGGTGACGGGCTTGCTGCCTCGGATACGACCGATTTCCTTGGAGAGGAGCAGCACGGCGTCGACGTGCTGGTCAGGAGAGGCGGCAGCCTTGAGCAGGGAGGATTCGTTGAGGGCAAAGAGGCGCACGGAGGCGTCCTGGTAGCGCTGGTTGATGACCTTGACGCGAGCGGCGGCTTCTTGGGCTGTCTTGTAGTTGACAACTTTCTGAAGCTCAGCTGTGAGGTCGCGTGCGAGGTCGGTGGCATTCATGTCCTCCTTTTGGCAGGATGTGAGGCTGACCAAAGCAAGAAGGGCACATACGGGGGGGAGGAGGAAACGTTTCATGGATCTACGTAATAAGGTGATACCTTAGGAGACTAGCAATTCTGAGCTCATCTGTCAAGTAAAAGAGACTGATTGCTTGTATTCTTAATTGTTTTTTCTCGAGAGGCATCAAACGCATGCACACGCCCAACATTTCACCCTGCAGCCTTGACATCTCTCCCTTCTCGTTGTTATGATAGCGTTTATATGAAACGTGTACTCATTATCGGGTCTGGCCTCGCAGGCAGCACCGTCGCTCGTGTCCTCGCCGATGCGGGCATCCCCTCGCTCGTCATTGACAAGCGCGAGCATATCGCCGGCATGTGCTTCAGCTCACGAGATGAGGAGACAGGGGTGGATGTGCATCGCTTTGGTCCTCATATCTTTCACACGAGCAATGAGCGGGTGTGGGACTTTGTCCAGCGATTCGATCAGTGGGCGTCTTTTGTCAATCGGGTGAAGGCGGTGAACGCGAAGGGCGTGTTCTCCATGCCGATCAACTTGCACACGATCAATCAGCTTTTCTCTGAGCGTCTGACGCCCTCGGAGGCGCTCGACTTTATCAAGCAGAAGCAGGATCAGAGCATCACGGAGCCGCAGAATGCGGAGGAGCAGCTGCTGCGCTTTGTGGGATCGGAGATTTATGAGACTTTTTTCCGCGATTATACGATCAAGCAATGGGGGCTGCACCCGCGTGAGCTGAGCGCGGATATCATCAAGCGTATTCCTGTGCGCTTCAATTATGATGACAATTATTATTTTGACAAGTATCAGGGCTTTCCCATGAGTGGCTACACAGGCTGGATAGGTCGCATGCTGGATCACGAGCTCATTGAGGTGCAGCTGGGGGTGGAGTATGCGCCTGAGATGCGCGAGCAGTTCGAGCATGTGTTCTACTCAGGACCGCTGGATGAGTACTTTGACTACTGTGAGGGTGAGCTGAGCTACCGTACGGTGGACTTCCGCTATGAGCGTGGTGAGGGTGATATTCAGGGCTGTGGTTGTATGAACTACACGGATATGAGTCAGCCCTTTACCCGTGCGCATGAGCACAAGTTCTTCTCACCTTGGGAGTCGCATGACAAGAGTGTGATTCTCTACGAGTACAGCCGCGAGGCGACGCGTGAGGATGATCGATTCTACCCGAAGCGCACGCCTGAGGATATGGCGCGTTTGGAGCGTTATGTGGAGCTGGGTGATCAGGAGCAGGGGGTGTCGTTCATCGGTCGCCTCGGCTGCTACCGCTACTTTGACATGCACCACGTGATTGAGGTGTCGCTGGATTACGCGGATGCTTATCTCGCGTATCGCAGCGGGCAGGCGGCGACGCTGTCGCACTGGGCTTATGCGCCTGTGTGAGTTGGAG
>CAYJLP010000195.1:0-4143 GCA_964371115.1 uncultured Akkermansia sp. | reverse complement strand
TCTAAAACAGTCCTCCGAGCAGCATCGCCATCACAAAGCAAGCACCGACGTAGACCGACGGATGCCTGCCTGTCTGATACACCCTCGCCACAAGCAGTGGGATGAGCAGATAGAGCAGGGTATAGGCGAGACCAAACGGGATGGCCGCCGCATCCACTGAGTAGTACATCTCGCCATCAGAGATGCCCAGCAGCTCCACATGCGCGAGCATGATAGCGAGGACAAAGCTGCCCACACAGGCGAGCAAGCTCCATCTGATGAGGCGAGCCCCCTTGATGGGGAGCAAGAGCAAGGCGAGCAGCAGCAGGATCAGCGTCGCAGGCAGCAGCGCGCTCATGTACTTGCCATAATAGGAGGATGTGTGGAACATCATGTTGGTGGAGCCCTCGTAGCACAAGGCGATGTAGGGGACCGCACACAGCACTATCAGCAGCAGAAGCAGTGTGGGATAGATGCTCTGCCCGCGTGCTGCGAGAGTCTTCTTCTCGCGTAGACGATCCACGCTACCTACCCCGAGTAGACCGAGCAGTGCGATGCCACTGAGCACGAGACAGCTCAGCTGGAGGGGGCTGTCACTGAGCTCAGATTGAGAAGCATAGAGGAGAGGATCGATGCCATACTGGGCGAGAGCCAGCACGAGCAGCGGCAGCAGCGGAAGCATGCAGCCCAGCAGGAGACGCCACTGCGCGGTCGTACGAGCACCTAGCCTCATGAGTACTGGCAGTGTCGTGAGCAGCAGCAGCATGCACGCTACAATGCGCAGAGTCAGAAAGCTCATCAGCAGTGCGGACGAGTCCGCCGTGCCGTGCAACGCGATCGCCGCCGCGGCTGCCGCCGCGAGTGTCCCGCATATCATGCTGAAGCGATAGCCCAGCCACCCGATCAGCAGCACGGACAAGGCACTAGCGCCGAGGATACTGCCGTAGAAGAAAAGCTCCCCATGGGGGTAGATGATGCTCTCGATGGAGAGCAGCGGGCTATGGAGTGAGGGGTAGATGAGCCCATGGCCGCTGAGAGTCGTCTGGTCACAGCGCATGCTCAGCAGCATACCTAGGAGCGTGAGCAGGAGTACGCAGATGCCAAAAAGGGGGATATTTTTTCGTTTGATCACGGGTTGAGACCCGCGTTGATCTTGTAAGAGAGGCAGGGCGAACATCGCTCCATATTAGCAAAAATTGTAGACAAGTAAAGATTTTTCGCTAGACAATGATCATTCATGGTTACATGGTAACGCAACAGGCGCAGCCAGATGACTGCGCCTGCATTGTATAATGTATTGATAGGTTTTTAGAACTCGATACCACCGCCGAAACGGATGGTGTGGTAGAACTGAGCCTTGGTCTTGTAGCTGTAGCTACTATCGACATCCCACTCGACTTTGGGAGATGCGGTGCTACCGCGGAACTCGTAGGAGGCAAAGATATAGCCGCGAGGCGAGTAGTGGTACTTCACCCCGACCTCTGCGCTGAAGGCAAAGCCTGCCTCTGTGCCATCATATTCGTAAAAATCTCCGAAGCGAGAGCCGCGCGAGTAGTCTTCTTGATCAAGGTAGACACCGACGACAGAGAGACCTGCATTGACCCCTGCGAAGAACTCAAGAGGCGAGTTGCGAGGTCCGAAGCTGAAGCGGTAGCCTGGCATCAGGGTGAAGGTGTGCATGTCCATGTCCATATAGGTGGTATCACCATTGCGGTAGTAGAAGCCCGCATCACCATAGCCGTAGCCGTAGCCGATGCGCAGATTCACCGCGTGAAAGCGATTGAAGCGATGACCGACGGAAAAGTCGAAGCCGACGATGTCCATGGAATCAAACTCGGGGATATCCTCTAGCGCATCGCCTGTGCTAAAGCCGAAGAAAGCGGCTCCCTCGGTATAGAAGCCAAATTTATCAGTCGCCATCTGGCGATAGCCACGAGCTGGGGGTGCTTGATAGGCGGGCTGGGAGTAGTGCGTGGTCGTCTGCACCACGGTACGCTGAGCCGGAGGAGGGGTGAGCCAGATAGCCTGCGAGAGGGAGCTGCCAGCGATGAGCGCGGCAGACGTCAGGAAAAGTGTAGTCTTCATAGCAATTCCTCTTATACCTTGTTTTGCGGCGTGTATCAAGAAGAAAAATGCCGATGACGTATAACGTAGAGTAATTTTCTGCCTCAGCGCTCGCCTCGCAAGCCTCGTACGTAGTTGTAGACGATGGCAAAATGAAGCAGCCCGATGAGTAGCAGAATCACGCGAGCAAAGCCCACGGAGCGTACTCCTGCGTAGCAGAAGTACACGCCGAGTAGCCCAAAGAGGAGGATGTTGAGGATGGCGTTGCGCTTGGCTCGATTCGTCATGCGTCTTTGGTTTGAGACTTGAAGGCAAAGCCCACGAGGAAGGTCACGATCGTGCCAATCGTCACGCGCCACGTGAAGGAGATGGCGGGAGCGATGTCGTAGTGCTTGCCAATTTCTAAGTAAATGATGGTCGCAAAGCCCGCGAGCATGGCGATGACATTGCCCAGATCCGTGCCGCGTCCCTTCGTGAGCATGCCCAGCAGGAAGACCCCGAGTAGTGAGCCGTAGGTGTAGCCAAAGATACCCAGCGCGATGGGGATGATGCGCGCATCGGGATTGAGCACCGTGTACCATGCGGTGATGATGCCGACAACGATGAGCAGTCCAGCAAAGAGCACCGTCATCCAGCGAGCGGCGCGCAGTAGCTGCTTCTCATCCGCGTCGGGGCGGAAGACATCGCGGTACCAGTCGCGTGTGGCGGTCGTCGCCAGCGCGTTGAGCGCGGTGGACAGCGAGCCCATGGCGGTGGCGAGGAGGGCGGCGATGAGCAGTCCGCGTATGCCTGCGGGCAGGTAGTGGATGATGAAGTAGGGGAAGATCTCGTTGGTCTTCTCGGGGGGCGCGATGCCATTCTTGGTAAAAAAGACGTAGAGCAGCATCCCGCAGCTGAGGAAGACGAGCACGACGGGCAGGTCGATGATGCCTGAGAGGATGACGGCGCGTGAGCCCGTCTTGCTATCCTTCGCCGCGAGCATGCGCTGCACCATGTCTTGGTCCGTGCCATGTGTCGCCATCGCGAGGAAGGTCGCGCCGAGCACGGCACTCCACATGGTGTATTCTTGGCTGAGGATGCTCTTGATATTGTCGATGATGCCACCGTCGACGAAGCCCCAGCTGACGACCTTCCACGGCTGGAGGTGGCTGACATTGGCAGGGTTGTCCTCTGTGTTGCCTATGGTGGAGGTGATGTAGTTCCACGCATCGGTCCAGCTGCCCTCACCGCGTATGCTCAGCAGCAGCACGCCTATGGTGGTGAGGATGGCGATGGCGAGGATGCTCGCTTGGAGTACGTCTGTCCAGACGACCGCCTTGAGACCACCCAGTGTGGTGTAGATGGCGGTGGCGACACTGATGAAGACGAGCGCAAAGATGTAGGCGGTGAGTGTCTGTGCATTGCTCATCTCACTCTGCCCCGTGATAGCCATGTAGGCGATGACGAGCAGGATGCCGGCGAAGTAGAGGCGCGCACCGCTCGCGAGCACGCGACTGAGTAGGAAGGTGGCACTCGCCCAGCGGCGCGTCGTCGTGCCGAATCGCTTCTCCAGATACTCATAGATGGAGATGACCTGATACTGGTAGTAGGGGCGCAGGAAGAGGCGTCCCACGATGATGCGCCCGAGGATGGCACCGATGGCGAGCTGCGCATAGGTAAAATTGCGGTGCGCAAAGCCCTCACCGGGTGTGCCGAGGAAGGTCGCGGCACTGATCTCGGCTGCGATGATGGAGGCGACGATGGCCCACCAGGGCATGTCGCGATTGCCCAGCGCGTAGGACTCGAGGCTAGTTTGCTTGCGACCTACATAGAGGCCGATGCCAAAGATGGCGAGGAAGTAGGCGAGGATGACGATGAAGTCGGCTGTCATGAGAGCAGGTATATGATGAGTGTGAGTGCGATGGTGGGAATGAAGCGGGGCGGTGAGTGTGATCACCGCCCCGATAGGATTTGAAAGATGGGCTGTTGTAGCTTATTGCGCCGCCTGCTTGCGCTCGAGGGCCGCAGCCACGAGTCCTGAGAAGAGGGGGTGGGGGCTGTTCGGACGGCTCTGGAACTCAGGGTGGTACTGGCAGGCGATGAAGAAGGGGTGATCCGCGA
>CAYJLP010000194.1:0-4244 GCA_964371115.1 uncultured Akkermansia sp. | reverse complement strand
AAATAGATGGGAAAGACGGTGAGAATCCGTCACTGTGCCGCAACCGTATTGCGCGCTGAGGATCGCGAGATCGTCCGCCGCTGAGTCGGGGTACCAGCCAGGGGAACGCGCCGAACACGCCAACGTCACATTGGCCTACTAAGCTCACCATATGATAAAAAGAATCATTGCGCCTCAAGGAGGCGTCACACGCGCTGTGCTTGCCATCGCCCTGGCAGCAAACTATGCCTTTGCCCAAGCACCCACCCCAGCTCCTGCTGCCGACACGGCTCTTGCCGTGAGCGGTGAAGAGGAGACGGAGCTCGCTCCCATCACGGTCTCAGCGAATGCGGGCATCGAGGCTCCCCTCGAATCCTCCGGTGTCTCTGTCACCGTGCTCAATTCTAAGGAACTCCGCGAAGAAGGAGTGCTCACCCTCACCGAGGCACTCACCCGCGTCCCAGGTGCATACGTCCAGGCTGGCGGCGGTCTCGAAGGCCGTGGCAACACCAGCAAGATGGCCATCCGCGGCATGGGTAGCTCCCAAGCCACGCTACCCGTCCTCGACGGCATGCGCCTCTTCAACGCCTCCGACATCGGCAACATCAGCCCGAATCTCATCGGCTCGATGAACACATTTGACATCGGCGCTCTCGAGCTGCTACGCGGCTCACAAGCAGCCGTCTACGGTGTGGGCAACATGGGCGGCGTGCTCTACATGACCACCCCCAAGGGCATGGATGCCCCCAGCTACAGCGTCTTCACCGAGATGGGCAGCTTTGATAGCGTCACCAGCAACGCCACCGCGCAGGGACAAGTCGGAAAACTCTCCTACTTCGTCAGCGCCACCTATGAGCGTACGGACAACGACATCCGCTACTCGAACGGATCGCGCCCTGCTGGCGACATCGGCTCCTACGAGGCATGGCAAGAGGCGCTGCGCCTCGACTATCAGGTGAATGATGCCAACAGCGTCACGCTCACCTACCGTCGTAGCGACACCGACTACGAATCCACCTACGGTCACAACGCGATCCAGAGCAACCTCATCACGGCTGCATGGTCAAGCCAGATCTCGGAGAACTACATCTCCAAGCTCATGCTGGGCTACAACGGTGCCGACCTCGATCTGGGCGACTACTACTCCCACTATGACAACATCCAGCTCGACTGGAGCAATGAGTACAAGTGGGATCTCAAGCACGCCACCACCTTTGGCATCAGCTGGAACCGCAACGACGGTGAAGTCCCCAGCAACGCGCGACAAGATGGGCTTGAGAGCGTCATCGGTCTCCACGTCGGGCACACCTACACGCCCGCTGAGAATTGGGAGAACTCCGTGAGCCTCCGCCTCGACAACAGCTCCATCTTTGACAACCACTTCAGCTTCCGCGCCGCAAGCAGCTACAAGTTCAACGCCGAGCGCACACGCGTCTACGGCTCCGTGAGCTCGGGCTACATGTCGCCCACCTCCTTTGAGCGCAGCCGTGGATTCTACTCCACCACCGCATGGGGTTACACGTCCAACTACTACGGCAACCCCGATCTGGATGTCTCCACCTCCATGAGCGTGGACTTTGGCCTCGAGCAGAGCATCAAAGACAAGCACAAGATCAGCGCCACGCTCTTCTGGTCGCAGATCTATGACGGTATCAACACAGACGACAGCTACAACCCAGCTACGGGTGCCACAGAATACCGCTTCTCGAACTCCGATCAGGTCTGGACCATGCAAGGCATCGAAATCGCCCTGCGCGGCGAGATCGCGGAGAAATGGAACACAGGCTACAGCCTGAGCTGGACACTGACCCAGCCTAAGACGGCTGACGACAAGCAGGTCGCCGACACCGCACGCCAAGTCTGGTCGGCCGACATCCACACCAGCCCCATGGAGAAGCTCACTGTCGGCTTTGGCCTCTCGGGAGTCGTCGGACGCACGGACTGGAGCGGCACAAAGCTCGACAACTACGCCGTGCTGCGCGCCTATGCGAAGTATCAGGCAACCGAGAACATCCAGCTGCACCTCCGCGTGGAGAATCTCACCGATCAGGACTACGTGACTAGCCCCGGCTACTACAGCCCTGACACGCTCGGCTCGGGTATCGGCATCTACGGTGGTATCTCCATCAAATTCTAACACGATTATCTAGCACAAGACAAGAAACGATTGAAATAGAAAAAACTCTTCGGCATCAACTCCCTGTAGCAAGGCAGCCGAAGAGTTTTTTTTTCTTTTCACCCCTTTCACCCACATGACCACGCGCCTCCCCCTGCTCGGACTTGCCGCACTGCTTCTCTGCTCTTGTGGCGAGGATAGGAACAACTCGCCTAGCCACGCCGCCACCACGGCGCAGCTGCTCGCGCCCGCCGCCTATCCTGCGACGATGTGGACGCAGCTCGCGCAGCTACGCGAGAAACATGACCTGCATATCAACCAGAGCCAACAGCCTTTCCCTAGCGAACTCGTCTGGCAAGACGGCAGTGCGCTACCTGAGATAGGTGACGCTGCCGCGAAGAAAGGCGGCAGCGTGCACCTCGTCAACGTCGGACCTTACCCCGCGCACCTGCGCACCCTCAGTGGACTGGAGCAGGTCTTTTTCCACTACACGCTCTACGCGAACATTGATATCAAGCTCGTCGAGCTCCACCCCAGCAACCCGCAGCAGGACCTCATCCCTGGGCTCGCGCACCGCTGGGCAGTCAGCGCAGATGGGCGCGAGGTCTTCTTCCAACTCCATCCCTCGGCGCGCTATTCGAATGGGCGCCCCGTGCGCGCGGCCGACTTTGCCCTTGGGCTCTACCTGCGCAGCTCAGATGCGATCAAAGACCCCTTTGCGATCAAGATAATCGCCGATAGCATTCAGCGTGTGACCATCTACGACGATCACAGCCTCGGCGTGCGCCTGCGCGAGCCGCAGCTACTGGCGCCCTACCGCGTCGCCCAGCTGCTGAGCCCTGCGGAGCCGAGCTTCTATGCGGAGTTTGGCCCTGATTATCGCGAGCGCTATGCTCAGCGCATCGTCCCCACCACAGGTGCCTACACCGTGCGCGCGGGCGATTTCAAGCGTAATCGAGAAATCATCCTGAGCAAGGTCGCACAGTGGTGGGCCGCTGATCTGCCCTACTACCGCCATCGCTACAATGTCGAGCGACGCCACATCCACTTTCTATCAGACGAGGCGCAGGCTTGGGAGTTCTTCCTCAATGGCAAGCTCGATCTGCTCCAGACTCGCAATATCTCTGCGTGGCAGGAGCGACTCCAGCACCCGCATGCACGCGAGGGGCGTATAGAAAAATACCGCTTCCGCAGCCACTATCCCTTACCACCCTACGGTATCTATCTCAATGCGAGGACGCTGCCTGAGCTCCAGCTACGGCAGGGGCTGCTGCATGCGATGGATATGAACCGCGCGCTGGATTTGCTCTTTCGCGGCGAGTATGAGCGCCTCGCTTACTTCAGCGAGGGCTACGGCAGCCTCAGCCCTCGTGCAGGCGAGGTAGATGACTACCAGTACGACCCTGCACGTGCGCGCGCGCTTTTTGCAGAGCTGGGCTACACTGAGCATGGAGCGGATGGTATCTTGCAGCGTCCTGATGGTACGCGCCTGAGTGTCAGTCTCTGCTATGTACCATCAGAAAAGGTCAGCAGCCTCGTGCATCAGCTCGCGCAGAGCGCGCGGCTCTGTGGGGTGGACATTATCTCCACACCACTGAGCTGGCAGCAATGCTCCGATGAGGTGGAGGAGAAGAGGTATCAACTCGCCTTTTGGGCGGATGTAGCGAGCTACCCGCTGCCATCACTAGACACACAATTCCACTCGAGATACCTCTCTAGCCGCGGGCGCAATCTGCATGCTATCGAGGATCGTGAGATGGACGAGCGGCTGCGCCTCATGAGCGAGGCTCGAGATGGCGAGCAGCTGCGCGTGGCAACACGGCGTGTGAATCAGCGCATTGCTGATCTCGCCCTGTGGCTGCCGGGCTGGAAGGAGAACCGTGCGTATGTCGCGAACTGGCGACACATCCGCTTTCCCGACACGGCGAGCTGCCGCTTCTCCGCGCCCCGTCCCTACGACGTGCAGGAGGCGCATCTTTTCTGGGGCGATGAGCAGCAATACCCCAAACGGGGCGATTACGAAGAAGTTGACCGCTTCATCAATCCTCTGCATGATTGAAATAAAAAAGAGAAGCCTCCGTAAGGGGACCTTGGAAAATTAGCAGCTTCGGATTTTGCTTGCAGTTTGGATGAGAATTTGCGGCGTTTG
>CAYJLP010000193.1:0-4413 GCA_964371115.1 uncultured Akkermansia sp. | reverse complement strand
CCTCGCTACGCTCGGACGGGCAGGAGGTATCCTGCCCTTTCGTCGTCTCATTTTGCAGTGCAAAATGTGCGCGGGGGTGGACGGGGGCGTCAGTTAGCGGCGTTGCTGTCATGCTGGGTTTGCCGCGCGGGCGTGTGCTAATCAATGCGGAACTGACGCCCTGCTGGATCTGCGATCCAGCGCTGCCTCGGGCTCTGCCCGAACCCGCAGGGGCTTCGCCCCTTGACCCCAGAAGGGCTCTGCCCTTCACCCGCCGGCGAACGATCGCCGGAGATCGCTTAAGGTCTATCCTCAGAGTTCTCGCTCCGCGAGAACCGCCCAAGAGGTGTCTTGGGCTCTCTTCGTCTCATTTTGCTTTAACGCAAAATGGCTTAAGAATCCAAGATGCTTCGCATCTCTTGTATGTGGAGTCTGTTTTACTTTATAAGAAGTTCTGCCTTGTGGCGTATCGCTTTCGTGTGTACTCTTTTTTGCTTGCCTTCTAGCGCGGTTCGCGTAGAATAGTCGCATTCATGCGCTCCGAGCGCACCTCTTGTCTCTTATTATGAACATTCTAGAATTCATCAGAAAGAACTCCATTCTCGTGGTCATTGTGATCGCGGGTATTGCATTGGGTCTCATCATGTCGGAATACGGCAACAAGGGCGATCAGCTGGCTGGTGACATGGCCTTCCAAGTCAATGATCGCAGCTACAATGCTCAGGAAGTGGGCGAGCTGTCAAGCTACGCCGAGCGTTACTTCCAAGAGCTCATCTACGCCGCCCCTCGTCGCCTGCGCAATCTCCATGACAGCGATGGTGATGGCAAGCTCACCGCCGCCGAGGAAGAGGCCTACACAAAGGCTATGACCGACGACGTCGCCGCCCAGACGGCCATGCAGGCTCTCGAGAATGCCTACAAGGCATGGCAGTACGGCTTTGCCAATCAGTCTGCGATCAATATCGCGACGAATCGCGTGATCATCCAAGAGGAGGGAAAGGCGCTCGGTATCCTGCCATCCAAGGAGCAGGTGGATGCGTATATCCAGAATATGCCCATCTTCAAGCAGCCCGACGGCAGCTTTGACCAGCAGCTCTACCGCCGCCTCGCCGGCTACACCAGCGGGCGCGTGGACAATATTCAAGAGCGCTATTTCCGCCAGTTCATCGCTGACCTCATGGTCTGGCAGGCTCTCCAACACCTCCTCGTCGATGGCATGGAGCTCGACTCGCGCGCCGCAGTCGCCACACTCAACATCAGCCTCCAAGATATCTCGGTCAAGAGCGCATGGCTGCCCAGCTCCGCCGTGCCCGCGATCAAAGATCCTAGCGAAGAGGAGATCAAGGCCTACTGGCAGGTGCACAAGAATCGCTACCTCAGCGACGCCCAGCGCGTGGTGAGCCTCTACACGCTCACGCCCGCCGAGGGGATCAGCATCGAGGAGCTCTACGCGACCTCCGAGCAGCTCATGCAGACGATAGCCGAGAGCAATCAGGCTGACATCGACCAGATGCTCGCGACCGCGTCGCAGAATCCCGAGCTCGCGCCCTTCACCTACAAGGCAGCTGACGGCAAGACGCATCAGAGCTTCACCGCCTACACGCAGGCACAGATCCCCGCTGAGCTCTCCATGGAGATCGAGGGCGCACGCGGCAGCTCCACGCTCGGTGGCTTGGCCTTTGAGGTCGAGGCCGCTCCCAGCTTTGAGGATCACAGCAAGAATCAAAAAGAGGGCGTGACTCCACGCACGAATATCAAGCAGCTGCGTGGCTTCTTCCCCACGCCTGAGGGCAAGCTCGTGCTGCTGCGCGTCGACGCCCAGCTCCAGCCTGGTGTGCTCCCCTTTGAATCCGCGAAGGAAATGGCGAAGACCGACCTCATCAAGGAGCTCAAGCTCAAGGCACTCACTGCTACAGCAGAGGAGCTCAACAAGAAGGTAGGCGAGGCTCTCGCCAAGGAGGGCGTAGACCAAGCCTTCGCCCTCGCTACGGCCGCAGGTGCTAGCGTCGAGGATGTCAAGGGCATCAACCCTGAGACCCCCACGGGACTCCCCGTCGGGATGGACTCGGCTGATCTGCTCACCGTCGCCTCGGGTCAGCTCGCCCCCCTCCAGATCGTCCCCGAGCAGGGCGCGCGCATCACCGCTGTGACAGGACGCGTCTACAGCGACAGCCCCGAGCTGAGCAATATACGTGACACGATGCTGCTCCCCCAGCTCAACCAAATCTACCGCGACAAGATCATGCTCGACTGGATCCACCAGTCCTACAAGAAGATGAACGTCGGATTTGCTGAGCAGTACACAGGGCAGAAGTAATGCTACGTTCGCTATCTTTTCAGTAAAAACGATATCAAGCTCGCCACTGCTACGCAACAGGAGGCGAGCTTTTTCTTTTATCACCCTCTCACCTCACTACAGACAGAACAACCATGGCACTCCCATCCCAATCCAAATACATCGTCGGCAACGAAGCCTGTGAGCGATTCAGCTTCTATGGCATGCGCAGCATCCTCACCCTGTACATGACCAAAGAGCTCCTCATGATGGAGAAAGACGCACATACCGTCATCCATCTCTTCCTCGCGGTCATCTACCTCACCCCCCTTGTCGGAGCATGGCTCGCGGACCGCTTCTTTGGGCGCTACAACTGCATCCTCTACATCTCGCTCTTTTACTGCCTCGGGCATGGCATCCTCGCGCTGGGGGACCTCACGCAGGATATCCAAATGCGCCAGATCATCCTGCTCACAGGCCTCGGCATCATCGCCATGGGATCGGGAGGCATCAAGCCCTGTGTGTCCGCCTTTGTCGGCGACCAGATGCGGGGGCGCAGCGAGGGGGACATGACGCGTATGTACTCGGCGTTCTACTGGTCGATCAATCTTGGCTCTTTCTTCTCCTTCCTCGTCATCCCAGCACTCAGGGATGAATACGGCTATGGAGTCGCCTTTGGCGTACCTGGGATCTTTATGGCACTGGCGACATTCGTCTTCTGGCTGGGGCGCAAGCAGTACCTGCACCGCGCGCCTGCGCAGCCTGACTATGTCCCCTCCCTGCTCTGCAGTCTTACTCGTGGCAATGACGCCGCCGAGTCGCAGTACGGAGCCGCACAGATGGAGGAGACGCGACGCACGAGCCGCAATATCCAGCGCGCACTCGTCGTCATCCCCGTTGCTGGTGCGCTGGGCTACCTCTGCTATGAGGGGGGCTCAAGGCTGTTCACCGCGCTCGGTGCGGACGCATGGGCATCGGCTGGCTCGACGCTGGGGCTGTTTGCTTATCTCATCGTGCTGCTACTCGCTGCCTTGAAACTCGCGGCGGTGAAGCAAGCTGAGGGCTTCTTTGGCGTGGCGGGGCATATGCTCTTTGATCGTACGAATCTGGCGGCGCGCTATGAGGAGAAGTCGCGACGCGACACGCGCAATTTGCTGCGTGTGCTGGCGAGCTTTACGCTGGTGATCCCCTTCTGGGCACTCTTTGACCAGACCACGAGCAGCTGGATCTTGCAGGGCACGCAGATGCAATCCTTCTCTTTGCTGGGATTGACCATTGATGCGGAGCGCATGCAGAGCTTTAACCCGCTGCTGGTGATGACACTGATTCCCTTGCTAACACTCTTGGTCTACCCCTATATTGGGAAATTTGGGCGTCCTATACGTCGTATGGGCTTTGGCATCTGCTTGGCGGGTGTTTCCTTCCTAGCGGTCGCATGGTTGCAGATGCGACTGGACTCGGGTGAACAGCTGAGCCTCATGTGGCAGGGCTTGCCCTACCTGCTGCTGACCATCTCGGAAATCCTTGTGAGCACCACGGGACTCGAATACGCGTATACGGCGGCGGGCAAGACGCTGAAGAGCACAGTGACGAGCCTGTGGTATCTGACTATTACGACGGCGAATCTGTTTGTGGTGGTGTTGACGACCTTGGTCGCGGACCCTGTGAGCACGTCGACCTTTATGCTGTATAGTGTGCTGGCGATGCTGGCGGGTGTGTTGTTTATCTTTGTGACGACGCGTCATGTGTTCCAGCCGGAGAAGGAGGAGGAAGTAGCGGGTATCTAAGAACACGGTGGCATGACGTGGCAGCGACAAGTCGATGGATTCTTAAGGTTTAGACCTTAAGCGATCTCCGGCGATCGTTCGCCGGCGGGTCTGGGCAGAGCCCAGCGGGTGGAGGGCAGAGCCCTCCTGGGGTGTGGGGCACATTTTGCACTGCAAAATGAGACGACGAAAGGGCAGGACACCTCCTGCCCGTCCGAGCGTAGCGAGGTGAGGAGGATCCCCGCAAGCAGCGCGGAGCCAACGGCTCCGCAGGGCGTCAGTTCTAAGTTTTGTAGCACACGCCCGCGCGGCAAACCCTGCAAGGCAGCAACGCCGCCAACTGACGCCCCCGTCCACCCCCGCGCACATTTTGCACTGCAAAATGAGACGACG
>CAYJLP010000192.1:0-4447 GCA_964371115.1 uncultured Akkermansia sp. | reverse complement strand
AGCCCTTAAGAATCCAAGATGCTTCGCATCTCTTGTGTCAGCTTTGTTTAGCGCCACCGCCTCACACCAGCAGCATCTGCTGCAACGCATCAATCACGATATAGGTCACGCACAGGTCTCGGTACCACTTCTTGTCCGACGGGATGATATACCACGGGCTCAGCTCCGAGTTCGTCCGCGCTAGCATCGCCTCCGCGATCTCCATCTCCCTCTGCCATGTCTCACTCGCGCTGCCTATCTGCTCCTCCGCCAGCCGATGCGGCTGGACATAAAAATGCTGCGTCCCAAATCGCTCCTGCTGCTCCTCCCTCGAGATGTGCAGGTAGATTTTCACCACCCGCGTGCCTTCCTCCACCAGCATTTGTTCAAATTCATTCAGCCGCCCCAGTCTTCTCTCCAGCACGGTTTCCGAGATTTTCCCCTCCAGTCTGTCCACGCGCAGGCCGTTGTACACCGAGCGGTCCATGAGCACGACTTCCCCTCGCGTCGGTACGCGCCGATGCAGCGGGTAGATAAAGTCATAGTTCTCCCGCCCCTCGTCTTCATATAGCGAGAGGCTTTCCACCCGTACGCCAAAGGGCTCCATATGATGCGCGAGTCGCTGCACGACGCCTTCACATCCACAGCGCTCTACCCCGTGAAAGAGGACGAGCAGCCGCCCCTTGCGCTTCGAAACAACAGCTTGATGCAGCCGCAGGATGTCCTTGTACAGGTGGCTGAGCTGCGCGCGTGCCTCCGCCTTGCCCCCTGCAAAGAGTCCACGATCATGTGTCGAGTGATGCTTCAGCTCACAGCGATCTCCCTTCCTGAGCAGATAACGCCTCGGCGAGAGGGTCTGCTCCTGATAGCTGCTCAGTCCCTGATCTCCGACGTAGGAGGGGAAGAAGGTGCCCAGCACCTGCTTGATGGTGTCGCGCTTGAAGGGGACAAACATGTCCGCTCTGACTTCTTGCCATGGCACCCACTGCGCAAGGACGAACTCAGGCGTCTGGCTCAGGTCGAGCTCAGGCTCTGCCTCATGGCAGCGCAGAAGGTAGTAGGTCTGATCCTGCCCCTTCCATCGGCTGCTTTTCTCGTTTCCCTCTTTGTACTGATAGCGGTAGCCGCCGATGGAGCAGACGATGCTGTACTGCTCGGGCGCGAGTCCGATTTCCTCATAGACTTCGCGTGCGAGGGCTTCCCTCAGCGACTCCTTGCGCCCCACGCCGCCTTGGGGGAAGTGCCAGTATTTTGCAGGATTGCTCGGGCTGGCGAGCAAGAGCTTGCCTTGTTGGTCCATGATAACGGCGGCGACGTTGGGACGCCAACGATTAAGAGGTGGATCAATCATGTGGGGGAGGGGGAATGCGTGAGTTGTTGTCTACTATCTCATAGGCTCGCCCCTGTTGTCAATGCAGATTGCTGGGCGTCTCGAGCATTGGGGGAGTTTTCTTCATCAGATGTGGGATGGAATGATTTGTTGTTAAAATGATGATATTGTATAATGAAATATTTTTTAATTCTAAATGCTTTATTTATATGCGATTGTGACGATTTTTCTTGAAGTTGGATTTTATTTTTGTTAAAAAGACAATCAACTACCGACTATCCCTATCAAAAAAATGAAAGAAACAACGATTATCACGATGTTGACTCTCCCTTTGGCGTCTTCTGCCGCCGCCATAGAGGGCGCAATATCAGGAGTGGATTTTTATGGAGATTCTCCCCTCGCCGCTGATGTGCAGGAGAGCCATTCCTACACGATTGTCGATGAGCTAGTCAGATCCAGCCCATCACAAGAAGCGCGCGCCAGACAAAAACGAGCCCAGCAGCAGAAGCGCGAGCGTATCACGCCGCGCTCGACTGACGCTAGGCGCGCGGGGGACCGCGCTAGCCAGTTGACTGCGGGTATGGCCGGGGATAGTGTGGGGCAGGCTGCGCGATTCTGGCTTGAGGTTTTGCCCTTTGAGCCTGAGGCGACGCTTGTCGCTCTAGAGCCTGTCTTTGTGCATCGTTGCTTTTCGTTGACAAGCTGGGGGGAGATTCAGCCTCAGCTCTTCCTTCAGATGGGGGTAGATGTGTTGGATCCCTCACTTGAGGAGGAGATGCAGGTGACGATGTGTTTGCCGTGGGGGATTGATTTTGCCGTACCACATCTGGATTATGTCCACGTGGAGATCAGCTCTTCGCTCGAGCAGCAGTTGGCTGAGAGGCTGACGCCTTTCGAGCGTATCGGTCAGCAGCTGTCACGTCTGGAGGTGCTTTTGCCCGATTTAGAACGCTTTAGGAATGCTGAGATGAGTTTTGTGCTCACGGCTTGTTGCTCGGCAGGGATGGGCATCTGTCTGCTCTTCTCCATGTTTAGCATCGGAGATACAAAGAAAAAGAATCGCTCACGTCGCCGCGACCATCGCCGCATGCAGTGGCGTTAATTGACCCTCTAGCGTGTATGCCTATGGTCTATCGAAAAGGCTCTTTTTTCTCACGCCATATTCAAAAACGAAGCTGAGTCATTCCCCATGGGAAATGACTCAGCTTTGCTTTATAAAACTTTCCGCGAAAGGCAAAAAGCTTAATTTACTTCACGCGGTAGTACTGGTAGTGAACGCGCTCGTCGATTGCGAGGCCTTCACGTACGGTACGGATAACGGCGGGTTCTGCGTCAAAGGAGATCTGGATGTACTGTCCGTGGCTGAGATGCTTGGACTCGTAGGCAAATTCGCGGCGACCGAGGTTCTCAGTGCCGTTGACGGTAGCACCTGCTTCTTGGAGCTTGCTCACCATATCAGCGGTGAGTTCTTCAAGTGTGGCGGCGCCTTTCATATTCAGAACGATTAATGCTTCGTACTTTCTCATAATTTTTTTTGTAAGTCTATCTTTCGCAAAACGCGGTTACCAATACTGCACTTATTTGTTGTAGAAATCAAGTCTAAAATGCTAATTGAGCTATTTTTTTTGGTGACAGCGGCGGCTAGATCAGTTTGAGGCGGATGAGGTCTTGGGTGTCGATGAGGCCGACGGGTTTGCCCTCAGCATTGAGGACGACGAGGTCGTCGATTCGCTTGTCACGTAGAGCCTTCACTGCGAGGATGGCGAGCTGGTCGGCTTCGACGTAGACGGGTTGTGCTGTCATGTACTGGGTGACGGATTGCGCACCGCAGGCAGCGTCGGCTTGGTAGGCGCGGGCGAAGTCGCCGTGGGTGAAGATGCCAGCGAGCGTGTCATTTTCCTTGACGAGGATGCAGGCGCCGGCGCGCGCAGAGGACATGGCGACGATGCAGTCGGTGACACTGCTGCTCTCTGAAAGGCAGGCGAAGTCGGTGCGCATGATGTCGCGGATGCGGGTGAGCAGCGCGCGGCCGAGTGAGCCTCCAGGGTGGCTGCGGGCGAAGTCTTCCTTGCCAAAGCCTCGCGCCTCTAGCAGGGCCATCGCGAGCGCATCGCCCATGACGAGCATCGCGGTGGAGGAGGAGGTGGGGGCGAGGTTGAGCGGGCAGGCTTCGCGATCGACGGCGGTATCAAGCGCGATGTCTGAGAGCTGGGCGAGGCTGGATTGCATCTTGCCTGTCATGCCAATCAGCGTGATGTCATAGGACTTCAGAAAGGGGAGTAGCGTGAGTAGCTCGGAGGTCTCACCGGAGAAAGACATGGCGATGCAGGCATCACCGTCTTGGACGATGCCGAGATCACCATGCAGTGCATTCATGGAGTCGAGCACGATGGTAGGCGCGCCTGTGGAGGTGAGGGTCGCGGCGATCTTGTCACCGACGAGCCCGCTCTTGCCGACGCCGACGATGATGATCTTGTGGCCGCCGTCGATGGCGGTGCGCAGGGCGTTGACGGCTTGGGTGAATGTGTCATCGAGGCGGTTGGCAATCTGATGCAGAGCTTCTATTTCATCGAGGAATACTTGCTTGCCGCGAATCGTGTGGTCAATCATAATGGAGTTGGGATGGATAAGTTGAGCTAGTGTGGGGGCGATTCTAGCATGTCTCGCGCATGACAGCAATGTTATTTTTCGCCTTGTCAAAGCCTGAGAACAGCGGTATGCTTTGATCTCAATGAGACTGCGTGATAAACTCCAAGAAATCCTCCCTGATCTACTGCCTGCTCATGCCCACGAGGCGATCAAGGGCAAGGAGCTCATCGAGCGCGTGCGCGCGGTGCTCGGGGATGCCTATAGTGATCAGTCGCTGCGCTCGCAGTTCTCCTTCCTCGCGCTGGACGCGGAGTCTTGCCTTGCGCGTGTTGAGAATGGGCAGGGCTACTACCTGAGGCAGGAGGGAGAGGCGCCCTCGCTGCAGCGTATGTTTGAGCCTGAGCAGAGTATGGAGGCGGACAGTCCTGATTACAAAGCGCTCGCGCTGTCGGTGCGCCGCTATGATAGCTCGGGGCTCGGTGTCTTTGTCTATCCTGTGGATGAGGAGGAGTCGTGGCGCGATACTGCCCTCGTGGCGGTGCAGTGGCC
>CAYJLP010000191.1:0-4639 GCA_964371115.1 uncultured Akkermansia sp. | reverse complement strand
GATCTGACGATACGTTTGCTCGACAAGGATAGAGAGCAGCTCTATGAGATCGATGCCGCCCTTGAGCGCATACGTCGTGGACTTATGGTATCTGCGAAGAGTAGCTTGACCCCATACCCAAAGGTAGACTGCGCGTGCGTCCTTTCTGCCGTCTGACGGTAAAATGCCAAGAAGAGTTCGAGAAAAAATACGGTATGGCCAGTACTTACAACTCCTCCAATTCAGAGATTATTGGCTATGCAGGATTACAAAATATTCAAGAAAGTGCAATTTCGCTTGACGAAGACTCAGAATAGTGTAGAATAGCCGCCCACAACTCAACACTTAAAAGCAGTATGCCAAGAGATATCATTATTCTGGAATGCACGGAAGCAAAGGCCGAAGGGAAACAAGCCTCTCGCTACGTAACAACTCGTAACAAGAAGAGCCTTCGTACCCCCGGTCGCTTGGAAAAAGTGAAGTTCAACCACTTCCTCAAGCGTCGCACCCTTCATCGCGAAATGCGCTAACCTTTGCTAGCCCAAATTTATCAATATGATCACCGAATTCAAGAGCGTTCAGCGCCGTATACGTTTCCGTACATGCAACAAATGCATGACCCGTCGCCGCATCGACATCCCCACAGGAGCTGTCGATATGGTCAACCCCGAGTTCCTTTCCAAGTTCACATCCGAGACAGGCAAGATCCTTCCTCGTCGTGTGACTGGTGTCTCCGCGAAGATGCATCGCAAGATCACTCGCGAGATTCGCCGCGCTCGTGCCGTTAATCTGCTTCCATAATTTCCGGCTCGGATCTCGACGGCCGCATAGTCGTTGAAGAGAGGGAGCTTGTTGTGCGCCGCGAGGCTCAAGCAAGCTCCCTTTGCGTTTGCTCTTCTACACGTTTTACCCCAACCTCCCTTTATGCAAGAGCTCAAAGATACACAGAGTGAACTCGATACCCGACAGCTGTCCATCGACCGCGTCGGTGTGCGCGATCTGCGCTTCCCCATCGAGGTCAAGGACAAGGAGAATCGTACCCAGTCTACGGTAGCCACCCTCGCGCTGATGGTGGATCTGCCGCAGGAGTTCAAGGGGACGCATATGAGCCGCTTTGTTGAGGCTCTGCATCAGCACAAGCGCAGCCTCGATGTCCACACCGCCGTCCGCCTCCCAGGGCGTCTCCTCAAGCGCTTTGGCGCGCGCCGCGCACGCGTCGAGATAGATTTCCCCTTTTTCCGAGTCAAGAAGGCACCCGTTACGGGTCTGGAGGGGATGATGGACTACGATGTCCGATTTGAAATAGATTTGGAAGAGGGGAAAGACGCCTGCTTCACCCTCATCCTCAAGGTGCCTGTCACCACGCTCTGCCCCTGCTCCAAGGCGATGAGTGAGCATGGCGCGCACAATCAGCGCGGCATTGTCACCTACGCCGTGCGGTTCGTCGGGTCCGCTATCTGGATCGAGGATCTCATTGATCTCATCGAGTCCTGTGCAAGCTGCCCCGTCTATAGCCTCCTCAAGCGTCCCGATGAGAAATTCGTGACCGATCAAGCCTATGAGAATCCCGTCTTTGTCGAGGACCTCGTGCGCAATGTGGCACTCGCCACCGAGCGATACAAAGCCTTTAGCTGGTATCGCGTCGAAGCAGAAAACTTTGAATCCATCCACAACCATAACGCCTACGCGATGATTGAGCGTAGCTTGGTTTGAATGGTTTGATTTTTTCTTCTTTTTCCCTTTTCCTCCAACTACCCGACTACTATTTAATCTATAATACAATCAAAAGTGATGAAACTAGCAATGATAGGCACGGGTTACGTGGGACTGACTACTGGCACCTGTTTTGCCGAGGTAGGTCACCATGTCATCTGCGTGGACAGCAATGCCAAGAAAGTGGAGATGCTCCAGCAGGGGCAGATCCCCATCTACGAGCCTGAGCTCGAGCCCCTCGTCAAGTCCAACGTCTCCGCAGGACGCTTGACCTTCACCACCAACCTCGCGCACGCCGTGCACGAATCGGATGTCATTTTTATCGCCGTCCCCACGCCCCCTCAGGAGGATGGCTCAGTGGATCTCTCCTATATCGACGCTGTCTCGCGTGAGATCGCCGAGGTCATGCGCCCCGAGCATCAGTACCGCGTGATAGTGGACAAGTCTACCGTCCCCGTGAGCACAGGCTCGAAGGTTGCGCAGGTCATGATGCGCTATGCGGCTGATGATGTGAATGTCGACATCGTTTCCAATCCCGAGTTCCTCCGCGAGGGCTCAGCCGTGCAGGATCTGCTGCACCCCGACCGCATCGTCATCGGTACAGACTCGGAGCGCGCCATGGACATCATGAAGCGCGTTTACCAACCCTTTGATGCTCCTATCGTCGAGGTCGATCTCGCCTCCGCTGAGCTCATCAAGCACGCGGCGAACTCCTTCCTCGCGATGAAGATCTCTTTCATCAATGCCGTTGCCTGCGTCTGCGAGGCGGCAGGAGCGGATGTGGAGAAGGTGGCACGCGGCATCGGTATGGACAAGCGCATCGCGCGCGCCTTCCTCAATGCTGGTCTCGGCTACGGCGGCTCCTGCTTCCCCAAGGATGTGAAAGGCTTTATCCACGTTGCTGATCAGCTCGGCGCTCCCATGAGCCTCCTGCGTGAGGTGGAGAAGATCAATGACTCCCAGATGGAGCGATTCCTCACCCGTGTGCGCGAAAAGCTCTGGGTGCTGCGCAACAAGCGTGTCGCCGTCTGGGGGCTCGCCTTCAAGCAGAACACGGACGACGTGCGCGAATCGGTCGCCATCAAGATGATCAAGCGCCTCTGCGACGAGAAAGCCATCGTGCGCGCCTACGACCCACAGGCCGCCGAAACGGCAGCCGTCGAGCTCGCTGATTGCGATTGCTGTGAGATCGTGGATGATATGTACGAGTGTGCGCGTGATGCCGATGTGCTCATCGTCGCCACGGAGTGGAAGCAATTCGCGCTGGCTGATTTCAACAAGCTGCGCGAGCTCATGAAGCTCAATTTTATTTTCGACGGACGCAACATCATGCACGCGGACAACGCGACGCATGCGGGCTTTGAGTACCACTCCATCGGACGCCCCAGTCAGTATCCTGAGAAATAATTTTTTGTTGAGTATCTTTCCTACACAGCCCCGTATCGCGAGCGATGCGGGGCAGATTGTGTTTTTCGATGGACTTTACTGATGTGATCTGCTAGACTCCTAAGGTGAACGAACTGGAGCAATTATACCAACATATCATAGACGAAGAATACAGCAAAGCGACGCGCCTGTATGAGCAACTAGACGAGTCTCAGAAGACCCCCGAGCTCATCCAGACCATCGCCATAGTCTACAGCCTCTCCGATGATGGAGAGCAGCAGCAGAAAGGCCTCCAGCTGTTGCTCTCTATCAGAGATCAGATCACGGATGTGATGGATTATTACGAGGATCTCAGCACTATGTATTGCAATGTTAATATGTGGAGTGAGTACGAGCAGCTCGCGCAGCAGTGCATCCAGATGGTCGAGACTGATCCTCTCTGTGACCCCGATGGGAAGCTCTCGAGCATCACGGAGTACCTGTATCTGTTCGACGATGATGAAGTGGCTCTTTTCGATGACGATGCGGATGAGATGCCGACACCTCGTCCCCCCATCTCCCATGACCCCGCTCGCGTAGAGCAAGTCATCGCCCTGATGCGCCGAGAGGCGCATCCTGCCTGTCATCGTATCACGCTGCATGAGGAGCCTTGTAGCATTTATGTGAGCAAGGTGGGGGGCGTGCCCTATCTTCCTGTCGGCGCGGAGCACCCATGCTGTGCTGACGGCAGCCCGCTGCGCTTTCTCGCGCAGATCAGGCTCGATGAGATGCCGCTTTTAGCAGACTTCCCCAGCAGAGGGATGCTACAATTCTACCTCAAGGACATGTACGAAGATGACGAGACACGCGTCATCTATCACGAGCAGGTCGATGAGAACATCGCGCAGCAGGCTATCCCAGCTGAGGAGGTGGATGCAGAGGATCGATATTTTCCCTTTGCCCCCAGCTACTGCCGTCGGATGCGCTTTTCTGTGACAGAGACTCCTCTGCCCAAATACTCGGGCAGGATCAGTGAGCTGCTTCATCGCTGCTGGGATGAGGTATTCCCTGAGGAGCAGGGAGGCTATGGGGACCTCTATGAGACAGCCCCTGAGAGTGATCAGCGCATCAGTGAGGTATGTCTTGATGCGGATGGTCATCTCGTGGGGGGCTACGGCTTCTTTGCCCAAGATGACCCTTGTGACTGTGATGGGCATAGGGAGAAGAGCATCCAGCTGCTCCAGCTCGGTTCAGACGATGAGGTCATGTGGGGTGACTGCGGGCTGGGGCATTTCTTCATCTCACCGGACAAGCTGCGGCAGCGCGATTTCTCCGATTGCCTCTTCTACTGGGATTGTTATTGATTATACAATATTATAATAATGCTGTCATGCTATCATTTTGAACTTGTTTCATCTACGCGCACGAGCTACAATGACTTAATCTCATCTAAGTTTTATTATGAAGATTTCTTTACCCCTCCGCTTACGTGCCGCACTCATCGCCTGTGTGCTCGCTCTCCCCATCCTCAGTACCACCTCGAGCTACGCCACCAGTGTGGTGAGCATCCCCACGGACGCGG
>CAYJLP010000190.1:0-4660 GCA_964371115.1 uncultured Akkermansia sp. | reverse complement strand
AGACCCGCCGGCGAACGATCGCCGGAGATCGCTTAAGGTCTATCCTCAGAGTTTTTGCTTCGCAAAAAACGGCCAAGAAGTGTCTTGTCCTCTCTTCGTCTCATGTTGACATGCAACATGCCTTAAGAATCCATCGACTTATCGCGGCTGGGTTGTGCTCAGTTTATTTATCTTGCAGCTGCAAATTGCAAGCAGAATTTCGCTCCTCGCGCGGGCTTTGCCTTGTTTCCCCCTCCATCCCATGCTATAACAACGCTATGCACATCTGCAAGACAAAGCAAGAGCTCCGAGACACCCTCGCCCAGCTGCGCCAGCCGCGCACCGTTCTCGTGCCCACCATGGGCGCCCTCCACGAAGGTCACGCCACCCTCCTACGCCAAGGCCGCGAGCTCGCAGGTGCATCAGGTCTTCTCGTCGCTACCATTTTCCTCAATCCCGTCCAGTTCAACCGCAGCAGCGATCTCGATAGCTACCCCTGCACTCCCGAGCAGGATATCGCCTGCTGCGAGCTCAGCGGCGTCGATGTTCTCTTCATGCCACAGGTCGACGAGATGTATGAGCCCGATCGCTCCATCGTCCTCGAGGAGCGCGATCTCTCCACACGTCTCTGCGGCGCGACACGCCCCGGCCACTTTGCCGGTGTCTGCCTCATTGTACACAAGCTTTTCAATCTCATCGCCCCCAGCGATGCGGTCTTTGGTAAGAAGGATTACCAGCAGCTCGCCATCATCCGCCGCCTCGTGCGCGATATGGATATTCCCGTGCGTATCCACGGTGCCGAGACGGTACGCGCCGCCGACGGTCTCGCCCTCTCCAGTCGCAATCTCCTGCTCACCCCCGAGCATCGCGCCGCCGCTCCCGCCCTCCGCGCCAATCTTCTCGACGCCCAGCAGCAGATGCAGCAGGGCATCAGCCCCGAGCTGGTGCTTGAGCAAGTACGCACGCGCCTCTCCGCTGTAGACGGAGCTGTCATCGACTATGCCGAGCTCCTCGACGCCGACGATCTGCGCCCGCTGCGTGAGGCCAGCCGCTGTGCACTACTCGCAATCGCGGTTTTCTTTGGCGAGGTACGTCTCATCGACAACATCGAAATCCCCATCTGCTCATGATCATCGCAAATAATCTCCACCGCAGCTACGCGCTCGGTCACAAAACGATCGAAGTCCTCCACGGTCTCAGCCTTCATATCAAGAAAGGGGAAAAAGTCTTCCTCTGCGGTCCCAGTGGCGCGGGCAAGACCACGCTCATGTACACGCTCGCGGGTCTTGAGGTCCCACAGGAGGGCGAGGTCATCATCGACGGTGAGTCCATCTACAAGCTCGGCTCACGCAAGCGCGCGATGATGCGCAACGCCAAGATGGGCTTCATCTTCCAGAACTACATGCTCATGCCCGAGCTCACCGCACTTGAGAATGCCTCACTCGCGACCTCGATCGCAGGCGAAGAGGCCACGGAGCGTGTCTCTGCCCTGCTGGAGCGCGTCGGTCTCGGCGCACGTCTCGACCACCTCCCCAATGAGCTCTCGGGCGGCGAGCAGCAGCGCGTCGCCATCGCACGTGCTCTCGCTCACCGTCCCTCCATTCTCTTTGCCGATGAGCCCACAGGCAATCTTGATTCGAAGAATGGCAAGCAGATCCTCGATCTCCTCTTTGAGCTGGGTGAGGAATACGGCACGACTCTCGTGCTCGTCACGCATGACCCCGCTGTCGCTGCGCGCGGAGATCGCGTGCTGACCATCTACGACGGCATTGTGTCAAAGGAAGTGATCAACTGAGCCACGCAGCACGGCTTTTTATCTTGCACACGCAGTTAGTCTCTCGGGACTGACTGCGTGTTGCTTGGGACGTGCTTGATTTCACATGCGCGAGGAGCTTCAATAGAGCTCCTATGCAAGATTATCCTTACATTCTAGGTTTTACCGCGGGGGAGCTCAGCCCGTGGCTTTCGACGCGCTTTGACCTCCCCCAGCATCGCAAGGGAGCGGCGCGCATTGAGAACTTTCTCGTCGAGCCCTACGGCGGTGTGACGCGCCGTCACGGTAGCAGCTACAAGGCGGATTGCTACGATCAGGAGGGCAACACGCGCTTCTTCCCCTTCACCTTCTCCGAGGATGACTATCTGCTGCTTGAGCTCTACCCTGGCGGCATCCGATTCTGGAATCAAGACGACTGGCTGCGCACGAGTACGGGCGATATCTACACCCTAGAAACCCCGTGGACGAGTGGCGAGGTGCTGAGAAGTCTGCGATTCATTCAAGTGAATGACGTGGTCTTTGTCACCAGCCCCTCGATCTACCCGAGCCAGATCAAGCGACTCGACGATGTCTACTGGGTCTACGAGACCTGCTCCTTCAACCCCATGCCGAAGGGCCCCCAGATCTGCACGAATGAAGAGGTGCGCATCTATCGCATCGGCAGCTCCGATACAGACTATGTGGTCGACCTCCCTGATAACTTCCCCACGCGCATCTATGATAGTGAGATCCAAGACATCGAGCACGTCGTTATTAATGCCACCGTCGACTCCGCCGAGTACTACCTCGAAGATACCTTCGACTTCTCCCCTACGGTCGTCACCAGCATCCTCTCCGCACGCGACTTTGACATAGGCCAAGTCATTGCCATCAAGATCCCAAATACCACACACTATCAATACTACACCGTCATTCGACAAGCTTCATTTGCCTACATTGACCTTGACTCACACCCTTCGCAATTCCCGAGCTACTTCTCCCCCGGTGTCGCGTGGCTGCCCTCAACGGGCAAACCACTCTACGTACCGGGAGGCTGGAGTCTCCAGACCTCGGGCACATGGGACTCCAACTGGGAGCTGCGCCGCGCCTATCCCAGCGCGACGGATCTCCACGCCGATGACTACCGCCTCTGGGACTGGATGCGCGTGCACCAATTCTCCCAAACGGCCTATACCGAGCGGCAGAACTGGGCCTTTAGCAATTTTGAAAAGGAGCCTTCATATATGATTCTCACCTGCCTTGATTCCAAAACCTTCAGCGGTGCGAGCCCCTTTTACTTCCGTGTCGAGCAGTCCACCCATGATGTCAAGCTCCGCGTCATTGGCTCCTACAACTATGGGCAAAAAAAGCTGCGTGTGCGCCTCGAAGACCCCCTTGTCAGCCTGCCTGATGACTTCTACCCACGTCAGATCAGCTTCTCCGCCTTTGGCATGATCAATGGCTACCCGAGCTTCTGCGGCATGCACGAGGGGCGACTCTGGCTGGGAGGCACGGTAGCTCAGCCCACGACACTGCGTGCCAGCGCGCTGGATGACTTTTATAATTTTCGCCTCGGTTCTGATGCTAATCATGCCCTCGAGCTCACACTCGCGTCGAGCAAGCAGAGTCGCATGTGCTGGATGAGCACCGAGCGCGGGCTACTACTGGGCACGAGTGACGCGGAGTGGCTGCTTGTCAGCGGAGATGGCAGCGGTATTAGCACCACGAGTGCCTCCTTCCGCAAGGAATCCACCATAGGCAGTGAGAACAAAGAAGCCCATGGCGTGGAGAACAGCGTCTTCTACGTCCAGCGCGGAGGCAAGCGCCTGAGAGAAATATCTTACAAACTCGAAGCCGACGGCTACACCTCCACCGACACGAGCCTCTTTGCCGAGCATCTGTTCAAGGCGGGCATCAAGGAATGGGCCGTCCAGCGTGGCTCAAGCACACGCGTCTGGGTACTCATGGAGGATCACACGGTTGCTGTGCTCACGACCAATGTCGCGCAGCAGGTCACGGCATGGCAGCGCGTGAGCTTTGCAGGAGCGGAGGTACTGCATATCGCCTGCATGGTCTCGCGCAGCAACCATGATGATGACGTCTGGCTCGTCATGCGACGTGGTGAGCGGGTGAGCATCGAGTGCATTCAGGATGAGGATATCTATCTTGATTCTTATATCCGTGTTGTTGTTGAGGGGGGGCAACTGCGCGCAGCTCACCTCGCGGGGCAGGAAGTCTGCTACTACCCCGAGCATCAGGCTGATGCTGCGCGTAGCGTCACGCTAGGAGGCGATGGAGTGATCAGTGGACTGGAGGATCATGAGGGTAGCAGCTACATCATCGGGTGTAGGATGCAGTCGCATCTTGAGACATTTCCTGTAGAGCAGGGGAGTAGTTACAATACGGTTAGTCAGCAGGCGCGAGTGAAGCTGCGACTGCTGGAGAGTGGGGCGAGCTTCCGCTACCGTGCGTCGCATGTGGAGCGCTGGGAAAAGTACGATCCTGAGCGTGATCATCTAGAGTATCCGTATACGGGAGCGATACGCGTCACGCAGATACCTGATCCGGGGGTGGGACAGGGCTTTGCGATCGCAACGGATGGGCTGCACCCGTTCAATCTGCTCTCATTGAGCATTGAGAATGATTTCCATGGGCGATGAGTCCACACCAAAAGACGGCAACCGCGCCATGGCGGTTGCCGTCTTTTAAAATTGTAGGATGAAAACATCAACCGCCAAAGAGCCCCTTAAAGGGATTGCCACCCTTGCCACCCTTGCCACCCGGCAGCTTCGGCATTCCCTTCCCGCCCATGAGCGCGGAGAGATCAGGCATCCCCTCAGGCATCTTGCTCATATCAGGCATAGGCATACCGCCCTTACCTGCTGGGCCGCCCTTGCCGCCCATCTTCTGCATCGCCTTCATCATGCC
>CAYJLP010000189.1:0-4672 GCA_964371115.1 uncultured Akkermansia sp. | reverse complement strand
AAAATTACGGCAGAAAACATGCCCCGCTTTCACGCAGCGATTCTGACGCAGTGCCAGATATCTTGACACAAAAAAAGATCATCTTGCGATGATCTTTTTTTGTGATACGAAGCGGACGGGGCTCGAACCCGCGACCCCCAGCGTGACAGGCTGGTGCTCTAACCAAACTGAGCTACCGCTCCTTTCAGTATCGGATGCACTGACTGATACTCAGTCCCTCTTGTCGTGAGGCTCTCCGTTGAGGAGTGGGTGCGGGCTCATTATAGAGAAAAATCGAATCTTTTGCAAGCACTTTTTTGCAAAAAAGTGAATTTATTTTCACTTGATTTCTTAAGTGGTACAATGTTAGCTTCTTATGATCTTTGTGAAATTTTGCTCAGCTCAGATCACATGAATCATGTGGCGTTTTAATCATGCTGACAGAGAAAATGGAGGGAGTCTGGCTTTTATTCTTGATCTCTACCTTAAAAAGTTATTAGATTGTGCGTATACAATACGCGCGAGCATCATTTGCCTAGATGGCAGCGTACACGTTTATCGTTAAAAATCTAAATATTATGAAAATACGTTTATCCACCAGCCTGAGGAAGTCCCTGCAGGCCTCCCTCCTTACCGCGCGTACGTACGCAACCCTTACGCTGCTCGCGGGCGCAGCCTCTTTTGCCCTGCTCCCTGCCACGCTAGAGGCCGCTGATCTGGATCTAGGCGTGGGTGACGATAAAGTACTCACCGAAAGTCTCACTGTTGATAACCTGACGAGTGAGGGGACGATTAACGGGGGGCAGGACTATGATATCACGATCAATAATGTCACGGACAAGGGTGGTGATATCATCGGCAATCAACTGACCGCCGTCAGTGGTAGCAGCTTTGCCCAGCTCACGGTGAACGTGCTCGACTTGACTGCCAATCTTGATGGCGATGCCACGACGAGCATAGGCGGCATGTCTACCATCGGCACGCTTAGTGGCGTGGGTGGCATCACGATCGTCGAGGACTCAGAGGTGAAGATTCTCACCTTCGGCACTGATGCGCGCGATCTGACCATCGAGGCGGGCGGTGAACTCACGCTGGACTCCGACGCTACATTCGAAGGCTTTAAAAATGAAGGCAGCCTCATCGCGGCGAACTGGAACATCGTCATCAACTCCGCCACCACCAAGGGGGGCAACATTACTGCAGGTAGCCTGACCGCCCAGACCGCGAGCTCCTTTGGCACACTCGTGCTCGACACACTCACCATCGCGGGCACAGCCGAGGCGGGTGATTTCGTCACCGTCAAGGGCGGCACCGAGATAGGAGCAGTCAGCGGGGAAGGCGGCTTTGCCATCGCCAATGCGAGCTCCTCCTCGCCTAGTGAAGTGAGCGTGGACAAGATGACCCTCACAGGGGTCGACGGTGAGGTCGCCGTGAGCATCGGCGACTACGCCACCCTGACCCTTGGCAACGAATCCAAGGTCGGCATCGTCGCGGGTGATGGATCGCTCACGATTGCGGAAGGCGCCAGCGTCACGGTCGCCAGCTTTCTCTCCAAGAGCAGTGACACCGTCAACCTCACACTCGAGAAGGGTGCGAGCCTCACGATCACAGGTGATAGCACCATCCAGCTGCTCGACAACAGCGGCACCATCGACGCCGCGCGCAACGCCCTCACGCTGCTCTCCGCCACCGAGGATGGCGGCAGCGTCACCGCAGGCACGCTGAGCCTCGTTCAGAACAGCCGCTTTGACACCCTCGACATCACCGGACTGACCATCACAGGCACACTCTCTACCAAGGACTACGCCCTCGTCCTCCAAGGATTTGAAAACCTCGGCAGCAACACCATCGAGCTCAGCCTCAGCTACCTCGAGAGCGGCAAGCTCGGCGCGGGTGACTACCTGCTTATAGACCAGCAAAAGGGCGGTACCAGCCTCGACACCATCACCTGGGAGAACTTCGTGCTCTCCGACGCGTCCAAGGACGCCGTGCTCGACCTCGTCATGAGCGGACACGACGTCTATTACGAAGAATCCAATGGCAACCTCCAGCTCGATGTCAACGTCGCCACAGGCCGCACGTGGAACACGAGTGAGAACTTCGCCACCAGCCCTGGCATTGAGGCGGGAGACCTCAACTACGTCGCCCCCATCCTCGATGACGACGGCAAGCTCGTCAGCTACGACATCCTCGATGCCGTCAATAACATCCTCGTCGACCAAGACACCACCCTCGACCTCACAGGCGACACCCTCACCTCCGATGGGGGCAAGAACAGCGTCTCGCTCAACAACGTGAGCGGCACGGAGGACGTCACCCTCACCATCGTCGGTGATGGCGTGGACGAGGACGCCGTCAGCTTCAACAATGACAAAGTAAGCGTCTTTGCCGGTGAAGTCCTCGCGCAGAACGTCACCGTGAGCGCCGATGGCTCCAGCACCGCGCGACTCGAGCTCGCGACCCTCACGCTCGAGAGTGCCAAGCTCGACATCGCCTCGGGCGAGAGCATGTATATCGAAAAACTCATGGGGGACGCCACCTCTGAGCTCTCGGGACTCGTCTACATCACAGGAGCCGGAGGCGTCTATGAAGGCAGCTACAATGATGCCACCCTCGCGACCACCACCAGTGATGCCTCCATCACAGCCATGGCGGACAATCACCTCACCGTCGGCGGCAGCGCAGGGGAAATCATCCTCACCGAGGTCTATGGCAATGAGATCCAGCAGATCAGCAGCACAGGGGCGAACATCATCCTCAAGCAGGATGATGCGAGTCTGAGCACCGACACCACCACACTCGGAGAAGCCTCCACCGTCAGCAAGGGGGGCAAGGTCACCGTCACGCTCGACGGACAGGCGCTCGCGAACTCCCTTGATGCAGGCGACTCGCATATGACTATCTTCACAGGAGAATCCATCAACTTCTCCTCGGGCGGCACACTCGTCCTCTCCGATGTGGAGTCCAGCCGCGAGATCGTGATCAACGATAGCGTCGCGCAAAAGGATCTCACCCTGCTGATCGTCTCTGACGTCGCGGCGAGCAAAGGCGAAGGCGGGCTCATCGAGTTCGACGGCATCGAGCTGGAGAAGACCTTCACCAACGCGCGCTTTGAGGAAGAGGGCGACAACCTCGTCGTCGTCGCGGATCAGAACATCAGCTTCTACAACGACCGCGCCATCGGCACCACAGGCAATAACGTCTCGGGTATGCAGCTCGCCAACAGCCTCTACTACAACGTCAACCCACAGGCTACACTCGGATCTGCCAATGACATGAGCAAGGTGCTCACCCAGCTCGACACCTACATCCAGTCTGGCGACCTCGCCGCGGCGAATGAACTCGCCGCCGCCCTCGCAGGCTCCAGCACCACCGCACTCGGCTCCGCGCTCAAGGGCGACATGGACCGCCAGCTGCGCGTCATGCGCGACCGCGCTGGCAGCCTCAGTCGTGATGGCTATCTGGGTGAGACAAAGCAAGGCGCCTCCCACTTCTGGATGGAAGGCATGGTCAACAACAGCGAACTGGACGCCACCGACTACTCCGCAGGCCACACCCTCGACAGCTACGGAGCCACCGTCGGCTATGACCGCCGCGTCAGCGACAAGCTCGTCGTCGGTGGTGCATTGAGCGCCGTCTACGGCGACCTCACCGCCACTGCCGCCGATCGAGGCGAGGGTGAGATCAACACCTACTACGTCAGCTTCTACGCGCACCTCAACCGCGGCCGCTGGACGAATAGCTTTGCCGCCGTCATCGGCATGGCTGACACCAGCCTCACACGCACCATCAGCACCGCCTCGGGCGACGTCACCGCCGAGGGCAGCAGCACCGGCATGACCTACGGCCTCACCTATGAGCTCGGCTACGTGATGCCGCTGAACAATGACGCCACCAGCATCCTCCAGCCCATCGTCAACCTCACCTTCCAGTCCACCAGCATCGACGGCTATACCGAGTCGGGAGCAGCAGGACTCGAGGTCGGATCCCAGGATCTCACCTACTTCTCAGCGGGTCTGGGCCTGCGCTACGAAACCACCATCGGCGGACAGCTCTTTAACCGCCATGCGCGCCTCTCGCTGCGTGGTCTGGCGAAGTTCGACAGTGGGGATAGCAACTCGGAGACCAGCGTACGCCTGATGGCGAATGCGGGGCAGAGCGCATCCATCATCGGAGCCGATGCAGGCAGCAGCGCGTATGAGCTCGGGGTAGGACTCGTCGTGCCTGTCTCCACACGCAGCAGCATCTACTTTGACGCCGCGACAGAGATCCGCGACCTGCAGACGCAGGTGAACGGCACGCTGGGCTTCCAGATGTCATTCTAAGCGATTTTTCTACTGAATCAATCAACACCTCGCTCGTCTTCATCATGCAAGACGAGCGAGGTTTTTTATTAGGAGAGCTGTGGTACTACCCAGCCGCGACAAGTCAATGGATTCTTAAGCCATTTTGCATGCCAAAATGAGATGAAGAGAGCCCAAGTCCTCTTCGTCCTCATTTCATTCGTACCATCTGAGAGGTGTCTCAGATTCTCATCGTCTCTTTTTGCAGTGCAAAAAACCTCTTGGGCGGTTCTCGCGAAGCGAGAACTCTGAGGATAGACCTTAAGCGATCTCTGGGGATCGTGCCCCGGCGGGGCTGGGCAGAGCCCAGCGGGTGAAGGACAAATCGCACTGCGATTTGAGACGACGAA
>CAYJLP010000188.1:1067-4677 GCA_964371115.1 uncultured Akkermansia sp. | reverse complement strand
GGTGTGGGGCAAAGCCCCACAAGCAGCGCGCGGAGCCAAGGGCTCCGCAGGGCGTCAGTTCAAGCAAATAAGCACACGCCCGCGTGGCAAACCCAGCATCGCGTCAACGCCGCCAACTGACGCCCCCGTTAATCCGCGCCCGAAGGGCGACACTTCTCTACCGTCGCAAACGCGAAGCGTCCACTGGCAGGCTCTTCAAATACAACACCACACCAAGATGCAAGAGCAAACGAAAAACAAACCATTCACCCTCCGCGCCCGCCTCCGCAGCTTCACCCACGCCGCGCGCGGCATCCGCACCCTCCTACGCCACGAGCACAACGCGCGCATCCACCTCATTGCCGCCCTCATCGCCCTCGCGCTCGCCGCCTACCTCCACCTCGCCCCCCTCGAATGGGTCGCGCTCCTCGCCAGCATCGCCGCCGTCTTCGCCGCCGAGCTCTTCAACACCGCGATCGAAGCCATCTGCAACCTCGTCAGCCCTGAGTACCACCCTCTAGTAAAAAACGCAAAAGACTGCGCCGCGGCAGGCGTACTCATCTCAGCACTACTCGCGCTGAGCATCGGCATGATCATCTTCATCCCGAAGCTCGCGCGGCTTTTCTTCGACTCATCGCTCTAGCTCACGCATGCCCGATACGGCTGTACTCATTATACTCGAGTAGCTCGCGCAGACTGAGTAGAACAACTGTGAGACTACTGCCAAAGATATTAATCTCCATACACTGCACCTGCTCCTCCACCTTGGAGTCGACGACATCACAAATGATGGCGACATCATGTATCGCGCGCAGCCTCTCGGCGACATCGCGAAGATCATCCAGATCGATGAGATCCGTGGGCAGCGGTTCCGTCAGCGTCAGCATCCAGCCAGGATTGTCACAAGTCTCGATGCTGAATCCATAATAATGCTCCCAATGACCATTGCAACGGGCGTTGTAATAGCGATCGACAAAGGCGAGATCTGATTGGGTATTTACCATGCTATTAACTTACAGGAAAAGAGCTAAAAAGTCAACCTTTCCGAGCTGATTGGTAGGATTTATTTATCAAACAATCTTTGCTTCAAATCATTCTAAATAAATAAACACGACTCATACCCCCCATTGCATAGAGACATTCACTGAGCGCGCTGCACTGGCGCCTCATCTTGGGGGTGGAGCATCAGAGACGCGATGCGCCCTCAGCCACGGCGCAGGGTAGCCAGCAAGACGCACGTGCTATATCAATCACAGACAATACAAACTAATCATCAGATAGTGAAGAAATAGCAGCAATCATACCTACAATAACCGCTGACCAAGTCATAACCGTTTGCTCCACTAATTGGTAGTCGAAAAAATTCTCCGCCGCCCAGACTATGACAACTCCCCCTATACCTCCTAAAACCGCAAATACAATAAAATAGAAGATAAACTTCAATACACATAGAATCAGGCGAAAGAAGCCTATATGGTGAAGGAAAAGGATCAGGAAAATAAAGATATAAGTAGCTACAACCGCAAAGATAGCTGCTCCTATTGAAATCTCCAAGGAAACGTTCTGCCTATTCCTTGCATCATCAAAAAACGGATAGCCCACGCAAATAAGCACGATAAAAAAACTAGTGAAATTCAAATTTTTAAACACTCCAATGATCGCCATGACGATACCAACCAATGTAGAAAAAAGAAAAAAACTATCTAACGATGCATCTTTACCTTGCAGTACAACCTCTACAACGTTAAATAAAGAAGTTCTAATAATAGGATTCAGCGCTAATAACGAATACATCATATATACAAAACCCGAGTAACACTAAACCAAAATCACATCAAACACAAGAACGAATCAATAAAATTAGATCACGAGAGCTCCCCTACATCCGCGCAGAGGCAGATGCAGCACATGATAGGCTGCCTATGAACCAAAAGCACCTGACAGAAGCAGCGATGCCGAGACACTCACAATCATGAGAAAATCGGCGTCACATAGCGATCCCCCACCGCCAACCACAGCGGGAAAGTCACGATCGACACCACCGTCGTCGAGAGCACCAGCTGTGTGCTCAGCTCAGGAATACCGCCGAAGCGCTTCGCCAGCACCACGGACACCACCGCACTCGGGATAGAGCCCTGGATCACCATGATGCGCTTGATCATCGGATCGACTGGTAGTGCCCACGCCGCCAGCATGATGAGCATAGGTGCGATGAGCAGGCGCGAGATCATCCCCGCCGTGAGCATGCGCGGCTGCCAGGTGAAGTTGCGCGACAGATCATAGATAGAGCAGCCACAGATGATCAGGCAGATAGGAGAGGCCACCGCACCGAGCATCTCCGCCGTCTTCAGGATAGGAGCCTGCGCGAGAAAGCTCCCCAGCCCCAGCCAGATGAGGCACAGCGTGCCTATCACCGCGATGAGTGGTCCTCGCAGCAGATTGCCCAGACGCAGATTCTCCCTATCACCACTCATCAGAAAGACCGCCAGCGTCCAGAGAAAGATCTCGCAGCCCGCATTGTGCACAAAGAGCACCCCCATCGAGGGATCATCCGACCCCAGCGAGATCATCTGGAGCACCGGCACGACAAAGAAAATATAATTCTGCAAACCCGCACTCACGACAAAGGTGCGCAGCCCACGCCCTATCTTCAGGCGCAGCACCCGCGCCACGACATAGGCGACCAGCACCCCAATAGACATCTCCAAAAAGCCGCAGCCCATCGCCTGCAAGCAAAAAATAGGTGAGCTCAGCACCTCATCCCCCTGCACCACGATGTACTTCATCAGATTGGAAAAGACGAGGCAGGGATAGGCGACATCCAGCGCGAGATGCGTGATCGCCTTCTCGTCCTTCAGAGTGAGACTCCCTCGCTTGCGCAGCAAAAACCCAATGCTAAAAAACAGATAGACAGGCAGTGATGCCAAGAAAGCATGGAGGACGATATCAAACATAAAAAGCGCGCGCATCCTAACACATAGTGCGCAAAAGGTAAATCCCAAATTATACAAAATCAGCATGTGTCACCACCAGAGAGCCCCCCGCACACCGCACCACGCCACACGACCCCGCGCGCGAGGTGCGCTACGCGCTTGACGCGTGAGCGGCGCATGATATAATGCGTTGATGAGAAATTCACTTTTCGCAATAGTTATCATCCCACTCCTCGTATCCTGCTCATCCGTGCCGAAGTCCACGAGCCTATCCGATATCAAGGGACGCACACTCCATTTACAATTCAGCGAGGTGCAGGTCTGCACAGGCGTGAATGGCTCATGGGGCAAGGGGATATGGAAGCACGAGCACGTCCGCATCCCCTACAAGCAGAGTGCCAGTGTACACTACACGCCACTCTCAGCCGACAAGGGCGAGCTCTCCTATAGGCATCTGGGCAAGGAAGAGGGCGAGCAGTACAGCTTCAAGATGCAGCTGCAGTTCACCACCCCCACCTCAGGCTATGCAACCGGCACAGGGCAGGACTTCGAATGGCTGATGCGCTATAAGAAGGTGCCCTTTACGGTGAAATGATCAGCTCTGCACGCGCGCTCAGCGTAGAGGGAGGAGGCATCAGCATACGGCGCCGTCCCCGGCGAGGGCGCGGACGCGCCCCCGCCCCTACCGCTGCCCGCAG
>CAYJLP010000188.1:0-1057 GCA_964371115.1 uncultured Akkermansia sp. | reverse complement strand
CCCAATAGATGAATCAGAAGCACCCCCTCCCCTACATCTGAAAGCATGCGTAGCAGTACACACACTGATGCCGACAGGTATCATATACCCCTATATCCCTGCTCGGCGCGCAGCCGCAATGCCACCTCTGCCCCTGATCCCTTCGGCTGCGCCCTATCGTCGCATAGCGACGCGCATCCAGTGCGATAGCCCCCTGCGGGCGCTCGCAGAACAAATCATCCTCATGAATCTGCGCGCGCAAGAATGCCATCAGCTCCGCATCATGATGCGCCAGCCTCACAATATGAGCATCATCCACACACTTGCTATGCGCGATCCCATATCCCGAGAGCTCTATCTCCTCACAGCAGGTGGAGATCTCATAGCCCCATGACTCATTCAGCCTCGCGATCCCCTGCGCCATCTCGCGCATCTCGTCGCGCGACCACTCCCTATAGGCGACACCACGACGAACAAAAGCCGATTGCACCTTCTTATAACAAGCGATATCCACAAAGCTAAAAACAAACTTCTCCGTGCACCCCACAAGCGCACTCCCCACCACCTCCACCCGCTCCAGCAGAGCGTCTATCCCCAGCGACTCCGTCAAGATCAGCGGGTCGAATCTCCAGACCATGCGCTGCTTGCCAAGAGCATGCGCGAGCGTCAAGAAATCATCAAGCCTCTGCTCCCGAGGGCGCAAGCCCAGCTCAAATCCCTCCTGCTCATAATCATTGAGGGTGAAATGCACATAGAACTCAATCCCCCGCTCCCTGAGCTCATCGACATAGCCGAGCAGCGGCAGCGGATTCTTTGACCAGAAGACGATGAAGCGCACCTGCCTCAGATCGACGAGCTGCTCTTGATAGCTGATGGGGTTGCGCACATAGGTGTAGCCGCGTCGCAATTGAGCAAAAAAGCCCTCCAAGTAAAAGGCAGGGATATCACTCCTCCTACTCACTGAGAGGATGAGCGGAGCGGGGGGCGCGCTCTCGCCATCACCTCTTGTCCTCTGCACACGCGGCCAGATCATGCGTGATGGTAGCATAGTTCACGATGAGGGGCAACTCCCATAGTG
>CAYJLP010000187.1:0-4699 GCA_964371115.1 uncultured Akkermansia sp. | reverse complement strand
ACCGTCCTCCCCGCCGCAACTGGGAAGATCGTGGTGAGCGCCGCTGGAACGACCGCGATGACCGCCGCGACAGCCGCGACAGCCGCCCTCCTCGTGACACACGCGACGGCGGAGACCGCGACGACAATACACCACGCAAGCCTTTTACATTCTAATCATTAGATAAAATAACCACATGAAAAGCATCGCCCTCGACACCCTCTGCACAGCCACGGGTGCCCTCCTTGTTTCGCGAGGAACAAGTGCCATCACAGCTGGCGTCGTCACCGACACGCGCCAATTGCAGCCGGGCTGTCTCTTCGTCGCGCTGAGCGGTGAGCGATTCAATGCCAATCGCTTTGCCGCCCAAGCAGCCGAACAGGGAGCGGCCGCCGTCCTCGTCTCCGAAGACCTAGACGAGCTCCCCCCCAGCTGTAGCGTCCTGAGGGTTGACGACACACTCACCGCCCTCCAGCTGCTCGCGCGCTGGTGGCGTCACGAGATCGAGCCGCTGCGCGTCATCGGGCTGACAGGCTCCAGTGGCAAGACCAGCACGAAGGACATGCTGCTGAGCATCCTCCAGCAGAGCTACCGCGCGCAGGCCACACGAGGCAATCTCAACAACCACATCGGCGTGCCACTCAGCGTGCTCGCCACCCCCGCCGACACCGAGGTCGCCGTCTGGGAGATGGGGATGAACCACGTCGGCGAGATCCAGCCGCTCTGCGACATCACCAGCCCCGACATGGGCATCATCACCCACATAGGCTCGGCACACATCGAGTACATGGGCTCACGCGAGGTCATCGCGGAGGAGAAATGCACACTCGCGCGCAGTCTCCCGCGCTCAGGCTGGCTCTTCTACCCCGCGAGCGATGATTTCGCCGACTACATCGCCACCCAGACCACCGCCCAGTGCCTCGCCGTAGCAGCGGACGACTGCCCGCTACGCGCCGAGGATGTCGTCTACCACACGACGGGCAGCAGCTACACCCTCATCATTGAGGATGTAGGTAGCGTAGAAATAAAACTCCCCACCCCCGGCCGCCACATGGTGAGCAACAGCCTGCTCGCCGCCGCCGCCGCGTGGAAATGCGGCTGCACACTCGACGCCATCGCCGCAGGTCTCGCCGTCTCCACGCTCACACGCGGACGACTCAGCTGCGAGCAGAGACAAGGACTCTATCTCATCGACGATAGCTACAATGCGAATCTCGAGAGCATGTGCGCCGCCCTCGACACCGTCGCCGACATGAGCGAGCCCACACGCTGCATCGCCATCCTCGGAGCCATCGGTGAGCTCGGCTCGCACGGTCCTGACATCCATCGTCAGGTGGGCGCGCATGTACGCGCCCGCGGCTACAGCCAGCTCATCACCGTGGGAGAGCTCAGCGAAGACATGCTCGCGCTGCACGCGGGAGCTGCTGGCGTCCCCCTCCACCACCTCGCGAGTCACGACGAGGCGGCGGCACTCCTCTCTACCCTCACCCGTGCAGGTGACGCGCTGCTCTTCAAGGGCTCACGATCCGCGCGGATGGAATGTACTCTCCACGCATTCACCGACCTACTCCCCTCCACTCCATCCTAGCTCCTACCCCTAGCCCCCACCCCACACATGAGCCCCCAGTTCTTCGAGATCCCCACGCGGCTGCTCGTCTTCTGCGCCATCCGCTTCCCCTTTGTGAGTAGCCTCATCCTGGGTCCCTACCTCATCGCCTTCCTCCGACGGCTCAAGGCAGGCCAGCCCATACGACAGCAATCTGGCAGGGCCAATGCCCCCGATCATCAGAAGAAGGTGGGCACCCCCACCATGGGCGGCATCATGATCATCGGTCTCGTCGTGCTCAGCATGCTACTCTTTGGCGATCTGAGCAGCCCCAGCATCCACGCCTGCCTCCTCGTGCTCATCATGACAGCGGGACTGGGCTTCCTCGACGACTTTGCCAAAATCAGGCAGAAAGGCACCGACGGCGTCAACGGCTGGATCAAGATCCTCATCCAGACCCTCGCCGCCATCGCCGCCTCCTACTACCTCTACGAGTGCTCGCCCGACGTGAGCAACATCCTCATCCCCTTCTGGGGCTGGTGGGACATCGGCATCTGGTTCATCCCCCTCTCCGTCGCCGTCATCATCGCCACGTCCAATGCGGTGAACATCACCGACGGGCTCGACGGACTCGCCAGCGGCAGCGTCGCCATCGTCGCTGCTCTCTTCACCATCGTCACCTGCTCCACGGAGCTCAACATCCTGCTCGCCAGCATCGCGTTTGCCTGCCTCGGCTTCTTATGGTTCAACGCCTATCCGGCAAAGGTCTTCATGGGTGACACCGGCTCACTCGCGCTGGGTGGTGTGCTCGGCACGATCGCCGTCTGCTCGGGCAATCATCTCACCCTCATGCTACTGGGAGGCATCTTCGTCATCGAGGCCCTCTCCGTCATCGTCCAGCGCATGGGCTACAAGCTCACGCGGCGCCTCTATGGCAAGCCCCGCCGCCTGCTGCTCATGGCTCCCATCCACCATCACTTTGAGAAAAAGGGCTGGTCGGAGCCACAGGTCTGCATCCGCTTCTGGATCATCACGCTCATGCTCGCGCTCTTCGGCACCATGGGCTGGTACATCGCCACTGTCCAATATTAATTTCCCCTCCCCCCCGTTTTCCCCTTCCTCCTATCTTCTGATTCGCCTCCCCTCTACATGAACATTCAACAACAACGCATCGCCATCCTCGGATGCGGTCGCAGCGGGATAGCTGCGGCCAAGCTTGCCCTCGCCCGCGGAGCCGCCGAGGTGTGCATCTTTGACACCTCGCCCAAAGCCACCTGCCACCTCCCCCACATCACCTGCATCGCCTCCGCCACCGAGACCGACGCTGCCCAGTATGCCGCAGACCTCGTCATCATCTCCCCTGGCATCGAAGCCGACATCCCCTGGAGCCGCTCCTTCTGCGCGCCAAAGGACGCCCCGCTACTCGGTGAGACCGAGTTCGCCTACCGCTACTTTGAGGGCAAGATCATCGGCATCACCGGCACGAATGGCAAGACCACCACGACCGCCCTCATCGAGCACATCCTGCTCGAGGCGGGGCACGCCGCCATCGCCTGTGGCAACTACGGCATCCCGCTGAGTGACGTCATCCTCCAGCACCCAGAGAAGAACCTCGCCGTCCTCGAAGTCTCCTCCTTCCAGCTCGAAACCATCGAGCAATTCTGCCCCGACATCGCCATCTGGCTGAACTTTGCCCCCGACCACATGGACCGCTACAAGGAGGTAGAAGACTACTTTAACGCGAAGCTGCACCTCTTTGACAACATGAGCGCAGACCAGATCGCCATCGTGCGTCAGGGCGAGCAGCTCAGCGGGCTAACGCCGCGCATCCATACCTTTACGACACAGGGCAGCGACGCCACCCTTCACTACCGCGACTCCAGCATCTATGAGGGCGACCGACGCTGCCTCAGCCTCGCCGGCACCCGCATGGAGCAAAAGCACAACGCCGAGAACTGCATGGCAGCCCTGCTCGCCTGCCGCGCACTGGGCGTCAGCGACCGCGCTGTCGAGCGCGCAATCGCGCACTTCTCCCCCCCCTGTCACCGCTGCGAGATGGTCGCAGAGAGCGCAGGCGTGCTCTGGCTGAATGACTCAAAGAGCACCAACCTCCACTCCACCGCCGCGGCCATCCACTCCCAGACCCGCCCCATCGTCCTCATCGTCGGTGGCAAGGACAAGGGACTCAACTACAAACCCCTCATCCCGCTACTCCAGCAGAAAGCCAACCACTGCCTCTGCTTTGGGCAGATCGCCAGCCAGCTCGGCAGCTGCCTGGGTGAGGCCTGCACCAGCGAGGTGCTCGAGACCGTGAGCGAGTGCGTGGCGCGCGCCTCGCAGCTCGCGCAGCAGGGTGATGTCGTGCTCTTCTCGCCGGGCACCTCCTCCTTTGACCAATTCAGCGGCTATGAAGCGCGCGGGCAATGCTTCCGCGACGCCGTTCACGCCGTTTTACAACGTTAACACCTTCAATCCCTTCCCCCCCATCTCATCCTCAACCTCTGTCTCATCATGTTCAACAATCGCCCCACGCGCCAACGCGCCTTCCAGCAGTCGCGCTTCATGAGGTCCAAGCCCACCAAGCGCCATTTCTTCCAGAGCTTCACCACGCAGCGCTCCGCGCGTAGCCGTCTCTACGTACAGGCTTCGCCCATCCAAGAGGTCAGTAGCTCCAAGACCGTCGTACGCATCACGCTCGGGCTGCTGCTGCTCCACGTCGTCATCATCGGAGGCGTACTCGTCCATGAAAACATGGACAAATCACCCCAAATCGCCCCTGACTTTAGCAAAAAACCCGACGCGCTCCGACCAGGTGAGCTCAGCTCTGCCCCCGCGACGACAAGTACCCCCGTGGCAAAGAATTCCACCCCCGCTGTCGCGCCCTCCGCCATCGCCACGGCACGCGACGCCACGTATCAGGCAACGCCCCAAGAGGTCTTGCCCCCTCCCCCCAGCGACATCGCCATTAGCTCCATCCCCCCTGCGAACCCTGCCAACCCTAATGACCCAGCAGCAGCGAGCGACACAGCCCCCGTCGAGCTCGTCGCCGTGGTCGACACCCCCGCGCAGAATGCAGCCCTGACCGCTGTCGACACCACACCGCGCGCCCATATCCCCGACCACCGCACCGCCTCTGCACATCAGCGTCGTCACGCCCAGCGCGGCAACTCCAAG
>CAYJLP010000186.1:0-4727 GCA_964371115.1 uncultured Akkermansia sp. | reverse complement strand
CGGCCGATTTCGCGGTTGATGGCGATGAAGATGGGGATGGCTGAGATGAGCACGCAGACGAGCAGTGCCGCGCCGATGAGCTGGATCTCAGGCATGACTTCCTCCAGCGTAAGGCGATGCTTGCCCAGTCGGAAGAATTGCGTGAGTACGATTTTCTGTATCTCCATGAAGGTGAAGATAGCACCGACAAAGGAGACGGCGACAAGCAAAATATTCTCCACGATGAAGGTGCCCGCCAGCAGGATAGGCCGGATACCAAAGCTTTTCATCAGCGTATAGATATACTCGTTTTGCCTATATTCCATGCTAGCCAGTGCTGTGAGGAGGATGCCGACGATGATGGCGATGCCGAGGCTGAAGGCCGCACGCGCCTGTCCCTGATTGCTGGTGATGACGTTGAGGTCTTTGATGAGGGGGATGGCGGATTGGACTTGGCCTTGGAGCTTTTCTAGTTGGGCAAA
Source organism: uncultured Akkermansia sp. (assembly GCA_964371115.1). GTDB lineage: Bacteria > Verrucomicrobiota > Verrucomicrobiia > Verrucomicrobiales > Akkermansiaceae > Akkermansia. The sequence continues at coordinate 4,266 of CAYJLP010000186.1, read as the reverse complement.
GCTCTTGAGGTAGCGTTCCATGTCGAGCAGTTGCGCTAGTTCAAGCTTCTCCGATGTCACGCGAAGCAGGATTTGGAAGGGGGCGCTGCGCAGTTGCCGTGCGTCGGCGTAGGTCTCAGCCATCTTGGGCGAGATGATGATGACTTTGCCGGTGTTGAGCCGCATGAGTGGGTGGTCCTCAGGGAGGTGGCGTACGTGGACGGTGAGGCGGTGTCCTCGTACTTCAAGGCTGCGAAATCCCGGCCGCACACCGAGCGCAGGGGTGCAGAGGAGGGTGGGCTTGCCTCTCACCGTGAGAGGGTAGTATTGTGCGCTGCGGTTGTAGTCGTAGGTGAGCAGTGGGATGGTGCGCAGCTTCGGGTCGATGACGTAGCCGATGTTGCGCGAGCACCAGGACTCAACTCCGAGCGCGTCGCTGACTTGCTTGCTGCTGGGGAATTGCAGTTTCTCATTGCTGCTGCGGGCAAAGAGCGAGACGGTATCCGCTCCCTGCTTGCGGATGCGGTCTTCTACGACCTTGGTTGAGATGACGTAGCTGCCCAGAAAGAAGAGCGCGCAGAGTGAGAGGAAGTAGACGACGAGGATGCGCGCAAGGGGGCTGGAGATGCGGGTGAGCCAGCGGTGGATGGTATCTTTAGCCAGATACAAGAGCGTCAAAATCAATGATCTCATGGGCGATGGGGAAGAGGCGCGCGTCGTGCGTGCTGATGATGCATATTTTCTCCGCTGATTCGGCGATCATGCGCTGGAGGATGATGTCGGTGTTGCCATCGTCGAGGCCGGAGGTGGGCTCGTCGAGCAGCACGATGGGGGAGTTCTTCATGAGGGTGCGCGCGAGGGCGGCGCGCTGAGCCTGCCCTCCCGAGAGGCGGTCGGCGCGGCGGCGGCGCATGTCATGGAGTCCGAGGTCGTCGAGGAGCTCTTGGCAGCGGTCTTTCCAGAGGGAGCTAGGCAGGATGGCCATCTCGGCGGCGAGGCGTAGGTTGCGCTCGACGCTGAGTAGCGGCAGCAGGTTGATGCCTTGGAACATGTAGCCGATGTCGCGCTGGAGGTAGCGGCGTGAGCCTACTTTGTTCTTCGTCGGGCTGTGGATCTTGCCCCCGTTGGGCTTGAGGTAGCCTGCGAGTAGCTTGAGCAGCGTGGTTTTGCCCGAGCCTGAGTAGCCCTTGAGCACGGTGATGCCAGTGCCAAAATGATGGGTGAACTCATCGAGTACGGACTGCTTGCGCAGGTAGCCAAAGCGGAGCTTCTCGCAGCGTAGTACCATGGGCGCAGAGCTAGTGGTGGGAGGCATGGAGGAGGGGTGGGGGAGGGTAGCTAACAAAATTTGTTTCTTCTTTCAATCCTGCGTAGGCGAGGGGTAGAAAACGCCTCAGGGCTCTTCTCCCTCAGGGATGAGGATGAGCTCGGAGTCAGTCTCTAGCAGCAGGTTGTAGCCGGGGAAGGACTTGCGCAGGAACTCTTCTTTGCTGCTGCTGCTCTCGGCGGCAGCTCCGCCGTAGTGCTTGTCCATGTCGATGCGCTTGAGCTTGTCGGAGAGCTGGTAGAATAGCTTCGCCTGTGCCGTCGTGCCGAGCATGGAGAAGGCGCGCTCGCGCTCGCCCTCCGTGACGCGGAAGTAGTAGACGTAGGCGTCACCGTTGTTGCTCTTCTCCACGCGGCGGTGGGAGAACACGCCGTTGAGCTGCTTGCCCGCCGGCAGGTCGATGCGCACGATGAACTTCTCCGCTGGCAGCTGCGAGAGTGCGGCCTGCGTCATGGGGACGCTGATGTAGTACGAGGAGTCATCAATGGCGGTGGCAAAGTGGGGGACAGGCTTGGTCTCAAAGGGCTCATCACGCTTCTCAGGCAGGATGATCTGGTACTGGAATCGCCCGTCAAAGGGCATGGTGATGGTGTTGAGCTTCACCTTCTTTTCAAAATCCTTGAGCTGCTTTTTGGGGCGGCGCTCCATCTCCATCTCGGCGAGCTTGATGCGCTCGTTGATATCCTCAATCGCCTGCTGGGTGGGTAGCTCGCCGTCGACTTGGATGTCAGTGGCGTAGCGACGCTCACGCTCACTGAGGGAGAAGTAGAACTGCAGCTGACGCTTCTGCTTTTGGAGATCGGCGATGCTGTCCTTCTTTGTGATGCGCTCGCTGAGCAGCTGCAGATCGAGATCCTCGCGCTCCTCCTTGAGCTGCTCTTCGTTGACCTTGGCGATGATGTCGCCCTTCTTGTAGCGCAGCTTGTCATCGACGAGCTCCGTGAGGTAGCCTGACTCAGAGATGGAGAGGACGGCGATTTGCTCGGGCGTGACCTTGGAGGGATAGGTGCCTACTTCGACAAAATCGACCGCCGCAGCTATCAGGCAGAACGCGGGCAATGTCATAGCTGTGATATATCTCATGCGCTTGACATCTTGCATGATTGCCGCGGATAAGTCAAGAATAGAATACTCGAAAAAACTCTGCGCACAGAGCTACAAAAGTTGAATCGCCTTGGCGTGCAACTCGCGTATTTTTGCCGAGTTGGCGTGGCGCACAAAACATGTTAGCTATCTGTAATTCTACCTTGACAACGGAGGACTTATGTTATATTATTGCGCTGACGAGGCGAATGTGTTTTTATCGCCATTTTCTCTATTCTGTCAAAGGCGTTTACGCTCAATTCCCGTGAAACGGATGGGTGCTCGCGGTAGGTAGGAGAACCTCGTTGCTAACTCTAAAAAATCTTCTCATAAAAATGTTTCGATTCCTAAAAAAACTCGGTGCCATGCTATCCTGCGACATCGGGATAGATCTCGGTACTGCCAATACACTTATATATATTAAAAATCAAGGTATCGTGCTTCGCGAGCCCTCCGTCGTCGCCATCAAGGGCGAGATGGTGAAGGCAGTGGGCGAGGAGGCAAAGCGCATGGTCGGGCGTACCCCTGGCAGCGTGGTCGCCATCCGCCCGCTCAAAGAAGGCGTCATCGCCGACTTTGAAGTAGCCGAGCAGATGATTCGCCACTTCATCAAAAAGGCCGCCCAAAAGCGCCGTCTCCGCGGTCCTCGTATCCTCATCGCCCACCCCAGCGGCATCACAGAGGTCGAGCGACGCGCGATCGAGGAGTCTGCGTACAAGGCGGGCGCGAGCCGCGTGCAGCTCATCGAGGAGCCCATGGCAGCCGCGATCGGCGTAGGGCTTCCTATCACTGAGCCTGTGGGTAATATGATCGTCGACATCGGCGGTGGTACGACTGAGGTCGCCATCATCTCGCTGTCAGGCATCGTCTATAGCCAGTCGGAGAAGTGTGGGGGAGATGCGCTCGATGAGACCATCATTCGCCACATGCAGACGGCTCACAATCTGCTCGTCGGTCCCCGCACAGCTGAGGATATCAAGACCACCATCGGCTCCGCCCACCCCCTTCAGCAGGAGCTCACGATGGAGGTGAAGGGCCGCGACCGAGGCACAGGTCTGCCCAAGACCGTCACTATTAACTCTCAAGAAATCCGTGAGGCTCTCCAGGACAAGCTCGACGTCATCGTCAACGCCGTCCGCCAGACCCTCGACCACTGTCCCCCTGAGCTCGCGAGTGACCTCTACGACCGCGGCATCACCGTCGCTGGTGGTGGAGCACTGCTACGCGGTCTCAGTGAGCTGCTCCATGAGCAGACAGGACTGCCTATCTTCATCGCCGAGGACCCCCTGGGTGCCGTCGCCGAAGGCACAGGCAAGTTCCTGCAGGAGAATGAAGTCGTCTTTGAGGACTAAAGCTTCATCTTCCCCACGAGCCACGTGAACCCCCGACGCGCTCCCCTAGACCCGCATGCTGCGGGCAGCTAGGTGAGTGCGTGGACGCGTTCACCGGAGCTTGTCTCTTAATCGCAGTAGTGCTTTTTCTGGGCGCGCGCGCAGGAGTCTTCGTTGATGTCGCCTTGGCGGTCGAGATGGGGCAACTGCACCCTGTTTTTATTATGAAACGCAAAGAATTTCGCACTAGAAAAAGCTCGCAAAAGCACTCAGCTTACGAATAGATACAAGCAACTCAACCCTGATTGGAATAGCACCATCAACCACAATTTTAATCTTGTCCATTCTATCTAAAATGATACATTCTGTGAAACGCTTGTTTGGGTTTGGCAATTGCAACCCCATGCAAGGCACAACCATCGTCATCAATTCAGAAAAACTCGAACGCCGCGTCGCCACCCTCGAAAACGGTGTCCTCGAGGAATACAGCATCGAGCGCGAAGGTGAAAACAACATCGTCGGCGGTATCTTCAAGGGCCGTGTGAA
>CAYJLP010000185.1:0-4761 GCA_964371115.1 uncultured Akkermansia sp. | reverse complement strand
ATGAAGCCGACATCATTGAGAGCTGCTACCCCATTTACAAGCTCCTGCTGACTATAGCTTCAATCCTCGACGCGCCAGCAGAGCAGCTCATCGAGCTACACAGGAGTGCCACCGCACTCCTCGCCACCGCGCGCCCCGAGTTGGCAGAGGAACACAAACTACTCGCTGACAACCTGCAAAATTGTGCAGAGACACCTCTTTTGGAGTCAACCCATCCACCTCATCTTGACTAATTCTGGAAATAATATTTTATCTGTACCTGTAATAGCAATTGCCATCCCATTCGAGGTAGAAGCTGCCGAGTTTGTGGAGCGCAACTGCAAGCTTGCCCCAGTTGGTCACTGTCTGCTGGCTCGCCAAATCTTGGTAGATGCCCCCGTTGGCGTAATAGGAGTAAGCACATTTTTTCATGTCCATCATTGCGTCGATAACGACTCTCCAGAGTAGCCATAGCCTGTGACAGTTCCTTATCATATGAATCTAGCTGCTGACGTGTCAGCTTTTCATAGACTTCTAGACTTCGTAAGCAAAATGCCTCTGCTTTGGTGAATTTATTTGCGGATTGATGATAGTGTCCAAATTCTATGTATTCCTCAACTAGTTTGTGGTCGTAGAGGATCGGATTTATCTTTTTTAGCTCTATATATAATCCGTTGAATCAGCTAGTTACATAGTTTTACGAATTTCATCCAATGCGCTAATGGAGTACTTCCATATTATGCATTACCTCTTCCAAGTCCTTTCTGTAGACATCAGGATTCTTTAGCTCGAGTCTGCTGTAGATTGTATGTCTACGCTTCAGCAGTTCTCCTGCCTCGACAAATTTGTTCATATCTACATAAAGCCCCCCGAGATTCATTAAAACCGTAGCCAGATCGGGCTCATAGACATCGGGCTGCTGACTCGCAAGTTTTTCGAGTAGCGCGAGGCTGCGCTTGTAGGCGAGTTCGGCTTTGTGATTCCATTGCGTAGAGTAGTAGAGCACCCCCAGATTCATTAAAACCTTTGCGAGATCAGGCTCATAGACATCGGGCTGCTCGCGTGCAAGCTTTTCGCGTAACGCGAGGCTGCGTTTGAAACCATCCTCCGCATCGCGGTGTCTTTGCATATCAGTATAGAGAATTCCCAGATTCATAAAGGCCGTTGCGAGCATAGATTCATAGATATCGGGCTGATGGCGCACAAGTTTTTTGCATAGCCTGAGGCTGCACAAAAAAGCTTTCTGTGCCTTTTTATATCGGTGTGTACGGCGTGTAGAGTAGTAGAGATTTCCCAGATTCATCAAAACCGATGCGAGGTCAGCCTCATGCACTTTGGGCTGCTGACTTGCGAGTTTTTCGCGTAGCCTGAGGCTGCGCAAAAAAGCTTTCAGCGCCTCTCTATAACATCGTCTATCACTGTAGAGAATGCCTAGTCCACTCAAGACCGATGCGAGATCAGACTCGTAAATATTGGGCTGCTGGCTCGCGAGCTTTTTAAGCAGTACGAGGCTGCGCTCGTAGGTGACTTGTGCTTCCCTGTGCCTTTGCGTAGAACGATAGGAATTTCCCAGATTCATCAAAACCAAAGCTAGATCAGGCTCATAGACATCGGGTTGCTGGATCGCGAGTTTTTCGTGTAACGCGAGGCTGCACTCGTAATGCTCAATAGCAAATTGATGACGATTCATCTTTTGACATAGCACGCCGCAATTGAAATATTCCTCGGCAAGCGCAACCTTATCCCCTACACGCTTTAATGCTTTAAATAATAGTTGATAAATATCATAGGCCTGATCCACACGGGTAGCGATAGATAAACGTCCGTCCGCATTGATTAGCTGGATTTTAACACGTAGCTCCCCTATATTCCCTTTGAGGGTATCAATTGCCTGATCAACCATCTCCATTGATTGCTCCGTTCGCTCTTCAGCATCTTCGAGCCATTCGAGGGCGCGAGATATTCTACCCTCATCGAATTCCTTGAGCGCCCGCTTTAGACGCGTTGACGAGACTGTTCTCCTATACGATGCCAGTTGTAAGGAACGCTGGAAGACGAGATCTAGCTCTTTATCAATCTCCTTTTTAACAGAGACGATCTTCGCGTTTACATCTGAGAGGCGTTGCTTGTATTTTCTCTGTTCTGGATTTTCCTCACAATCTTGTATAAGCTCATCCTTGCGGCTGAGTAATTCCTCCAGCCGCCTCGCTTTGTCTACATAGCTAGAATTGCCTTGGATAAAAGGAAGATCCGCGAGGCGTAATTGCAGACCATTCTCCAAGGTGACAGTCATCGCATCATGCTCGAGCTCTCTATCATGCAGCTGTTTGCCAAGTGCTATCCATAGCTGCTCAGAGACGAGGTATTTCAAATGAGAGTCGTTGTCAAAATACGCGCAGAAGTTGCCATGCTTCTTGTCCTGCGTGTCGCGAAAGTTTGCGAGAGCCTCCCCGTCATCATTCAGAGGAGCAAAGAGAAAGAGACGCTTCCCCGCTGCCTCATCCTCCTGCCCTCGCTCATAGGCATAGTGGAAGCGCTGCACGCAGCCCTCGTCCAGACTGGAGTCGTAAAGATAAAAGAGAAGATCCGCCTGCTCCACACTCTGCCTGTAGAGCTCGGGTAGACTTTCACTCATAGTCAACGGTGCAATCCCACCACGCTGTGGTCTAAACGCAACCCCGCTAAAGGTCGTGTGATGCACAGAGCTATAATAAATGGAAAGCGCGAGGCTATCTGCCGTAGCTCGGAGATCGGGGGAAGTGCTGATATAGATTCCCTGCTTTTTGATAGGTCGTGTCATGATGGAGATCTGAGTTTAGGCGTTTAGTTGGTCGGCGAGCTCACATGCAGAAACAGGCAGCTGCGAGCAGTCAACGACGATCTCCCCATTCACACAGAGGTAGTCTCCCTCGACGTGGATGTCTGGGGTGGGGAGTAGGTTCTGCTTTTTCAAATGAGCAATAAGCACGCGCAGAAGCTGCTCCTTTAGCTCATCTTCATGGCTAAAGTAGTAGAAACACATATCGCCTGTGAGCTCAGTTAGCTGCGCGCGTACGGCTTCAGTCTGCTGCTCAGACGAGACCTTGATGAAGATTGCCACCTCATGCGGGAGTAGTCCCGCCTTCTTTCCCTCCAGAGCAATAGTGAGCTCGTCAAGCGTGTACTGCCCACATTTCGTCCAGAAGAGTCCGATGAAGAGCTCGCTCTTTTTCACCTCACGCTCGTAGTCTGTATTCTTGTGCCTGTGATAGCGCACAGCGGCATCCATCTCCTCCCAGCGTATGGGAAAAAGTGGTGGGCAATCACGATCACGATTGCTGCCTGAGAGATCAAAGATGAGCAAGGAACAAAGATCGCGCTCCGCGCTAAGCTCAGCGGAGGAGGCAATGAAGATCTGTGTGCGATTGTTATTCATAAGCTAACAAGCACTCTAGCAAAACCATCACGCATTGACAAGTAGAATTCGCCCTAACTATTTGCTTTCTTCTTTCTATTGACCTTTGCTGATAATTTGCTAAGATGTTTGTGATAGTACGCTCGTATGACATTTGAAAGCTTCTTTATCACAACCCTCCTAGCACGCCATGACACAAAAACCAGTAAGTAATAGACGAAAGAGACGCCTACAACAGCAGTGCTGCCTTCAACTCAGGTGGAGATTCGGGCAGTGCATGCGAGGCCTTCCGAAGGCCTGTCTTTTACTGCCATGGACGCTGATGAAGGAGCTCAAGAGTTTTGTCACCTACCCCCGCTATTGGTTTGGTCAGGCGATTATGGGGGGATTTTTGAAGTACTTCTCCATTTTCTTTGCGCTCGCTCTGACTTGCTACATAGTCGTATGGCTATTGAGCATGTATTGCAATGGCAAGTACAAATCAGATTTCTCCCTCGTGGACTTCGTCAGTGACGCCCCCTTCTGGGCGAATCTGCGAGGAATAGGCTATCTCTTCCTCGACCCTGGATATCTCTATTACCACGCCAAGCAACCCCCAGAAGCTGAAATCCTAGGTCTCGTCATTGCTGTCTTGGGAATGGTGCTGGTGAATGGTTTGCTGATTTCGCTCATTGTCGGCATTATCTTGCGAGTACGCGAAGATGCCGTCAGCGGTCGTGTTGTTTACAAAAAGGTACGCGATCATGCCGTGCTGGTAGGATTTGGTGAGATTGGTATGAGCATCCTGCGGCATATCTTGAATGAAGATAAGGGTAAACAACTCAAGTACGTCCTCATCTACACGCAGCAGGATACGGAGCAGTTGCGATCCTTAGTAAAATCACAACTCTCAGCCTCTCAATTCAGCAAAGTCATCTTCTACTCAGGAAAATTTGAATCGCGAGACGAATTCGTCAAACTCAATCTACCACAGACGAAGCTCATCTACGTGCTGGGTGAGGATGGCACATGGAACCATGATGTAAGGAATATCATTTATTTGCAACACATTGCCGCTATGCTAAGTGACTGCATACGCAATAGACGCTACCATTCGTACCGTTCATTTCCGAGAAATATTGAAATCCGCGTCCAATACGATGCGTTGAGCTCATCGGGGATTTCGCAAAAGCTCAATTCGCTCACGAATGTATTCGAAGGCTTTACAGATAGGTTCTTTCCCATCGACATCCAGTCATTCAGCTTTCATGAGAACTGGGCACGCCTGCTATGGAGTAGCTACGGCATATGGAGCAAGAAGAAAACGCATTATCTACATCTGGATAAACGTGTGCTCACGGCAGATAAAGCGCTGCATCTCATCAACATAGGTTTTAATCTCATGGGGC
>CAYJLP010000184.1:4210-4856 GCA_964371115.1 uncultured Akkermansia sp. | reverse complement strand
AATGCCAAGAGCAAAGCCTCCGTCATCAAGACCCACCACAACCGCGTCGAGCGCGTCTTGGAACTCCAAGAACAGGGCAAAGTCATCGAACCGCTCGCCTTCCTCTTCAAAGACGAAGTACGCGAACTGGGTGCCTCCATGGGCATCGACCACGACATCCTCTGGCGTCACCCCTTCCCAGGACCTGGACTCTCCGTCCGCTGCCCAGGGGAGGTCACCAAAGAACGTCTCGACATCATCCGTGAATGCGACGCCATCTTCATCGGCACACTGCGCAAGTGGGACTGGTATGGGAAATGCTGGCAAGCCTACGCGGGACTCATTCCAGTGAAAACCGTCGGCGTGAAAGGAGACGAACGCTCCTATGAATGGGCGACGAACATCCGCGCCATCATCTCGGAAGACGCTATGACAGCGGACTGGGTGGAGCTGCCCTACGACCTGCTGCGAGAGGCATCCAACCGCATCCTTAACGAAGTCAGCGGCATCAACCGCGTACTCTTTGACATCTCGACAAAGCCTCCCGCCTCCATCGAGTGGGAATAACATTTTCCCGATTGCAAATTTTTGCACCGAATCATTCAGGCATGCAGCACCCCGCTGCATGCCTGAATTGCGTATGGGGCAGACACTTCATCCACAAGGG
>CAYJLP010000184.1:3863-4200 GCA_964371115.1 uncultured Akkermansia sp. | reverse complement strand
CCCCTCCGGGGCGGGGGGGGGGGGGGCCTGGCGCCCCCCCCCCCCCCCAGGGGGTGGGACAGAGTCCCACAAGCAGCGCTGGATCGCAGATCCAGCAGGGCGTCAGTTCAGATACATTAGCACACGCCTGCGCGGCAAACTCAGCATGGTCGCAACGCCGCCAACTGACGCCCCCGTCCCACCTGTGCGCGAAGCGCACCAAATTTCCACCGTCGCAAACGCGAAGCGTCCCTAGTCCTTACCCACCAACCCCCCACCCCCCCACCCCCGCCACCCCCCCCCACCCCCCCACCACCCCCCCCACCCACCAACACCCCCCCACCCAAGACCCCCACGC
>CAYJLP010000184.1:164-3853 GCA_964371115.1 uncultured Akkermansia sp. | reverse complement strand
CAACCCACCAACCCACCAACCCACCAACCCACCAACCCACCAACCGCGCGAAATACACCATCACGCGGTCGTAAATACAAATTCATCCCCATCTTCTCAGATCACCCACCCTCAAAAAATCCCTAAATCTCCCTAGAAACACCCCAAAAAGCCACCTCTCTAACCCTAACTCTAACTAATTGATTTCAACCAAAAGAACCTTGACGCCCATCGCTACATCTGCTATATTAACCCAGCGAGACATACATCATGAAGAGCCCCATCCCTGCCAGCCTCCTTGCTATAAGCACCGCCGTCCTGCTCAGCCAATGCAGCAGCATCAAGCAAGACTGCGAAGCCATCGTTGAGCGTGATCAAAAGATACTCAGCGAACCAGCAGGAGACTACTACATAGGCCGCCGCTACTACATCCCCGACACTCGCTTCTGGGGCTACCTGCGCCGCCCGCAGCAATCATGGGCTACGGCCAAACTCGTCATCATGGACGAGCGCATCACCCGCACCCCCGATCGAGGTCCTGAGAAGCCCCGTCCCAACGCCACCTTTGGCCGCGACAACAACGCGGAATACACCATCGTCGGTAGCTATACCCAGCAGCCCACCTACGACCCCAACACCAACCAATTCCTGCCCACCTTCCGCGCCAGCTCCTACCAGCTGCGCGAGCGCGACGCTGGCTTCCTCTTCACCCCCTCTGAGGGCTACGAAGACGATGAGCTCACCCTCATGCCCAGCATCGCACCCACCCTCGACCAGTACAACGAAGCAGGCGTCACCCCCGTCACCTTCCCCCGCCACAAACAATCACCCTAATGATTTTTATTGCCCATCGAGGCGAAGCATGGTAGAACACATAGAGTAATCACCCCCATTATTCTCTCCACTATGGCTCAATCAACAATACACGTCGCGCTAGAAATCGGAACATCCAAAACATGCATGGTCGTAGGTGAGGTCAACCCCGACGGCAGTGCCTCTATCATCGGCATCGGAGAAGTCCCCACCCAAGGAGTGCGCCGAGGCGAGATCATCGACCAGAGTGCCGCCAGCCGCTGCGTCCGAGACGCCTGGGCACTCGCACAGGACCATGCCGACGCTGAGATCCGCAGCATCTACCTCTCCGTCACAGGCAGCCACTTCATCGGAGAGAACAACATGGGCTCCTACCGCCTCCCCGACGAGGAACGCCTCGTCACCCCCGAGCACATGGAAATCGTGCGAGAGAAAGCCGAGAACCTCGAGGTTGCGCAAGACCGCTTCATCATCGACAGCATCACCGGCTACTTCAGCATTGATGGGAAAGAAGCCAGCAGCTTCCCCGCGCGCCTCACCGCCCGCACACTCGACGTCTCCAGCCACATCATCCATGGAGCCGAGAGCCGCATCCACAACTCCGTCATCTGCGTGCGCCAAGTCCCCCTTGAGGTCGAGCAGCTCGTCTTTGCCCCCATCGCCACTGCTCAAGCCATCCTCACGCGCGAGCACAAGGAAGCAGGGGCACTACTCATCGACATCGGAGCTGGCACCACGGACTTCGTCCTTTTCCTCCATGGTGACGTCGTCGCCTCAGGTTGCATTGCCGTCGGTGGCAACAACATCAACCAAGACATAGTAAAGCTCTCCAACCAGCGCGTCGACTTCGTCGCGGCTGAGGTGCTCAAGCGCACCGAGGGTAACGCCTCGGGCGACATGCGTGACATCTCCATGGCCATCTACCGCGACGAGGAGGGCAACAACACCGCCGAGATCGAGCGCGGGCTGCTCAATCGCATCATCTATGAGCGACTCTTTGACACGCTCACCCTCGTCAAGTCCAAGCTCCCCCAGTACGCCATGGACAAGCGCGACTTCTCCGTCTACCTCTCGGGAGGCACCAGCATGATGCGCGGGCTCGACGACATCGCCCAGATGGTCTTCCAGACGACCATCTTCCAGCCCGACCCCATCTCAGATGACGACGACTACTCCTTCATCAATGACCCGCGCTACTGCACCACCATCGGCCTCATCCGCATGGCGCAGATCCAGCAGGATAGAGACCAGCGCGACCGCGAGGGCATCTTTACCCGCCTGCTCAACTTCATCCTGCGACGCTAGATGACCGCGCGTCAGCCTGCTCCGTGAGCCTGCGGCGCGTCGATAAAAAATTTTCTCTTAGAAATAGAATCCAAACATGATACGTTTTCAAGCAACAAAAACAAACGACGAGGGTGTCACCATCATAGGTATCGGTGGCGCGGGGGCGAATATTCTCAAATACTTCGCCAGCTCGCACTCCTCCTCGGTCAAGATGTGCTTGCTCGGTCTAGATGAGCGACTCGGCGTCGGATGTGAGCACGCCCAGTTCATCCAGCTCGGGCATGTCAGCAACCACGGCATGGGCTCGGGAGGCGACCCCTCACTCGGTCGCAAGGTCACCGAAGAAGCCCGCGACGAGATCGCCAGCATCATCGCCAAGCAACGCCTCGTTGTGCTCATCGCTGGCCTCGGCGGTGGTACTGGCTCGGGGGCAGCCCCAGTCCTCGCCCAGATGGCGCGAGAGGTAGGCGCCTTCCTCGTCACCGTCGTCGTCATGCCCTTCGAGTTCGAGGGACCCCGCCGCCGCAAGCAGGCCGAAGAAGCCCTCGGCGATCTGCGCCGCGACTCACATATTCTCTTCTGCTTTGAGAATGATATGATGGAGGCTCTCTTCACCTCCCACCGTGGTGTGCGCTCCGTCTTCGAAGAGGCAGACAGCCTCCTTGCGCGCGCCGCTGCCGCCGTCCCCATGCTCGACAGCTCGCCAGGTCTCATCAAGATGGGACTCGACGACCTCCAAGCCGTCCTCCAGCGCGGCGAGAGCCGCTGCCTCTTTGGTGCCGGCAGTGCTCGTGGGGAGAATCGCGCTGAGCGCGCCGCCCAGGCGGCACTCGACACCCCGCTGCTCAGCCACAATCGCGCGCTGGCGCACGTCGACACCCTACTCGTGCACATCGCAGGCGGGGAGTCGCTGAGCATCGAGGAGCTGCGACTCACCGTACAGCACATCCAGTCCCAGTATCCAGAGAAGGAGTTCAACATCCACTTCGGCACCGCGATCAAGCCCCACCTCGATGACGAGATACGCGTGACCATCATCGCCTCGATTGATTCGAAGGGCTACCATGATTCGCGTAACGCAGCCCAGCTCGCCAAGGAGCAGGCCGATGGTGCCGCCGCCGCCGAGCTCAGCGCTCAGGTCGCCGCTGCCGCTCCTCCCATCGCTGCGCCTGTGGTAGATGAGGTCACAGACGAAGACTACGTAGGCGTGCCCACGGTCGAGTCTGTACTCCCAACGGCTCCTCCTCTGCGCCAAGCTGCACCTGTCGTGCGCAAGACTGCCGCCGAGGTAGCTGCTGCCACAGCCTCCTTCTGCCTTGAGATCACTCCTGACGCTGGGCACAATCTTCAGGTGAAGCTAGCCCCCACCGCGCCAGCACCTGCGCGAAAAGTCGCTGTAGCCCCCCAGCCTGTCCTCTCTCCTGAGCCTGAGCCTGAGCCTGAGCCTGAGGTAGAAGTGCAGCCCGATTTCACCTCCGAGCCCGAGCCAGAAATCCAGCCTGATTCCACCACCGAGCCTGAGGCAGAAATCCAGCCTGATTCCACCTCCGAGCCCGAGGCAGAAATCCAGCCTGATTCCACCTCCGAGCCCGAGGCAGAAATCCAGCCTG
>CAYJLP010000184.1:0-64 GCA_964371115.1 uncultured Akkermansia sp. | reverse complement strand
ATCCCAGCGCCGAGCCTGAGGCAGAAATCCAGCCTGATTCCACCTCCGAGCCCGAGGCAGAAAT
>CAYJLP010000183.1:0-4892 GCA_964371115.1 uncultured Akkermansia sp. | reverse complement strand
AGCTATCCTCAAGAGGCTGACGACGCTTGGATCGCTCCGCAGAGCGACCTCATCGCGCTGAGCTCTTAGGATGGCAAAATTATCTCCCTCTACCGACTATCAACAGGGGAGAAAATCGCCTCCATACAGCATGAAGGCGACATCAACCACGTCGCCTTCTCTCCCGATGGCTCGCTCCTCGCGACAGCCAGTGAGGATAACTCCGCCAAAATATTCGACATTCTACGCAAACAAACCATCGCCGCCATACAGCATGAGGCCTTCGTCAACCACGTCGCCTTCTCTCCCGATGGCTCGCTCCTCGCGACAGCCAGCGAGGATAACTCTGCCAAAATATTCAACATTCTAAGCAAACAAACCATCGCCTCCATACTGCATGAGGACGGCATCAACCACGTCGCCTTCTCTCCCAATGGCTCGCTCCTCGCGACAGCCAGCAGTGACAACTCTGCCAAACTATTCGACATTCAGAAGAAACAAACCATCGCTACCATCCAGCATGGGGGATGGGTCCGCCACGTCGCCTTCTCTCCCGATGGCAAGCTCCTCGCGTCAGCCAGCAACGATAACTCCGCCAAAATCTACGACATTCAACAGCAACAACCCCTCGCGTCCATCATGCATGAAGACGAAGTCTACCACCTCGCCTTCTCCCCCGATGGCTCGCTCCTCGCGACAGGCAGCGATGACAACTCTGCCAAACTATTCGACATTCATCGCAAACAGGTGATCGCAACCATACAGCATGGGAATTGGGTCCACCGCGTTGCCTTCTCTCCCGATAGCAAGCTCCTCGCGACAGCCAGCATTGACAACACCTCCAAGCTCTGCCATATACACGCCCGATGCGCCATCGACACCTTCAAGCACGATAGCTACATCTGCGACATCGCCTTCCCCTCCTCCCCCAAGTACTTCCTCCGCGCCACGACAAAAAAACTCCACGTACTTCCACTCCCGTGATCCAACGAGGACGATCTCTTCACAAGCCCTTTGGGCTTGTGAAGCATAACTATACTTGTTATAAATACACCCATAAGCAGACATTACACTCATGATAGACTCCTCCCCCTCTTCCTCCTCCACTACCTACTCGGCTGCACTCGCGGTGGGCTCCACTGTCGATCACTACACTATCAAAGCTGAGCTCGGGCAGGGCGGTTTTGGCATCACCTATCTCATCACAGAGACACACTCTGATGAGAGCAAACGACTCGCGCTCAAGGAGAGCATGCCCGCCCATCTCGCCATACGATCGGCAGATGGGCATACAATACTCGAACAGGCCAACAAACAGGATGACTATGCCTATGCCACAGGCACCTTCCTCGCCGAGGCGCAGACACTCAGCCAGCTCGATCACCCTCATATCATCAAGGTGCATCGCGCCTTTGAGGAGAATCACACCGTCTACTTCACCATGGACTACATCGAGGGTGGCTCGCTCGCGCAGGAGAACAGGAGACGTAGAAAGCTACAGCAGGGCGATGAGTCCAGCATACGACGCAGGGGCAAAAGACGTAGCAAACAGCGGCAGAGCTATATGTCTTACAAACCATACTGGAGCGAAAGCGACATCATCGCCCTACTCCACCCCCTACTCGATGCACTAGAATACCTGCATGGTCTAGACATCCTACACCGCGATATCAAGCCAGACAACATCCTCATAAACCTACAGGGTCAGCCTATTCTCATCGACTTTGGCGCGGCAAAGCTCATGGTGCGCGAGCACACCCACGCCCAGACTATGGTAGGCACCGCAGGATACTGCCCCATCGAGCAGCGAGGCAGACAGGGCATCAACACAGGGCCATGGAGCGATCTCTACGCGCTGGGGGCGACCTGCTACTATCTCATGACAGGCGAACCGCCAGCCATGAGCGAGGACCGCGCCAACCAAAAGCACGATCCCCACGTCCCACTCACCAAGCTCGCCGAGATGAGTCACTACTCCTACGCCCTGCGTGCGAGCATCGACAAGGCACTTCAGTTCGACTTCGAGCGACGCTGGCAAACTGCCGCCGCTTGGCGCAAACAATTGCGTACCATTGAGGTGGAGCAACAGAAGCGCAGCAACAAGCTACCCTGGATCATCACTCTACTCACGCTAAGCGCAAGTGTCGGCTTCTTCCTCTACCATCGAGACAAGCTCTCTCAGCCCTCAGACTCGCAACAACAGCCTCCTCCCGCATACACCAAACAGCTCGCCACACAGGCGAAGCGCATCGCCGCGCAGGCAAAACGCATCGCAACCCTACAAGCGCAACTGACTGCTGAGAAAAATCAGCATCAGATAGAAAAAGCTCGACATCAGGTAACACAGCAGATACTTAACGATCTCAAAGAGAAGCACGACATCTCATCTAATCCTCTCATTTCTTCATCTTGGAGCTACCCCGAGGCGGCAAGCAACGCTTGGCTCGCCCCTCAGGGCACCTTCATCGCCCTGCTATCCCCTGACAAGAAAACCGTCTCACTCTACCGTCGTACCACAAGGACAAAGATCGGCTCTATCTCACACAAGTACTCTATCGACCACGTCGCCTTCTCTCCAGATGGCAAACTCCTCGCTACAGCCGCCGACGATCACTCTGCCAAAATATTCGATATCCATCAAAAAAAGACCATCGCAACCATCCAGCATGATGATGATGTCACCCACGTCGCCTTCTCTCCTGATAGCAAGCTGCTCGCCACCGCCAGCAAGGATAAAAAAGAAAAAATATAAGAAATACATCGAAAAGAAAACATCGAGACCTCCTCACATGCCGCCGATGTCACCCATGTCAGCTTCTCTCCTGACGGCAAGCTACTCGCCACTGCGTCTTGGGATCGCTCCTCCCATATAGTCTGGCTCAATAAGCAAAAAACGGTATATATTTACCATAAGGATCGAATCAATCACGCCGTCTTCTCCCCTGATAGCAAACTACTCGCCACCGCCAGTGAGGATCAAACCGTCAAAATATACGACATCCAGCAGGAGGAAAGCATCGTATCGATCTTTCATGACGCTCATGTCGTTCACGTCGCCTTCTCGCCTGATGGCAAACTACTCGCCACCGCCAGCAAAGATAAAATTGTCAAAATATTCGACATTCAGCAAAAACAAACCATCGCGACCATTCAGCATAAAGGCTGGGTACGCGCCGTAGCCTTCTCTCCAGATGGCAAATTTCTTGCTACACGGTCTGACGACCAAACCTCCAAGCTCTGGGATGTCCCCAACCGCAGTCTCATCGACACCTTCAAGCATCATGAGCGTATCTATGACATCGCCTTAGCGCCTCAGCCCAACCAGTCCTCCAGCCAGCTCCTACGTGCCACTCAAAAAAAACTCCATGCGTACCTACTACACTCATCAGATTGAGATCAGTTTTTATCCTAAATTTCATTTCCCCGACTGGTTCATTTTCGCTGAGCAATCACACTCTAGGGGGCTTCTCGCGTGGTAATATTTTGAGATGATTCTCGAGATGAATTTCCTGTCGCCTATCCCCCACGAGCTGTCGTGGGAGGCTCTGGGCTCAAATTGTCGTGCAATTCGGGAGAAATCCAGCTGAACAGAACTCTAAAGCTGCTTCGCAGTGCGAGTTTTCCGATTAGCTTCACGAGAAATTAACTCTCTAATAATTATACATCCAATAACTGATGAACAAGCTGACAACGATCGTCCAAGGCGCAGTCTTGCTCTGCTCACTCCTTTCCCCTGCCCACGCGCAGGAGGAGAGAACGATAGAGAGTCTGGTAGAATCGGGGCATTATGATTGTATCATCAAGCAGCTGCACTCGCTTCGAGACACGCTGCCATCGGATTCTATCCATCACAACACGCTCGATGAGCTCCTAGAAGAAACGCACGAGCTTATCGCGCTGCGCAAGCTCGTTATCTCGCTTCTCCCGAGACATGGCCATGAAACGCAAGCTATTTATTCGGAGAGAGAGATCCGAGGAATACGTTCAGAGAAGGCCTTGCACCGCCACTACAACAATGTTGAAAGCTACGCGGACGCATTGAGAAAAGACGTAGCGCGCCTCACGAAGCATATCGCCATGATTCAAACAGGGGAGGGAGACGAATTATCCTTCTATATTTGCAGACTGATGATTAATGACTTCAATCCTGATTTCCTACCCCATGCCTATGACGAGCAAATCAAGCAGCTCGATGAACAGTATAGCAAGACCAACTTCTCACACCTAGAGCGCACCGTCGAGCCGCCTCCCCTGAGTGCCTTCCACGAAGTCATGGATGAGCAGAAGCGAATCCGCCTCCTCATGACCCAACGCGTGGTCGCACGCGAGCGGGAGTTCATCCTTGATCTGGAGCTCAAAAAACACGAGCTGATGAAGCGAGAGAATGAGCTGAAGGAATTGAGAGTAAGGCTGCGCCCCTATTTCGAAAGACAAGAGAGGATCCTCCGAACCATGCAGCAGCACGAGGATAGGCAAGCAGACTATGTAAAGCGGCTCAAGGAGCTACGCGGATTGCTAGACCAAAATCCTCAGTGAGCGCATCCCCTTAGTCCTCGCGCGGGTTGGATGTCGCGCGCGCGCCGTCGTGCGCGATGACGACGATGAGCAGCAGCCCGAGCAGCATGATACTCGCAAAGCTGCACAGCACGAGCAGATAGGGCGGCTGCACCATGCCCTTGATGATGAGGGGAGCGGCAGCACTCGCGAGCGCGAGGAGACTCGCCCCCATACCGAGCAGCAGCAGCTGGGTGTTCTCCATAATGATGAGTCGTGCCAGCTGGCGCGTGGAGTAGCCCGCGACGCGCAGCAGGAAGAACTCATGCTGCCTCAGACTCAGATGCTGCTTGATGAGCAACACGAAGCCCACACAGCCCAAGGCGAGCGCGATGCTGCCGAGCGAGAAGAAGATCATG
>CAYJLP010000182.1:0-4912 GCA_964371115.1 uncultured Akkermansia sp. | reverse complement strand
GTGTTGGGGTGGCAGGAGTATACACGAGACCCCCTGATGCGTCAAGCAGCTTTTTGAACTTTTTTGCATTTTTTGTGTAGATTCTTTTTTTCAAATTACGTAAGTTATTGTTGGAGAGTTTGATTCCTCCATTAAAAAAGTTCGCACCCTCGGCGATTGGATCGCAGAGGGTGCGGATTGGCTGCTTTTGCCTGTGGTTTTAGCCTTGCTTGCCTTCGATGGCGAGCAGGAGGATGACCATGGCGAGGGCGAGGCGCTTGTCTACCTCGGGTGCCCAGTCGCGCACATCGCAGCGGAAGTGGAGCAGGAAGGGGTTGAAGTTCTGCTTGAACTCGCATTGGGTGGGTGCTCCTCCGCGCTCAAAGACGTAGCTGGCGGGGATGAGGCGTGTGAGAAAGCGACGCAGCAGGGAGAGCGGTAGGCTGTCTTCGCTGACTTTGTAGAGCTCTTGTCCCTCGGCGTCGGCGATGATCCATGTGTCGCGGACAAATGAGGTCATGCCTTTGCGCTGGATGTTGCCGAGGAGCTCACCGGTGGTGCTGTCTTTGACTTGATAGGAGGCGGAGAAGTCAATGATCTGCTGGGTGGTGATGTTCATAATCTCATCAGTCATGGCTTCGTCGCTGTAGACGCGCATGTCTTCCTTGAGCTTGAAGCCCTTCGCCTTGGTGATGGCGATGAGCTCGCCCGCGTCGTTGAAGACACGGTAGTAGCTGTTGATGAAGGAGAGGAGCTTGGTCTTTACCTGAAACTGCTGGAGGTCGTGGATGGCTTGCATAGGCTTTCTATTATAAAGAATGCTCTAACCGAGTAAAGGGAAAATCACTCGACGAGCAAAATCACCCCTTCTTGCCCCTTGATCTTGAGCGGCTGCTTCAGATCGACTGTCTGCGCCTCCTGAAAATCCTCGATCGCTGGCATGTGGACTCGCACCTTCGCAGGATCAAGCCCCAGTGCCTTCCAATCGAGTGTGAGGGTGGTCTCATGGGCATCATGTGAAAAATTCCCCAGCGCGATGAGTGTCTTCTCCCCCTTCTTAATAAAGGCGGTGGCCTTGATGTCGGGATGACTGCTAATCGCCGCAGGCGCATCACTCCAGTAGCCGACCATCTGCGCGTCGCCTATGCCAAAGCTCTCCCAGAGTGCCCAGATGGGCGCGGGGTTGAACTGGCTGTAAGAATGCCGCCCCGTCGCGCCGTACACCATGCCGAGGTAGCGATTCCCCCCGCCTTGCAGCATCTCGCTCATGAGTCCCATGGGGATGCCCGAGAAGGTGACGAACCACTCATCTGCATTCATCTGCTCATACTTGAAATGCTCCCCAAACCAGAGTCTATCCACATAGGGGAAGAAGTCAGTGTACTGATGCATCGCGCCTTTCGAATAGTTCGTATTGGAATGCAGGTCAATAAGCGCCTCAGGGCGGTACTGCGCCATGATCTTGCGCATGCGCTTCATGACATTGCGGTCAAAGGAGACGTCATCCATGTAGATGCCGTCAATCTCGTAGTTCTCAAACATCCAGCGCAGCCCCTCCAGATAGTAATTGATCCAGCGAGAGAATCCACTGAGCACGAGCGCAGCGTCCGCCTCGTCATTCGGCAGCTCGGTGTACCACGCGGGGCGGTAGCCCTCGATGAGGTGCTCCATGTGCCATGGTGTGCCGTAGCCGCGGCCATCGGCGAAGATCTCTCCGTTGAGGCTCATCAGCGCATGGATTTCCGCGCAGTAGTTCGACAGCTCGCGTATGGTGTAGTAGAGCTTCACCTTCCTATCCTGCGCGTGCTGCTGCTTGATGAATTTCTTCAAGGGTTCTTGCACGATGAAGGGATAGTTAATCACCGGATTGAGGCTGCGCGAGTGGTGGATATTCGCGATATTCGCCCCTTCTTTTGCTGCCGCGTCAAACTTCTCGGAATGTGAATGGAAGTAACGCTGGGAGAAATGATGCTTCGTATCCAGCTTCTTCACCGGTGTGAGCAGATAGGAAAACTCATAAGTAATGCTCTGCCCCGCCGCGAGGCTGTAGCTGCCTGTGCTCGCGCTGACGCGGGTCAGCGTCGCGTCCTGCACGAGCGAGACGCGTCCCTTCCCCGCATTGAACCACTGAGGCGCAGGCGCGGGCTTGTAATCAGCGAGCAGAGGTCCATGGTAGCTGCCTCCGCGGAACTCGACATGCGCGCCGAGCAGCGCGCCGCCTATCCAGTAGCTATCCGAGGGTCCATCCCAGCTCCATGTATGCTGCGCGGGTGTCGCCCCACCGCTGTAGCCCAGTCCCATAAAATAGGGAGAGCTCGCGGGTGTGTAGCTCGCGCTGAGTGTCGTATCCGTCACAGAGATGTCCTGCTTGCTACTCAGTGTGAGCTTGTAGTTCACATAGCCATCGTACTCGGCACGCGCCTCGCAGCGCAGGGTGAGCCCCTCGGACTGCTGCAGGCTGCTCCATGTCACGAGTCCTGTGTCGTCCTGCTTGATCTGGAGCTCGGGCGCGCTCCACTGCGGGGCTCCCTGCTGTGTCTGGACGCTGAACTGGAGAGGTGTTGTAAACAGCTTCTTGCCATCAGCGGATACATTGTTGATCAGCCCATCTTCCCCGAGCTCCAGCTGCTTGCCCGCCAGTGTGATGCGGCGTCCATCGAGCTGCATCGCCGCGTAGGGGGCGACGGGCTTGTCATCCACACCTATCTGCGAATTGAGCCAACGCAGACGCGAATGCCGCCAGAGATCTCCATCGCCGCGATCGGCAAGGATCTTTTCATCAACCTTGATATGAATAGGGATGGTCTGAGGCGCGACACCTGCCGCCGTCACGGTGACGGTGCCTGTGTAGGTGCCTGTCGCGGCGTTGCGTGGGATCTGCACGCCGCACCAGAGTGCCTGCACCTGATCATCGGGGACGGAGATGGTCTTCTCAAAGGGCGTGCCATCCCAGTTCACCCCTTCTTGGTTGAAGCAGGTCAACTCCTTGGCTGGAATGACCGCCTCGCCACAGCGAAGATCCGAAAACTCGAGCTTCAGCCCCTCAATCGCGCCATGAGCCGCCCATATCCCCAGCTGCCACGTGTAGTACTCGTAGCGTGAGGCCTGACCAGAAAACTGACTGGGGATCTCGCCCGCGAGCCCCCACTTCGCAGGGAGATGCTTGCGCAGGCGGATGGGGTAGGCTCTATCCTCGGGGATGACGACGGGATTCTGCTTGTACTTCTTGCGCAGTCGCTGCGTCTCTACCTGTGTCGCGATGAGCCCCATGGGGGTGAAAAAATCAAAGCGTGTGCGGCTCTCAAAGGCGATGAGCTCTGTCGAGACATTCTTCCTGACTCTGATATACTCCAGCCACGTAGGATCGGGCGTGTAGATGGCGGGGAAGTAATCATTCCACGGCTTGCCGTAGCGCGCATCGCCCCACTTGCGCCTGTACTTGTGCGGGAGGTAATAGATCTGATACACCCC
This sequence comes from uncultured Akkermansia sp., assembly GCA_964371115.1. Classification (GTDB taxonomy): domain Bacteria; phylum Verrucomicrobiota; class Verrucomicrobiia; order Verrucomicrobiales; family Akkermansiaceae; genus Akkermansia. The sequence goes on along the minus strand of CAYJLP010000182.1, from coordinate 1,462 downwards.
TGCCCCCTCGCGACTATCAAAGCAGACGTAGGAGAACTCTGCATGAATCCCCGAGACACTCACATTCTCCACGGGCCTGCCATCGGGGTCGAGGACGATGACTTGCTTCTCCTCAGCGCGCAGATCGGCGCGCCTCCAAGGCAGTACCGCAATGGTTGAGGCACTGGGACGCTTCACCCTGACCAGCGCGCGGTGATTGCCTAGGCCATCCACCGCCCAAGGCTGAGCGGCGACGCGAAAGAGCGCGCCATCCGTCTGAAAGTCTCGGTAGGCAGACTCCCCATCAGGACTGAGGCTAGGGCTTGGACTAGGGCTCGCGACGGCATGCACCGCCGCCACACAACAGAAAAACGACGAGAGAGGGAGGAATGAATTCATCTCCTCTCATTCTCCCCTAGCGAGCGCACGAGGTCAACTCGATTCTCCCTGCGCATACAAGGATGACGCGATTTCCCCCAACTTCCCTACTCGTCTCAACGCGCAAAAGCCAGCTCAAAGAGCTGGCTTGATCAGGGTAGATTACGAAAAAATCCTATTTATAGAACTCGCCTCGTGGTGCTTCGCGCTCGACGTAGACGGGGCGATCCACATACACGGGTCTATCTACGTAGACAGGTCTCTCCACATAGACGGGACGCTCGACGATCACGCGACGTGGTGGGAGGGGGCGGTATTTTGGACGACAGTGATGACGATGGTGATGCTTGATCACAGGGCGACGGGGGGCGCAGCGCTGAGGCACGACGACCTTCACCGGACCGCGCTTCACCACGACAGGACCGCGATGGTGGTGCGAGTGTCCACGATGTGGGGAACCGTGATGGGCGGCGGCAGGCAGGGCGAGTGCGGCGGCGAGTACGGCGGCAAAGAGGCTGATGGAGTGATTCATGGTATTGATATTCTTTTAAGATTGTTTGTTTTGTTTGAGACACGAGTGAGGTGTCGTTATCTTCTAGAACGTCCTAACTCTCCGAGAATCTACAGCCCACCTGCACCATCCCCCTCCCCGATCACGCTCCCATAGTGCAACAAGGTGCAATAATTTCGACTATCAAATAAAAATACGGTGTATGTCACAACAAGTACAGCCCTTAACAAGAAATTAAATAACAATAAAAATTAATACTTAATTTACACATCCGTTTATGCGACTTCAAAACTCCTATGAAATACTTCACATTTCCTGCACTGCTGTCGCTTTCGGCTCTGTTTTCTGGCATCACTGCGACTGTTCACCCAACAAAAGGAAGGTCTAATATGATGATACTGATAGAGTGCGTTCACTGTATTTTATTACATTATCTATAGGGGACCTTGCAAAATTAGTCTCTTTTCCCCCCATATGAACATTTAATTAAATTTTTGAGCTCAATTTTTCAAAAGTCTTTCTTTTGAGGCAATTTTATCTTTTTTGGGGCTAAAATCACTATATTTTGCGCATCATTCATACTATTCTCACTTT
>CAYJLP010000181.1:0-4988 GCA_964371115.1 uncultured Akkermansia sp. | reverse complement strand
CAGCCGCCGCCGATGACACTCATGGACACGCTCATGGTCCCAATGGTGAGCATGCTGAGCCAGCCGCCGCCGATGACACTCATGGACACGCTCATGGTCCCAATGGTGAGCATGCAGAGCCAGCCGCCGCTGATGACGACCATGGCCACGCTCATGGACCCAATGGTGAGCATGCTGAGCCAGCAGGCGATGATCACGGGCATGACCATGGAGTAGAAAATGAACTCCTTACCGTCACGCCTCATGCGCAAGACATCATTGCGCTCAAGACGCAACAAGCACCTGCCGCACAGCGCAATCTCGTCACAAGCCTCCATGGCTTTCTCGATACGCCCTCTCATGCCTATGAGAGCTACGTGCTCCCCAGTGCCGGCATCCTCAATCTCAAGGTACGCTCCGCGCAGCTCGTCAACAAAGGAGACCTACTCTTCACGGTAGAAGCCCCAGGTATCGCTGAGCTCGTCGCACAGCAAAACGACGCCGAGGCGACCCACAAGCGCCTCCTCTCTGATATTGCCACCATGCAGACACGCCTTGATGCTCTAAAAGAAACAGGCACACGTAACAGTGAGCTTGAGGAGCAGCTACGCTTCAAGCAGGCCGAAGCTGCCGAGCAGCTACTCGCGGGACAAAATATCCGAGCTCGACTCCATACGAGCGCCATGGGAGCAGAGATCATCCACGACGGACACCACGTGCTGCTCGGCATCCGAGCCAAGCAAGACGGACGCATCAGCGAGATCGCACTGCGCCAAGGAAGCTGGGCTCAGCAGGGTGACAACGTCCTCTCCATGATAGACCCGCGTACGCTTGAAATCCGCGCTAGCCTCTACGGTAACGAGCAACCCCAGTTCAGCGAAGCTATTGCCACAATCCCCATGGGCAAGAAGCAACTCCGCGTGAAGGGCACTCTGCGTATCGCCGACCAGATCGACCCAATCAAGCAGACGCGCCAGCTCTACTTCGTCGCCGATTCCTTGCCCGCCCATGCTCGCGCGGGTTTACTCTGCCGTATTGACCTCTACCAGCACGACGCAGCACAGAAGGGCATCAGCATCCCCAATACCGCCATCATCAAAGTCGGCGTCGATGACATCGTCTTCGTCAAGCGCAGCGAGACAGAATATGAAGCCATCAAGGTCGGCGTACTCGGTACCCGCCGTGACATGAGCACGGTCACAGGCATCCATGCAGGAGAGCATATCGTCGTCACGGGAGGCTATGAGCTCAAATTCTTGCTTGGGGGTAATACGGTCAAGCAGAAGCAGACGGGACACTTCCACGCCGATGGCAAATTCCACGAAGGAGAGGACCACTAAAGAATGAATGCAATCTTAGAATTCTGCCTACGCAATCGCCTCACTGTCATCCTTATCACCCTATTCATGGTGGTGACGAGCATCTGGGTGATCCAGCGTATGCCCGTCGATGTCTTTCCCGAGCTCAAAGTCCCCCGAGTTACTGTGCAGACAGAGGCCTCAGGACTTACTGCCGAGGAGGTAGAGCAATACGTCACCATCCCCATCAATGCCGCGATGCAGGGGACAGCAGGGGTGAAGGCCGTGCGCGACTCCTCAGGCAGTGGTCTCTCCTTTGTCTGGGTTGACTTTGACTGGGACACCGATATCTACCGTGCGCGCCAGATCGTCTCCGAGCGCCTCGCCACCGTACGCGAATCGCTCCCCGAGGGGATGAATCCCGAGCTCACGCCCATCATCTCCGTCACGGGTGAAATCATGCTGCTAGCCATCACAAGCGACGAGAATACCGATCCCCTAGAGACGCGCCGCATTGCAGAGTATCACCTGCGCAACCGCCTCATGTCCATCCCTGGTGTCGGGCAGGTCACCGTCCTCGGTGGACGGTTGCCTGAGTTCCAAGTGCTTTACAATACGGAAAAAATGCGCCAAGCTAGCGTCTCCGTCAGCCAGCTGGAGCAGGCTATCTCCAAGGCTCAGAGCACACTCACCGCAGGATATCTCGAAGATGTCGCTGGTCTGGAAATCCCTCTCCAGCAGCGATCCCGCGCCGTCACAACCGAGCATATCAAGCGCGCCCTCATCGAGGGGCATCCCAGTGGTGTGCTGCGCGTCGAAGATGTCGCCGATGTACGCATCGGAGGTGCCCCGCGCCGTGGCAATGCAGGCTTCAAGGGCGGGGATGCCGTCATCCTCTCAGTCCAGAAAGCCCCCGGAGCCAATACAATGAAGCTCACCGAGGAGGTCGACAAAGCCGTCAAAGAATTCAGCGCGAGTCGACTGCCTCAGGGGATGAAAATCTACACTGACGCCTACCGCCAGTCCGACTTCATCACCCTCTCGTTGGAGAACGGGAGAGAGACCCTGCTCATCGCCGCGCTCGTCGTGCTCGCCGTCATTGTCCTCACGCTGCTCAATGTACGCACCGCCATCATCACGCTGCTCTCCATGCCGCTCTCGGTGATGCTGGGCATGGCTTTCTTCCCCGTCCTCGGGCTCGCGATCAATATCATGACACTGGGTGGCCTCGCCGTCGTAGTGGGTGATGTCGTGGACAATGCGATCATCTTTGTCGAGGTCGCGTGGCGCAAGCTCAATGTCAACGCACAACTACCCGAAGCGCAGCGCAAGACCAAGATGGGCGTCATCATGGATGCGAAGGGAGAAATCCTCAGCTCCATGGGCTATAGCTCCGTGATCATCCTGCTCGTCTTCACGCCGCTGCTCTTCCTCAGCGGGGTGGAGGGGCAGTTCTACCAGCCACTAGGTATCTCCTACATGGTAGCCCTGCTCGCCTCGCTCATCGTGGCACTCACGATCACACCTGTGCTCATTCTGTTGCTCTTCAAGCCCAATAGGGACAAGAACGCCAGCGTTGACTCTGTCAGCGCGCGCTTCATCAAGGCCGTCTACGCGCCCGTGCTTCGCTTCTGCATGAGCTGGCCTAGGCTCATCTGCACGACGATGCTCAGCATCACCGCAGGGGCGATCTGGCTTGCCAGCAGCTTTGGTACGAGCTTCTTGCCGCCCTTCAATGAAGACTGCTACACCGTCTTTGTCAATGCTGTCCCTGGCACCTCCCTCGCGGAGACAGAGCGCATGGCCAGACAGGCGATGAAGCGTATCGAAACCATAGAAGGGGTCAAGTCAGTCGCTCAGCGTGCAGGGCGCGCCGAGAATGACGAGCATGCCGAGCCCGTGAGCGCAGCCGAGCTATTAGTCCGCGTCGATCTGAGTGCTGACCAAGCGCGCATCCGTCGTGAGATCAATGCTGTGCTCAAGGATGTCCCAGGCATGGGAGGGATGATAGGATTCCCCCTCGCGCATCGCATCAGCAGCGCGCTGTCAGGCTCAGCCTCCGAGATCGCCATCAACATCTACGGCACCGATCTCGCCCAGCTGCGAGAGGCTGCGAAAAAAGCCTCAGACATCCTCAACTCCATGCCCGAGGTCGCCGATGCTCGCGCCAATCGCGAGATCCTCGTCGATACGCTGCGCATCGAGTACGTGCGTGAAAAACTCGCCGCCTACGAGCTCACGATGGAAGAAGCCGCCAAGCAGGTCTCCGCCGCCTTCAACGGATTAGAACTCGGGCAAATCATCCAAAACGTCGACCGCTGGAAGGTGATGATGCGCCTCGATGCCGACCTGCGTCAGAGCCTGCGCGATGTCAAGCAGCTCCAGCTACTCGCCCCTAGCGGAAAGGTGCTCAAGCTCGAAGATGTCGCCCATGTCTTCCGAATTGAAGAAACCAATCTCATCCTGCGTGAGAATGGTCTGCGCAAGGCGATGATCTCCTGCAACCCCGCGCCCAACTCCAATCTCGGTGACCTCGCCAAGGCCTGCCGTGAGCAGCTCAATCCTGCCATCGAGGCCATGGGCTGCACCGTCGAATACGCGGGCACGATCAAGAGTCGTGAGGAGGCAGGGCAGCGTCTCTATCTCATGGGCGGTGTCATCCTCGTGCTCATCGTACTGCTGCTCTCCCGCAGCCTCGGTAGCTTCCGCCGTGCGCTGTTGACGCTGGTCAACGTACCGCTCTGCCTCGTCGGCGGCATCGCCGCAGTGTGGATCTCCGCGAATGACGACCTCACGACCATCCTCGCAGGAGACATCATCAATCCCATCCTCTCAGTGAGTTCACTCGTGGGATTCGTTACTGTGATTGGCTTTGCCATCCGATCGGGACTCATCTTGCTCAATCGCTACCGCAACCTTGAGGAGAGTGGTTTGAGCACCCATGATGCCATACGAGAAGGCTCGCTTGAGCGCGTGATCCCCATCATCATGACCTCGCTGACGACCATCCTCGGATTGCTCCCCCTTATCTGGGCGATGGACAAGCCCGGTGGTGAGCTCCTCGCGCCGCTCGCCATCGTGCAGTTTGGTGGCTTGCTCACCGCGACGCTGCTGAATCTGCTTGTGGTGACAGCATCATGTATGCTCTTTGCCCCCTTCATCAGTAAACGAGAAGAATAAAGGGTAACCCCCTGTATCAAACAATAGAGATTCAAGCGCTCATGTTTGAGTCTCTATTGTTTTTTCTTAACAGAGAGCTTGCTAAAGCTCTTTTGTTCAAGCGCAATATCAATGCGATGAATCACTATACCCCCAATGCAGCCGACAGTCTTATCCGTGTGCTCGCTTTGCAAGCGACAGCGACTGCGGAGGCGGACAACTCCGTGCGCAGCTGCTCATCGAGTTCGGCGAGCCTTCGTATCTTGAGCTCTCCGATGCACCAATGCCTGATAGCTACTACTACCAAGAGCAGGGGAAAGCATGCTCTCAGATGAGCTTTTACAAAAGATCATCAGCAAGCTCAAACACAAAGAGCAATGGAAGCTCTGTGCCGAAGAAGTCCTTTCGCAACTTGTTCTTATGATATAGCTGCGCCCCACAGAGGCGTCTATAAAACAATATCTGTTCAGAATTCGCTTTGATGACAAAGGCAAGGCACTCATTTCATCACAGTTGAACGAAACATCGCGATTGCTGCTGCAACTTGGACAT
>CAYJLP010000180.1:0-5005 GCA_964371115.1 uncultured Akkermansia sp. | reverse complement strand
GGAGGCTGCGCCCCGAGGGGAGGGGCAGTTTAAAGTCCCTCCCACGGCTCGCCTTGAATGCGCGTTCGAGGCGCAGCCAGAGAGAGGTGATGAGAGGATTGCTCCTGCGGAAATCATCCACGATGCGCTTTGCCTCGGCGGGCGAGATATCAAGCCCTGCCATGGTCTTAGCAATCTGCACGAACACGCTAGCCCCTGCGCCATAGCCCAGCCCCAGCACACGCGCCTTGGCGAGGCGATAGAGGTCAGGATTGGCGTGCTTCAATTCCTCTGGCTGATCCCAACCCATGGTCGCGCGGGCGTGCGCCTCATAGACCGAGATGCCCGTGGCGAGCTGCTCCATCATGTCATTGCCCCCCGCTAGCCACGAGAGCACGCGCTGCTCGATCTGTCCGAGGTCAGAGATGACAAAGGTCTTGTTGGGGCGAGCTGTTAGCATGGGGCGAAGGTCTACCCCGAACCGCTGGGTTCGAGGCAGATTCTGGATGTTGAAGCCCGCATCCCCCGACCACCTCCCTGTGTGCGCACCGAAGTACTTGAGCCCAAAGCCAAACGTCCCATCGGGGCGAAGGCGAGAGTGCAGCGTCTTGAGCTTTTTGATTAGTATTTTTGCCTTGCGGTAGCAGCGCATCGCCTCCACCCATGGGAACTGAGAGCCGTACTGCTCCTCCCACGCGGCACACTCAGGGGAATCACAGGCGAGCGACCTAGGGGGCGCGATTCCTGCTTCTATGCAAGCCTCGAGCAAGCAAGTAGGTGATAGAGGTGGCTGACTCCCAGCCCATGGTATATTCAGTTGTGCGTTCTTTAGAACAATGCTCAGAGTCCTGATGCCCGCGTCCAACTTTTCTTTGTCCACGTAGACACCGTGTTTGCACATGAGGCGCGTATGCTGGGATAATTCCCGTTCCGAAGCAAGCCACTGCGCGGAGTGATCGCACCAGAGTTGATAGCATCTTGTTGTGGCATTCAAGCAGTACTTCGCGAGCTCGTCTGCGAGCCCTAGAGCCTGTGCTTCAGCCCAGGTCACGCCCTTCATTTTGTCGCGTGTGTTCTCCACTAGATTTATATTTAGAAGCTCTTTTGATGCTACAGCGAGGCTGCGACCTACGCCCAGAAATACTGCTAAATCAGCCGTGCAATCCCACGATGGGGAAAAATGCAGAGGGATGATGCCGAGCTGCTGCAAGCGCTCAAAGCAAGCCATGTCGAAGGCTGCATTGTGAGCCACAAAATGGGCGTTGGCAAATTGCTCCCAGTCGAGATCGGCAGGATGGCCGACATAGGTGAAGTCCTCCGCCTCTGAGAAAATGGCGACGAGATAGATATCACTCATCGGATCTCTTAGGTAGTGGTAGAGTCCCAGAGAGGTGATGCTGACATCACTATCGAAGTAGCACTCAAAGTCGATGGCGTAGGTTTTGGGAGAGACTCCCGTGGATGGTATCTGTGGTGCTCGTAAGCACTGTTGACGTGTAATCATATTTGGATATTTTGGTTGGGGGTTTGTAGAAAGTTTGTAGAAAATCAGCATAGAAGCTGCCGTGTAGGATGATGAGATCTGATGCACTCGTTGTAGGAGGGCTGCGTGATGAAGCTATGTCCATACTATGGTGCTGTTGTCAAAAAAATTGAGAATGGCGATGATGAGAGCTGGAGCTGCCAGTGCTATCCCATTGCTCTAATTGCTTTGCTGATCTGGGAGATAGAGGTGAAAAGTGAGTCGAAATGTGCTTGGCAGTCGAATCAGTGATTTTTCACCTCTCTGTCAAAAAAGTTGAAAAAATAATCATTCTCACATCTTGAGCGAATGTAAAAAACATACCAATTACAAATAAAATGAAACAATATTCTCGACTTATAATGTATAACAATATATATAATTTAGTCTGGTGTCTAGTTGCGAATACCAAGTGACGCTTGCGGACTCGGCATCTCAGCTCGATGAGTACGCGAAATTTTCACAGCATCGCTAAAAGCCCTAAGCTTTGCATAATTAAAAGCTTGTCATTGAGCGTGTAGTGACACTCAGCTTCATGGACGCGATTTCCCAAAAATATGTCTGGACATTTTTATAAAAAAGAGCAATCTAATCACAACGCAAGCCCTGATAGACAAGCAGCTATATCATCTAACCAACACAAAACCATGTCCCAGCAAACCATCATCATCCAGATCAAGCACCTCCTCGGAGAATCCAAAGGCAAGATCACCCGCGTCGAGCTCGACCCACAGCAGCCCAACAAGCTGTGGGAATGCCGCTCCAAGAGCAAAGAGTTCGTGCGCGAACACGAACGCGCCATCTCCATCACGCAGCTCCTCGACGAAGGATACGCCATCCTCCTAAGCAAGCGCGATGCCGACAAAGTCAAGAAGCTCACAGGTAAAAGCTATGAGTTCGCCAAGAAAGCCGAGTGGGAGAAAACCCTCGCTAAGCGCGCCAAAACGCGCAAGGCAAACCGCATCAAAGCAGCTCAAGAAAAGCTAGAAAAGCTAGAGAAGAAACGCCTCGCTGATAGCACCATCATCCAGACCGAGCCCCAAGGCAAGCACCGCGAATACCAGCTCAAGACCGCCTCAGGCGTGACCATCTGCACCCACCGCACCGCCAACCCCGAGTACTTGGAAGACTACCAAGCCGAAGAGCCTCAAAACGAGCCACAAAACACCCCCGAACCAAGCACGCAAGCACCAGTAGCCAAACGCCCCAGCAAGCGCGTTATTCTCCCCCATACCAGCGAAGAGATCCCCGTCCCCGCCGACATCCAAATCACCCCCATGCTCACCCTCATTCGCGACTGCCAAGGCAAAACCCACCGCGTCACCGTCACCCACGACCTTCAATTCCTCTACGAAGGCACCATATACCGCACCCTCACCGAGGTCGGTAAGAAAGCCGCCCAATACCAAACCTCAGGCTACGCCTTCTTCGGCCTCCCCAACAAGAAACGCCGCTAAACTTCAACCCATAACCCCTCAATCAAACCACCATGTACACCATGACCCAAGACACCGCAGACCAGCTCATCGCCAAGCTCCCCCACATGAACTACCAAGAACTCGCCACCCTCTGGGCACAGCTCTTTGGCATGCACTGCTACAGCAAGCGCAAAGACTTCCTGCGCCGTCGCCTCCAATGGCGCATCAACACCCTTGTCTCAGGAGGACTCAGTGAACGCGCCCTCAAGCGCGCCGATGAAATCGCTGACGAAACCCTCATCCGACTCAAAGCCCGCTGCTTCCACTACAGCGACAGCGATAACAACACCCCAAACGCAGAAGCCCCAAAACCCGACCCCACCCTCGCGCTCCAGCTCATCAGCCGCGTCTTCAAAGGACAGCTCTACGAAGTCTACCGCCACCCCGACGGCAGCATCACCTACCTTGGTAAACGCTACCGCAGCCTCAGCGAAGTGAGCAGCCTCATCACAGGCTACTACATCAGCGGCAACCGCTTCTTCAACCTCCCCGAACAAAAAAGAAAGCCATGAGTACCCCCCAACACACCCGCTGCGCCATCTACACGCGCAAATCCACAAGCAAAGGCTTAGAACAACGCCACAACTCACTCGATGCCCAAGAAGACCGCTGCCGCAGCTACATCGCCATCCGCGACCACTACACCCACATCCACACCTACAGCGACGCTGGCATCAGTGGTGCCACCACCCAGCGTCCCGCCCTCAAGCAACTCCTCGCCGATGCCAAGCTCCACAAGTTCGACATCGTTTTCCCGACGCTATTCCCCGAAGAAGTGTCTTCGGGGGCTTTGGTCTCAAATTGGCATGCAATTTGTCTACAAAATCGACCGCCTCGCCCGCAATCAACGCGACTTTCTCAACATCATCGCCGAGCTCAACCAACAAGGCGTTGAGCTCGCCAGCGCGAGTGAACCCTTCGACTCCTCCACCTACATGGGACGCGCCATGCGCGATCTGCTCGGCGTATTTGCCGAAATGGAACGCGAAATGATACGAGAGCGCACACTCGAAAAAGCCGCCTCCACCCGCAAACGCGGGCTTTATGCCTACGGACTGCCCCCCATGGGCTACAAACGCGACAACTGCATGCTCCACATCATCCCAGCCCACGTCCCCACCATCAAACGCGTCTACGAACTCTACCACGCAGGACAATCCAGCCGCCAAATCGCACGCCAACTCAACGCCGAGGCAAGCCCCTTCATCTCCGCGCGGGGCGTCGCCCAGCCATGGACATTCAAGATGGTACTACGCGTCCTCCAACAAGCCCTCTACGCAGGCTACGTCCGCGACGGCGACATGCTACTCGAAGGACAGCACCGCCCCATCATCGAGCGCGCCCTCTGGCAGAAGACCCAAAAGAACATCGCCACCCAAGCTGCCCTCGCCAAAGCCCGCCTCACGCCCAAACGACGTGTCCCATACCCCCTCAAGTCACTACTCACCTGCCAGCAATGCGGCAAGCGCATGAAAGGCAGTTACACCCTCAAAAAAGGCAAACTATACCGCTACTACGACTGCTCCACCCGCAAACAAGACGGAGTCCAGAGCTGCAACTGCCCCAGCATCCAAGCCGATGACATCGAGCACTTCATGCTCAGCCAACTAAGCGAACTCACCAACTCCCCCAAACTGCTCGCCAGCCTTAGCAAAACACTCAACCCCGAACTCCGAGAATACCTCCACGCCTGCATTGCCCACCTAGACACCGCATCCCACAGCCCTGCAACTCAAGAAGCCCTCTTCAACAGCATCTACGCCAGCATCTCCTTTGACTCCGCCGACGGCAGCATTAGCTTCAAATTCAAAGACAAATAACAATCGAAAGACCCACCCCCCATGGAAAAAAGAGTCCCTTACACCGCCGCCATCCGCGCACTGCGCCAATCCCAAGAGCCCACCTCTCTCGATCTGGACGACCTCAACCAACGCGCTACCATACCCACCAAAGAAGGCTGGGATGTCTCCATCCCCATCTGCCTAGTTCACGGCTCACGAGGCTCCCACAAGTTCCTCCGCATCCG
>CAYJLP010000179.1:0-5061 GCA_964371115.1 uncultured Akkermansia sp. | reverse complement strand
AAGGCGGGCTCTGGCGCTGCTACAACAACATTGATGGCACGCATACCTACGACGTCGTGGAAAACACCCGACAAGCCTACCAAGCCGGCTACGCCTTTGGCGCCTTCCAGAGCCTCATCTCGGATATGAACCCCGAGGACATACGCGAATGTATCGTCGACTTCCACCACACGCCCAAGCGCTACGAAGCGCTGCTCGCGAGCATCGAGCGCGACAGCGTCTCACGTGTGCAAGACTGCGCCGCAGAGATTGAGATGGTGAAGGGATTTTCCAACGACTACAGCCGCCTCGTCGACCTCCAGGCAGCAGGCGAGCTGCCCACCCGCATCACGCACAATGATACGAAGATCAACAACGTCATGCTCGACGCCGAGACAGATGAGGCCGTCTGCGTGATCGACCTCGATACGGTCATGCCCGGTCTCTCGCTCTACGACTTTGGCGACATGGTACGCTCGGCGACCTGCCGCGCCTGCGAGGATGAGGAGGATCTCTCGCAGGTCACCATGCAGTTCGCCTTTTTTGAGGCGCTCGCCGAGGGCTTCTTGGATGCCACACACAGCTTCCTCACCAAGAAGGAGGTCGAGATGCTCGCCTTCTCCGGCTGGCTCATCACCATGGAGATCGGCATCCGCTTCCTGACAGACTACATTGATGGGGACAAGTACTTCCGCTGTGACAAGGAGAAGCACAACCTCATCCGCGCGCGCAATCAGTTCAAACTCGCCTCCAGCATCCGCGAGCACCTCCCCGAGATGGAGCGCTACGTACAGCGCCTGATGAAGGCGTACAAATAAAACCTCAGCCGCACTCTGGTAGTAACTCACGATAGGCTGCTACCAGAGTCACGACGCGGTGCACCTTGCACCGCGGGATACGCATTGACTTCACAGGGGAAAATTGATAGAATCACCCTAGACATCATGGATTATTTCAAGGAGATCAATGCGATGAAAGCGGAGCAGCACGAAGAGGTCAAAGGGTACATTCTGCGTCTCTGCGCGCACAACTTGATACCTCTGGAGCGCTACACCATCAGCAAAGCGTGCCAAGCGAAAGGCTGGACAAAAAAGCTCGCGGGGCAGCTCCTTGATGAGCTCGTCGAGGACGCAAGACTCGTCCCGATGGGCTCTAGCCCCTCAAATCAGCAATATCGACTCCCTTGGCTGCATTATTCACACTACTTCCAGCCTCTATCGCCCAAAGAGTACAAGGAGTTCAGTCGCTATGTCGAGAGTAGTAGCTACAGCTATAGTGGGCTAGAAGCAGCCCGCAATCTACTCTACAACTGGGGGCGCGGAGATAGGACACTCTCGACACAGCTCTACCGATCCTTTCCCAGCGACGCCAACTTTGTCACCACCTTTTGCTTCATCCTCTGCACGAAAAAGTGGTTCATCCTGCTCAATCATCTCCCTAGCGAATACACGGCCTTTGTACTCCATCACTTGGCCTTTATTACGGAGAAATTGGGGCAAGCCGCGCAACAAGAAGTCGCAAGAACAGTCCAAGCCATCGCCAAGAGCAAGAAACTCCTCTCCCATGCACGCTCACTTGTCGAGCCCATCTCCTACTGGCTTTCAATGCTGCTGCGCAAAGGACTCATCGGCGCCGACGCCATCGAGCTGTGCGAGCACTCGGTCTACTCCTATTACATCAAAGCACTGAGCCTGCAATACCAAGGAGAGACCACCAAGGCCATCACCCACTATGTCCGTGGGCGCAGCATGGAAAAGAAGCTCTATCATAGCTACACCTATGTCGACATCCCGCATGAGTCCCCGCGCAGCTCCTTCTTTGCGCTGATGTACCACATCGCGCTGAGCAGTGATGCGAAAAAAAGCTCCGAGAATAGAATCAAAAAAATCCTCACCTATTATTCTGAACGCCTCGACCTCGAGCACCCCGCCTCCCGCCTCCTGCTCTACCATAGCTATGACCAGAAGAAAGAGCTAAAGCAATATCAGGATGCCCTCATCTCGCACGCGGACTATCTCTCCGAGCTCGACTTCGTCCTGATGGTCATGGTGAGCCAGCACTACCAGCTCACCGAGCTACCCGACAGCAAGGTCGCGCGCGCAGTCGAGCTCATGGAGCAGCACGCATGGGCACTACTCCAGCTGGAGGCTAGCACAGGCATCGCCGCGCTGCATGACCAGCAGGACAAGCTCGCGCAGCAGCTCCAGCTCAGCCCCCTGCTCCAGAAAGTCGTCAAGGTCGAGGCATGGCAACGCCATCTCAACAGCATCAACCAGCTCGTCGAGACCCAAGTCGTGCGCCGCCCCGATAGCAAGCAGGGTGCCACACTCGTCCAGCAGAGCCGCTTCATCTACCACGTCGACAAGAGACTCGAGCTCACCCCCATCCTGCAAAAGAGCAAGAACGGCGGCATCAGCTGGACAAAGGGGCGCACCGTCTCCATGGCTCGCTTCATGGAGGAGGAGATCGAGGGCATGACAGCCACCGACATCGCCGTCGCGCGCAGCTTCACCCAGAGCAGAACCTGGATGACACTGACGCTGAGCAATGCCGAGAGCTTTGCCGCGCTCGTCGACCACCCCCATATCTATCTCGAGAGCAACCCCGACATCTCCGTGCAGGTGCAAAAAGACAGCCCCTACCTCGAGGTCAAGAAAACCGCGCGTGGCTTCAAGATCGCAAGCAACGTCCCGCTGGAGAGCGCCGACACCCTACTCGTGAAGCGTGAGAGCGACGTACTCATCAAGGTATTCGAGCTCACCCCCATCCAGCGCGACATCCTCAAGCTCTTCTCCGAGCAGAGTAGCTACCCGCGCGACGCGCAAACCCAGCTCACCGAGCTCATCAACAGCATCGCGAATCTCATCCCCGTCCACTCCGACCTCATCGCACAGAATGAGAACATCCGACAGGAGAAAGGCAGCGCACGCATCACCGTCCAGATCCTGCCCATGGCCGAGGGCGTGAAAGTCGAGCTCTTTGCCAAGCCCCGCGAGGAGCATCCCCCCTACTTCAAGGCCGGAGCGGGCACCGAGACCTGCCTCGTCACCGATGACAAGGGACAGCTCGCCGTCAAGCGACAGCTCAAAGCCGAGCAGCGCAACGTCACCAAGGTCAGAAAAATCCTCCGCGACGTCGCGAAGGACAAGAGCATCGAGGACGTCCACTTCTACGACGAACTCTACGACTGCCTAGAGCTCCTCGAGCAGCTCCAAGGCATGGGAGACATCCTGCGCATCGAATGGCCAAAGGGCTCGCAGCTCAAGATACGCGGCAACGTCGGCTTTGGCCAGATGCGCCTCTCGGCACGTGGACGCGGTGAGTGGTTCAAGATAGACGGAGAGGTCGAAGTGGACGAAGAACTACGCCTCAGCTTTGCCGAGCTCCTCCAGCGCAGCCGCGCCCATCAGGGACGCTTCGTCGAGCTCGAGCAGGGAGAATTCCTCGCGCTCAGCGACGAGCTGCGTAAAAAACTCGCCGAGCTCGACAACACCCTCACCCCAGACAAAAAAGGCGAGCTCCAAATCTCCCAATACCGCAGCAGCCTCCTCTCCGACCTCGAGCAGGGAGGCGCCACCATCAGCGCGGACAAGCAATACAAAGACCTCCAACAGCGCGTCCAGAAAGCCTACCGCCTCAACATCGACATCCCCAGCACCCTCACCGCCACCCTACGCGACTACCAAGTCGAGGGCTACGAATGGCTCAGCCGCCTCGCCGCATGGGGAGCGGGCGCCTGCCTCGCCGACGACATGGGGCTAGGCAAGAGTGTGCAATCCATCGCCGTACTCCTCGATAGGGCGAAGAAAGGCGCGTCGCTCATCGTCGCGCCCGCCTCCATCATGCACAACTGGCGCAACGAGATCGCGCGCTTCGCCCCCAGCCTCCGCTGCCACCTGCTCCACGAGAGCATCGAGCAGCGAGAAGACATCATCCAGCAGGCGGGCAAGCACGACATCGTCATCACCACCTACGGACTACTCCCCCGCATCGGCGAGCTCCTGCATGCCCGCACGTGGAACGTCCTACTACTCGATGAGGCGCACAACATCAAGAACCGCGATACGAAGAGCTCGAAAATAGCCATGGAGCTGCAAGGCGACTTCCGCATCGCGCTCACCGGCACCCCCGTGCAGAACCACCTCGGCGAGATCTGGAACCTCTTTAACTTCACCAACCCAGGGCTACTCGGCAGCTTTGACCAATTCAACGAACGCTACATCAGCCCCATTGAGAAAGACAAAGACCGGGCAAAGCAGCAGCAGCTCAAGCGCATGCTCCAGCCCTTCCTCCTGAGGCGTACGAAGAGCGAAGTCCTCGACGAGCTCCCCTCCAAGACCGAGATCGTCCACTACGTCGAGCTCTCGGCGGCAGAGCGCGCCATCTATGAGAACATCCGCCAGCATGCCATCAGCAGCATCGAGCACGGGGAGCTCAACCCCATCCAGACACTGGCAGAGATCACGAAACTACGACAGGCGGCGTGCCACCCGCGACTCATTGATGAAAGTTTTTCATTGCCCAGCTCGGCGAAACTCGACAGCCTGATGGAAATCGTCGGGGAACTCATCGAGAACAAACACCGCGCGCTCGTCTTTAGCCAATTCACCTCCTTTCTGGCGCAGGCGAAGAAACTGCTTGATACGCTAAAAATCCCCTACCTCTACCTCGATGGGCAGACACCGATCAAGCAACGAGCACAACTGGTCGAGGAGTACCAGCAGGGGGATGCACCACTCTTTCTCATCAGCTTGAAAGCGGGGGGCACGGGATTGAACCTCACGGCGGCGGACTACGTGATCCATCTCGACCCGTGGTGGAACCCTGCGATCGAGGATCAGGCGTCGGACCGCTCGCACCGCATGGGGCAGACGCGACCTGTGACCATCTACAAGATCATCGCCTCGCAGACCATCGAGGAGCGTATTTTGGAGATGCATCGCAACAAGAAAAGCCTCTCGGACTCGCTGCTGGAGGGGGGGGACATGTCGACGAAGTTGACGAAGAAGGATATACTCAACATGCTGCAGGACTCGTACCTGTGATCCACGCAGGCAGACTCCACACCCCGCCGCGAAAGAA